>CAZVOI010000091.1:0-2493 GCA_964628275.1 uncultured Acidobacteriota bacterium | reverse complement strand
GGCCGCTGGCCCTACCTGCTCGCCCGCCAGCTCCTGATCCACCCGCAGGACCGACTCGACACCATCCTGGAGAGCACCTTCCCCGACGTGAGCGACCGCGACCCGGTCTTCGCCAGCCGCGAGTTGAAGGAGGTGCTATACCTCGTCGTCAACGCGATCCTCTACGCCACCACCGCCCATCTCGATGCTCAGGTCCTCGGCCCGCCGGGGGGAGAGTCGCTGCCGGGCCGCGGCCGTCGCGCGCCGCTCCCTCCGGGCCGCATGTACTCCGCCGACGACGTCTTCTACCTCCCCGGAAAGATCCCGATCTCGCGCGTGCGGCAGCTCCGCGCGCTCGGTGGGCACGCCGACGGCGGCCGGATCTTCAAGCGCTTCATGGTTCGCGGCCACTGGCGGCGGCCGGCGGCGACGTGGAAGGACCCGCGGCTGCGCTGGATCGGACCCTATTGGAAGGGTCCGGATGCCGCCTTGATCCTCGAGCGAGAGTACAAGATGAAGCCGTGAGGGAGTGAGGGATAGCGTGTGGGGGAGGCTGTTTGCCTGACGGGCCGACAGCACGCGACACTGGGGCATGGCCGCCACGACGATTCCTCGCGTCGGGGAGCATTTCGTGCTCGAGGGAGTGAGCTGGCAGCTCTACGAAGCCAGGCTTGGTCGAGGTACGCCGCTACGCGAACGCGCAGCACGGCTTCGACGTCGAGGACGCGCCCGACGTTTGAGCACTGGCCGAGGGCACGACCATGGGCCACAATCGCGACGCCGCGACGGCCAGTTGGGAGGAGATTGCGCGTTTTCTTGGTAGGCAGTGAGGCCGCGGCCCAACCGTGAGCGAACGAAGGATGCTTCACTCACGGTCACGCGGCCGGCCCCCTGGTCTTGGCGGAGTCGATCGCCGAAATGGACGATTTCCGGAGGCGCGGCGAGTCCGGCTGGGGAGCCCAACGTGCCATACTGAGCCGTGCTCGCGCGGCCGCATCTCTCTATCTCCGGAACGCGGAGGCGACGTGTGACCAGGCCTGATCCGTCACTCCTGGAGGGTGTCGTCTCCCGTGAGGTGCTCGAGGCATTGGACCTCGCCTCCGCGGCCTTGAAGTCGGCCGGCATCCGGCATGTCGTCGTGGGGGGGCTGGCGGTCGGCGCCAACGGTTTCCCACGGGCCACCAAGGACGTCGACTTCCTCGTTGGCGACGAAGCCTTCGAGCACCACTCGGGCGGCCTCGTCACGCTTCGCGCGGGCGTCCCCTTCCAGGTCAGGGGCGTCGCCGTGGACTTCATCGGCCCAGAGCCGGGCGAAGGCTTCCTGGCGGCGGTCCTCGAGGCCGCGCCCGGCTCCATGATCGAGAGTGCTCCTCTCATCTACATGAAGCTCAAGTCCCCGCGTCACAAGGACCGCACCGACGTGATCGAGTTGATCAAAGCCGGCATCGACGTCGATCTCTGCCGTGCCTACCTGTCGGCGAACGCGCCATCCTTGGTCGCCGAGTTCGACGGTGCGGTCGCGCGCGCCCGTGCCGAGGACGATTAGTCGGCGGAGCGCGCCGGGCCGGGCTACCGGTGGATCGCCGGTCTTTGGCGTGTCGGAGGTCTGGCGCTTCGATGGTCGTGCCCTCCGGTAGTGACCGATCAGCGAGGCCGGCTGCCCTCGAGGCGAGCCAGTTCCTCTCGCAGCCGCTGCTGGTAGGCGGAGAAGTTCGCGTCGGCCCAGGATTCCTGCAGCGCGTTCTTGGAAGCCAGACTCCGGTGCTTGTGAACGCCCGCCGGGAAACGCGGGCGGACGGTCCGGTAGCCGAGCTCCCAGACCCGGCGGATGGCTCGAAACAGAACCGGATCGCCTGGCTCGTACCAGCGATAGCCGTCCATTTCCTCCACGCTTCGGAACTTGCGAATCGCCATCACTCGTCCTCGAGCCCGAACTTGCGCCGCAGCGCTTCGGCATCCATGCGGTCCTTGGGGCGCACCGTGTCCTTCTTCATGAGGTAGAGCTGCCGGGGGGTCACCACCGTCACCAGCAGCCCCTCGAAAGGCAGGCGTTGCGTCTCGAGGCGCTCGAAACGGAACGCCTCCCCGAGCCTGGTGAGGATGTCGATGTAGAAGGCCCCCTCGGGGGGAACGTACTGGACGGCGGGATAGTCTCCCAGCAGGTCGTCCGCGGAGATCTCGTCGATGCTCGGGTCGGGGAACACGGAACGAAGCGCGCGCTTCAGCGCTTCGACGTTCTCGCGCTCCGGGGCCACGAAGATGTCGAGGTCCTCGGTGAATCGGGGCAGCCCGTGGACGTTGACGGCCACCGCGCCGAACACGGCGTAGCGGACCTGCTCCCGCTCCAGCGCCTCGAGCACCCTGACCGCGGGATCGGCCAGCATCGGCGTCAGGATAGCGCCTTTCTCCGTCCGCATCCCACGCGGCCGGGATGAGACGCGACGATCAGCCCGGGCCCGCGGCGTAGACTCCCGGCCAGTCATGGTTCTGGAAGTGGGATCCCGACTCTCGTCC
>CAZVOI010000090.1:0-17863 GCA_964628275.1 uncultured Acidobacteriota bacterium | reverse complement strand
TTCGAGGACGTCTCGGTCAGGCGCGCCGCCGGGCGCGGCGACGATCCCGGCTATGCCACACATGTCGGCGACTTCACACGGGGCGCAGCGCCTCGGCCTCGAGCACGTAGCCCGCGCCGCACTCGGCGCAGCGAGCCTTCGTCCCGTCGAGCTTGAGCTTGATGCCGCAGCGGCACATCCAGCCGCTGCGCCGCGCGGGGTTGCCGACCATCAGCGCGAAGCTCGGAACGTCTTTGGTGACGACCGCACCGGCGCCGACGAACGCGTACTCACCGATCGAGTGCCCACAGACGATCGTGGCGTTCGCGCCGATCGAGGCGCCGCGCCGAACCAGCGTTTCCTGGTACTGGTGCTTGCGGACGATCTCGCTGCGCGGGTTGGCGACGTTCGTGAACACCATCGACGGGCCGCAGAAGACGAAGTCCTCGAGCACGACGCCCTCGTAGACACTGACGTTGTTCTGGATCTTGCAGACCTCGCCGATCCGCACGCCGGGAGAGATCACCACGTTCTGGCCGATGTTGCAGTTCCTACCGATCACCGCGTTCTTCATGACGTGCGAGAAGTGCCAGATCTTCGTCCCTTCGCCGATCGACGACGGCTCGTCCACGTACGACGACGGGTGAACGTAGTAACCCTTCGGCTCGCTCATCGCTTGCCCTTGCCGAGACTCACCGGCGCGCCTCCCGACTCGAGCGATCTCTGGCAGGCATCCAGCACGCGCAGCACTCTTAGGCCGTTCTCTCCGTCGGTCCGCGGCGTGTGGCGTGTCCGGACGCAGTCCAGGAAGTGACGCAGCTCTTCGCGCAACGGCTCCATGTCGGGAAAGAACAGCGTCGACTCGGAGGTCTGCCTCACCACGGGACGTCCGTCCCGCATGTCGATGCCCTTGTCGAAGATTTTCAGCTTGGCGTCCTTGGCGACGTCGTCGAAGATCGCCATCTTGCGGCTGCCGATCACCACCAGCTTCTGCTCCTTGAGCGGGTGGAGCCAGCTCACGAAGATGTGGGCGCGCGCCATCCCGGGAAAACCGAGACAGGTCATCGTCACGTCGGCCACGTCATGCCGCAGGTAACTCTGGCCGCTGGTGGTGGCCCACTCCGGGTCCTTCCCGATCAGCAGCAGGATCGCCGAGATGTCGTGGGGCGCGAAGCTCCACAGGATGTTCTCCTCGTGCCGCACCTTGCCCAGGTTCGCGCGGTTCGAGTAGACATAGTGGATCTCGCCCAGCTCGCCCGCGTCGAGCAACTCTTTCAGCTTCAGCACCGCCGGGTGGTATTCCAGGATGTGGCCGACCATCAGCACGCGCTTCCGCTTTCGCGCGATCGCGACCAGCTCTTCGGCGTCCTTCACGCGCAGCGCGATCGGCTTCTCGACGAACACGTCCTTGCCCGCCAGCAGGGCGGCCTTGGCCATCGCGTGGTGCTGGGCGGCCGGTGAAGCCAACGCCACCGCTTGCAGCTTCGGATCCTCGAGAAGACTCGCGTAGCGGCGTGTCGTGCGCGCATCCGGGTAGGCGGCCTCGACGGCCTCGAGCACCGAGGCGCTCTCGTCACACACCCAGTCGAGCGCCCCGAGCTGGTGGAAGTTGCGTGCCAGGTTCTTGCCCCAGTAACCGCAGCCCACCAATCCCACTCCGATTCGGGCCTCCGGCTTCGTAGCTCCGGCTTTCTTCAACGCAGATCCTTGTTTCGTTCCATGTCCATCCACATCGCGAAGAACAGCATCTGCACGCCCATGATGATGATCATCGAATCGAAGATCACGGCGTTGGGAGAGAGCGCGCCGACCACGGCCCGCAGGTAGATGATGTAGAGCCCGAACAGGACGCCGCTGCCGAAGAGCAACATCCCGAACGCCAGGAAGAACACCAGCGGATGGAAGTCGCGGATCACGTACTTCTCCTTCATGCGCCAGAAGTAGCACTTCACGAGCAGCCAGGAGAGCTTCGGGATCACGCTGCCGAGCCGGATGCCAGACTGTTCGCCGATCCCGTACACCGGCCGGATCGGCACGTCGCGGACGCGAAAGTCGTAGTTGTTGAGCTCCACCAGCAGGTGGTTCGGGAAGCCGTAGCGCTTGTACAAGCGGTCGAGCTGGAGCACCCGCAACGCTTCGACCGTGACCGCCGTGTAGCCCGACTGGCTGTCGGCCACGTGCCAGTAGCCAGAGGCGACCTTGGTAAGCAGCGAGAGCACGGCGTTTCCGAGGTAGCGATGGCGTGGAATGATTTTCCACGCCTCGCCGGTGAAGAGGCGATTGCCCTTGGTGTAGTCGGCCAGCCCGCGCGCCAGCGGCAGCAACAGCTTGGGGAGATCGTCAGGGTCCATCTGCGCATCGCCGGCCATCACGGCCACCAGCCCAGCGTCCTGGTTCTCCGCAACCGCGGCCTTGTAGCCGGTGACGATCGCGGCGCCGACACCGCCGTTGGCGGCGTGGCGGATCACCAGCAGGCGCTCCGGGAAGCGAGAGCGCAGTTCCTCGAGAACGGCCGCGGTGCGGTCGCTCGACGCGTCGTCGACGACGATCACGCGGTCGACGAGCGCAGGCATCGTCTCGAGAACGCGGCCGATCAGCTTCTCTTCGTTGTAGGCCGGGACCACGACCGTGACCCGCCGCCCCTCGAACATTTCGCCGCGATTCTAGCGGCTGTACTCGTACACCCGGTATCCCGCAGCGTCGGCGTAGCGACGCTCGAGTCCGGGACGCCCCTCGAGGTCCTCGGGGCGGGCAATGCCATGCGCCCTGAAGTCGCCCGGGGCGATCAGCACGAAGCGCGCCTCGTGAGCGTCCGCTCCCAGTGGCACCGGCCGGCCCTCCAGAATCGCTCGTTCGGCGCGCTGGCGTCGGGCGTCATCGACCGTGGTGAGCAGGCTCGGCGCGCGCAACACGCGGCGCGCGCCGAACACCGCGACGACGGGAGCATAGTCCGCGCTAGCGACGAAGACCGCGCCCCGGGGCGTCTCGCTTCGGATGAACGCCATCACCGGACCGAGCGTGGGCGACACCGGATCGAGACTCAGCCGATAGATGGGATCGGTGCGCGACGGGTCCCACCACGCCAGGAACGACGTCGGCGCCAGCGCAGCTATCAGGACCGCCAGGCCCACGCTCGACGGCGCGCGGCCGGCAAGGAAGATCGGCCGGCGCTCGATCAGCGCGGCGCCCGCCCGGATGAGCAGCGGAGCGAGCGCGGGCGCGGCCGACAACAGCAGGCCGACGCGATACAGCGCGTGCCCGATCACGAGATCCGCTCCCGACCCGGGCGCGGCGCTCAGCACCACGATGCCTGCGCCTCCCGCCACCAAGGCGAGACTCGCGAGGTCGCGCACTCGGCGCAGGCCGAATGCCGACAGCAGGATCCACGGTGATGCGTCCAACGTGAGCAGCAAGAAACGGTCAGCGCCGGTCCGTTCCAGCGGCAACGCAACGAAGCCCAGCGCCAGCCACGGGACCGCGAGAGCCACGAAGCGAAGCGCTGACGGGAGCCGCGCGGCGAGCAGCGTCAACGCCACTAGCACTGGCAACCCGAGGCACGCTTCGGGCCGAGCCCACACACCGGGCAGGAGTCCGGCGCCGCGCACCGCATCCAGGTCGCCGGTCGAGACGAGCCAGACCAGGATCGCGGCGACGGCTGCGGCCTCACGGCCCGCCCAGAACGCGAGCACCACGAGACCCAGCGCTGCCACCGCGATACCAGGGGCGAAGCGTCCCAGCGCGACCAAGGCGTCCGGCGAAACGCCGGCGCGCAGCTGCCACGACGCGCTGGCGTGCTCGGAAGGCTCTCCGGCCACTGCCGATCCGGGAGTCCCCGAGGCCGCCGCGACCTGGATCTCTCCGATCCTCCGCGTCGCGGCAGCGTCTTCGAACAGCCCCCAGGGTCTCGCCAGCCCGAGCCCGAATGGCGCCGTCGCGACCGCGACGAAGCAGAGCCCCAGGGCCGGGGCGCCTCGGCCGCTCCACGAGCTGAGGCTCGCGAAAGCCCAGGCGAGAGACAGGAACAGCAGCGCGTAGCGCCACCAGGCAATCGCCTCTACCCAGGGGCTCACGGTGCGCCGACCTTGTAGATCGCGACGAAGTCGCCGCCCGAGCCCGACCACAGATACAGCCGAGAAAGATGTCCGCGCGCCTCG
Source organism: uncultured Acidobacteriota bacterium (assembly GCA_964628275.1). Lineage (GTDB taxonomy): Bacteria > Acidobacteriota > Vicinamibacteria > Fen-336 > Fen-336 > CAZVOI01. Next base: position 13,730 of record CAZVOI010000090.1, on the reverse strand, counting down.
AGGTCGGCGCGGCGCAGCGGCGCTCTCCCTCCCTGGGCGGCGAAGGCATCCTGATGCAGCGCGAGCAGCTTCGGGGTCACCAGCAGATGGGTGACGCCTTGCTGCTTCGCCTGCGCCAGCGCGAGGCCGGGCTGGTCGTCCACGACCAGTCGTCGCGCCATCTCGAAGCGGGCGGTGTAGTCGTTGGTCTGGTTCAGGTTGTCGGCTATCGAGACGCGACGCGCGCCCAACGCCGCGACGAACCGCGCATAGTCGCTGTCGCCGGCGAAGACTGCGCGGCTATCGGTGGAGCTGCGGATGAACTCCGTCGGCGCGGCGAGTCTCTCGGGCACCGGCTGGAGCGAGCCGGCGATGTAGGAGTCCATCGTGATCGGGTCCCACCAGTAGGGCAACGACCACGGAATCGCTAGGGCCAGGACGAGCGCGGCGCGGCGCGCGGCCTCGAGCGGAAAGAGGCTCGACACGCGGCTCACGATGTCCCAGGCGCCGAGACCAGCGGCCGCCGCCGTGAAGAAGCGCACCCAGTAGTAGATCTCGTCGCGCTCCTTGGCGAGCTGGACGAGGCTCATCAACAGGAAGCCGGCCCAGATCAGGTAGCCGGCCGCGACCTGCGTGACGAAGACGCGCCCGAGCCGGTCGCCGCGCCGCCATGCCACGGTCAGGCCCCAGACCCCCAGCCCGAAGATCGCGCCTTGCTTCAGCGAGGCCTCGAGCAGGTGAGGCGAGAACGACGGGATCATGGCACGCGGGTTCCCATGCAGGAATGGATATCCCACCAGCAGCATCACGAGGTAGGGGCTGACGATCGCCAGGTTGACGCCGATCACGCTCAGCGCATCGAGGACGTCATCGCGCCGACTCGCGCGCCGCCCGACCGCGGCGCTCGCGGCGAAGAGCAACAAACCGGTCGCGAAGAACGCCATGTGGATGACGAACACCCAACCCAGAACGTGTAGCAGGAATCCCACCAGCAACCGGCCGCGCCAGCCCTGGATACGCACGAACGCCGCCCAAACCAGCGGCACCAGGACGAAACCGAGCGCGTGGTTCGGCTTCAGGAGAAACGTCATCGCCCACGGAACGCGGTAGGTCCCCGCGTACTCGAGAGGCGCCGAGGAAAGCAGCAGCGCGAAAGCCGCGGCGAGAACGCGTTCCCAGGGAGACCAGGCAAGCGGGGCGAGTCGAGCTCGTCGATCGGGGCGGAGCCCGACGAAGAGCGCGAGCGCGAACCCCCACATCATGAAGAGCGGGAGGAAGGCGTAGACCCTGAGAACCCGTGACGGAGCGAATCCGCAGAGGACGGCGACCAGCAAGCCCCAGAAAGGCTCGAAGTGGAGCTGCCCGGCCTGGGCCGTACGAATCGGCGAGTTGCCGGCGGCGACGACCTGGACGAGAGCCAGGTTGCCGACCCGGTCGTTGCTGGTCAGCAAGCCGTAAAGGCTCTGGAGCGGCCAGTTCGTGACGAAGAAGACGTACCCACTGGCGACGAGAACGCCCAGTAGCAGGAATCGGGGCCGGCGCAGGCGGAGCGACACGAGGAGCCCGGCGAGCGCGAGGAACGGGTACAGGGTCCGCGCAGCGCGGAAGAAAGCCGCGGCGTCCAACTCCGCGACGTCGACCCCCAAGAGATTCAGCGCGTCCGCCCGCGAGAAGAGACTTGGCTTAGGGCGTCTTCGCGGCCAACGCCGCGACCAGCCTCAACTGCGCGTCGGCGGCGTTTCGCACCTCCAGGTGGCGCGTCTCCGCGACCAGCTTCTCGAGGTAAGCCCGATCCTCCTCGCGCGTCATGCGGCGCACCAGGATCTGCCCGATGTGCCGGTCGCCGGCAAGTTCCTTCAAGAGGTCGGGTTTGCGAATGCGCTTGGCGGCCTCCTGCCGGACGAAGAAATGCCGGTCGCTGCAAACGACCTCCATTAGATCCTGGTCCCGGTCGTGATCCGGAGGCAACGCAGCGATGCTGTGGATCAGATCGTCGTCGTGCAGGCCGAGCCACTCCCCGGCGCTGGGCCCCTGTCTCCAAGCAAGCCGGCGCGAGGGTGCTTCGCTCACCAGCGCCGCTTCAAGAGAGCATCGCGGCGCAGCTCTGGAACTCCTGGAGCACCGCACCCACGACCTGAAGGTCTTCCGGGTTGGCGCCATCGAACGCCACGCCGAAGACAGCGGCCTCGCCTGGTTTCGATCCGACCTGAGCCCAGTGCACGCGGGCGGGCAGATGCGTCGCTGCTGGGCGGCGCGAGAACCGCACCTCCAGCGTCAACGCCTCAGCGCCACTGGTCAGGGGCTGGTCGCAAGAGACACCGGCTCCGGTCGCGCTCAGGTCCCTCAAGTAGCCGGTCAGGCGCCGCTTCCCGTCCCGCACGATGCACGGCGCCACGAAGGGTTGGATGCGTGGCGTCCGGCGATTGTCGCTTTCCAGGCGGCCCCGTTCGCGTACGCTAGGTTTTTTGAGCGGGCGGCGCCGCTCCGACATCCTCCGCCGCAGGCACCGCCGATGCCTCGTTAAGCAGGGCTTTTAACTCCTTGCCCATCTTGAAATAGGGAATTCGCTTCGGCGGGACGTCGACCTTCTCGCCGGTCTTGGGATTGCGTCCTTTGCGGGGGGCGCGGTTCCGAAACCGGAAGCTACCGAACCCACGGATCTCGACTTCTTCTCCCTTTTGGAGCGCGTTCACAACGCTCTTCAGCGCCGCCTCGACGATGATGCTGGACTGAACCTGGGTGATCTTCAGACGCTCGGCGACGATGCTGATCAGATCTGCTTTCGTCATGGCCGTGCGTGTTTCTTCCGTCATCGCACCCTCGCGCGGGGGTAAAGCCTTGAAAAGACAGGGGCAGTGTACTGAGCCACCTGCCCTCAGTCAAGGTGCTTCAGGCGTTCGACGGCTTCGGCCCCACCGGGCGCTGGACCGGCCGCGGCTCCGAGGAAAAGGTCTGGGCCAGCGCCTTGTCGACCCTATCCTCGACCGAGCTCGCCTCGCGCCCCTCCACCTCGGCTATCTCGCTCACGATCAAGAACTTCGCCCGCTCCAGCATTCGCTTCTCGCGGAACGACAGCGGTTTCTTGCGCCCCACGAACATCAGGCCCTTCAGCACCTCGGCGACCTCGAACAGGCTGCCCGAACGCATCTTGTCCGAGTTCTCCTTGAAGCGGCCCTTCCAGTTCGGGTGCTGGTCGATCGTTCCGTTGCCGAGGATCGTCACGATCTTCTTGGCGTCGGCCGTAGAGATCATCCGGCGCAGTCCAACGCCGTCGGCATTGCGCTCGGGCACAAAGACGCGCGAATCGTTCGCCAGAATCCGCAGGTCGTAGCCATCCTCGCGGCCCGCGGTCCCGTGGCCGGACCCGATGCGTTCGACGACCCCGATGCCGTGAGTGGGATAGACGACCTTTTCGCCGACATGGAAGATCACGCGGTCCTCGCTTTCAACTCTTCGGAGAAACTCATCCTCTGCGCGCTTCGGATAGCGGCGGTCTCGGGGCGCGTCGGCTTTTTCTTTGAGAGAGCAGGAGTCTAGCTCACTTCTTCGCGTATCCGAGGAGCGTCTGGACGGCCTTCTCGACGTCTTCCTCGTTGTTGTAGAAGTGCGTCGAGATGCGGATGCCCTGGGGCTTCGGCGTGACCAGGATCCCCGCTTCGCGCAGGAAGGCGACGCACGTCTCCGGCTCGTCGATCGCAACCAGGGTCTGGCCGGAACGGTACGATCCGCCGGGCGACAGCACGGCGAACCCCTCCTTTTCCAGTCGGTAGGTCAGAAGCTCGTTCAGGAACAGCACTCGCTCAGTGATCTTGTCGACACCGATCGCGCTCAGATACTCGATCGCGGCGCCCAGAGCGAAGATCGGGCCGAACGGCGGGCAGCCGAGCTCGCTGCGGCGCAGGCTCGGCAGCAGCCGGACCTGGCGGTTCTCGAACGAGAAGGGATCCTCGACCGATAGCCAACCCACCATCCGCGGAGGATGCTTCTCGAAGAGCGCGCGGCTCACGTAGCAGAAGCCGGCGCCGTATCCGGCGCACAGCCACTTGTGGCCCGCGGTGGCCAGCGCGTCGATCGCCTGCGCCCGCACGTCGACCGGGAAAGCCCCGAGCGCCTGGCTGCCGCAGACGACGAAGTGGCGATTGCCCTTGATCGCGCCGAATGCGGCCAAGTCCTGGCGGCAGCCGTTCGCGAACTGGACATGGCTGACCGCGATCGTGGCCGCGCGCGGCGCGTATTCGGCCGAGAACGACTCGATGCGCGCGACGCCTTCGATCGAGGGCACGAAGTGAACCGGAATGCCGCGATGGATCCAGGGCAGCGTCACCGTCGGAAACTCCATCTCGTCCGCGAGCACCGGGCCGGCGGCGCCGATCAAGTCGGCGATCAGGTTGATTCCGGTCGAAGTGTTGGGCACGAACGCGATCTCGTCGGCCTCGGCGCCGATGAACGCGGCCACCTTGCCGCGGATCTCCTCCACGCGCGCCAGCCAGTCGTCCCAATAGCGGTCGCCGCCCTGCTCCATGTCGCGGTAGAAGCTCAGCACCGCCTGCGTCACTGGGCGCGGCGTCGGGCTCGCGGCCGCGGCGTTCAAGTAGACGTGGGCCTTCACGGCCGGGAAGTCGTCGCGAAGCTCCTGCCAGGCGGGTTCCATACGTCGCGAGCTTAACGCGAAGGAAACAGCAGACGCCCGTTCGCGAAAATCCGCTCGACGCGCGTCCGGTCGGAGCTCACCAGCACCAGGTCGGCGGAGGAGTCGACCGCGACCCTGGCGGCGATCTCCGGTGGTCCCAGGAGCGCCGCCACCAACCCAGCCTTCAGCTCCGCGGCGCGCGCGCCGGCCGCATCTCCCGAAACCGCCTTGACGATCGAGATCAGATTCCTGTCGTGCACCTCGACGGGAGGGCCGCTGAGCCGCAGCCACGCTTGAGGCTCGTCGAGACCCGCCACGCGCACCAGGCTCGACAGGGCGCCGAGCGACTCGACATGACCGAGCGCGGCATCTCGCCGCGCGGCCGCGACGTGCCAGACAACCCGCGTCACGCCCAGGGCTTGGAGCGACAGCAACGTCTTGGGCGTCAGGATCTCCTCGACTGGTCCCAAAGCGGAGGCCACGAACCCGGCCGTGATCAGGAGGGCACTCGCGTCGAGCGTCTCGCGCGACGCCACGAAGCGGGCGTCTCCAACCTCGCTGACGCGCGAACGGCTCCACTCGGGGCCGCCACAGCCGAGCCCGGAACGGTCCGATGCCAGCATCTCGAACGTGACGTCCGCCCGAAATGGCTCGCGGCCCGCCGGGGCGATCCGACCGCCGCGCAGCGCCACGTCGCTGAAGCCGCCGGTGGCGTTGCGCGGCAAGCGTTCGTAGAGGAGCGCGCCGCGCGCGCGCAAGTCGTCCCGCGCCCACTCGCCGAGCACCGAGCCGAGCGCGACGAAGTTCAAGCGCGTCAGGTCGGACTGTTCGAGCGGTTCGGAGAACCCGCCGCTCTCTATCAAGACCACCGGTGTTCCCCACGCGGTGAGGTTGTCGCCGAAGGCACGCGGGCTCCAGTCTTCGTCATAGCGCGCGATTCCGCCGGGGACGAACGGCGTGAGCGTCGCGACGATCGCAGACGCCACGCGCTTGGCGCGCGCCCGGCCCGGCGTGAGCGTGCCCTGCGGATCTCCAGCCACCGCGAGCAGCGAGATCGTGGCCAGCTTGCCGGTGTCACCCACGGTGGTGCGACGCCCCTGATCGTGGAGGTTGAACCCCAGCTCCGGGGAGAAGCGATCGCGAATCGCCTTCAACAGCCGGCCCTCCGGCGTCACCAGGTTCAATGCGTCCCGGTTGATGTCGATCCCCTGCGCATTCCGGCGCACGTAGCGCTCGGCGCCGTCCGGATTCAGCATCGGGATCAGCAGCAGCGTCGTTTCGTCGAGCACGCGCCGCACCTCCGGATCGCTTCGGTTCTCGAGCAGGTGGTGGGCTAGGTCCAAGAGCGCCGGGGTCGCCGACGGCTCGTCGCCGTGCATCTGCGACCACAGCAACGCGCGGCGCGGCCCGGTGCCGATCGTCAAGAGCTGGATCGACCGGCCTTCGGCCGAGCGGCCAAGCTCCTCGACGCGGAGCTCAGGGTGCCGGACGCGCAGCGACCCGATCGCTTGCACGAGGTCGGCCGGACGAAGGCAGGGCGCTGCGATCTTGACGAAGCGTTGCTCCGGCCAGTCCGCCCACAGTCGCTCGGGCGCGAGCGCCCCAGCGGCGAACGCCAGCGAAGCGAGGATCGATAGCAACATCGCCGGAGAATCTACGGGCGGCTTTGGCTAGCGGGCTTGCTGGGGCAGCGCCGCTTGGCCGCGCGGAACCAAGCGCAACGACACGACGCACGCGCGAGCGGCTTCGAGATGCTCCGCGTCGAGCGTCTTGAAGTCGCTGACGTCGTCCTCGAGGCCACGCGAGAGCAGCGCCGATGCCGGTCGCGCCTCGGCCGCCGAGCGCCGCCGCCGGAACGCGGCGCGGATCACGCGGAACCCGGCCCCCAGGACGTGAACGCGAAGCATGAAGCGCTCGGCTGGGCTCACCAGGAACTGATGTACCAGGAACGACAGGCCCGCGAAGCCGCGCAAACTCAGCCTGCGAAACGCGGAGACACGTAGCGGAGGCAGCGGCGTCACGGCGGCCGCCATCCGAATCACCAGGCCCAGGGACCGCAACCGGCTCAACCGGTCGGGCGTCGCTTCGAAGACCAACCGCTCGGCGAGAACGATCTGGCGGGCGGCCTCGTCCGCGTCTCCCCCAGCCCGAGCTTCCCGCGCTGAGTCCACGGCGATGTCGAGGGTTTCGGCGTCGCCTTCGACGAGTGTCTTGAGGACGCCGATTCGCTGCGTGTCGATTGCGCCGGGAAAGGAACGCCAGTCTTCCTGCACCCGGCGAGCGTTGTAACGCGCGAGCGTGGCGTGGACGACGAACCCCACCGCGGGCGCGGACCAAAGCAGCAGTTCGCCGAACCAGAGGTCGGGCATGGCCAGCCGCTAGGCCGTCCTCGGCGCCAATTTCGGAACGCGCATCGGCGCGGTCTCGAAGGACTCGTCGCCGCGCCACGCCGTGAAGGCCCACCACGTCACGAGCGCGAGATAGGCGTAGCCATCGACGAAACCGACCGTGTCTCGAAGCCGGTTGAAGCCGAAACTGCGCAGGATGTTGTAGAGAGTAGCGAACACGATGAGGTACGAGGTGAAGCCCAGCAGGATGGCGCGGTGGAGGCGATTCAAAGGCAGGTTGTACCAAACCGCGAGGACCGATGTGGCCGCCAAGATCCAAATCACTCCCGCCTGAACCTGGGGGTTGTAACGGGTCAGGATGTCGACGTAGTCGGCGCCCGGAGGCACCGACAGCATGACCAAGCCGGTGAGCCCGACGAGCGGAGCCAAGACCAGCCTGGCCCGCGAGAGAGCGCCCGGGAAGGCTCTGAAGACCCGATAGGCGATCTCGGCCGCCACGGCGAGCTTGAGATTGCTGTAGAGCGTCTCCTTCATGATCCAGAAGGATTGGTTGTAGAAATAATCGGGGAGCAGGGACATCAGGCTGTTGCAGATCACGATCACCGACAGGTAGCCCATGAAGCTCCAACACAGGTGGGCACGGCGCCGAACGATCAAGCCCACCACCACCAGAAACACGACCGTCCGGACCGCGTTTGCCAGTAGCAGCTGGTGCGGGTTCATGCCCCTTCCTCCGCCCGCCTAGGCGTCTTGACGATCTTCTCCCGATCGACGCCCCAACGCGAGAGTCGCAGGTATATCGTTCGCCGCGTCAGCCCCAGCTCGCGCGCCACACGGGAGATGTTCCACTCGTGTTGCTTGAGCGTGGCGAGCGTGATCTCTCGCTTCGATTCCTCGATGCCCAGCCCGAGCAGATCGGCGCCGATCTGAGCCGCCGCTTCCGGATCGACCGCCACGCGCACGGCGCGTGCCAACACCGTGAGATGCCGCGCCAGGCGCTTGGCGTCCACTGGCCGATCCGATGCCAGGAACACGCCGCCGATCGTTCGGCCTCCGTCCACGAGCGGCATCATCCGCTCACGGCCAAGACTCGTCACCTGACCTGCCGCGAGGTTTTTCTGGCCCTTTCTCCAAAGTGCGGCGACCGCGTCGCAGCGCTCGAGACAGAGTTCTCGCGCCACCAGGATCCGACCCGAAGAGTCGTCCCCGATCACCACGACGGCGCCGGCGTCGGCGCGAGCCTGGTCCATCACGTGGGTCAAGACGCGTCCCACGCGGTCGACCGGGTCGGGAGTGGACAGCGCCGAGGCGACGTCTTGTAGCGAGCTAGACATGGTTCGGAAAATGTAGACCTCCTTTGCCAGATGTCAAGTGGCATGGCCGCGGCCCGACTACGCGCTTTGCGGCTCGCCGACAGGCCAGTGATTCCGGCGCGACGGCGGTCAGCCTTGCCTAGCCACCTTACACAGGAAAACTATACAATTTTCCAATCGGCCTAGACCATGGTGGTCTGGCCTTCCCCCCAATCAAGGAGTTCGGAAATGTCACGCAAGCTTGCGATCTCTCTGTTGTTCGTGTTCCTGGGCCTCGCGACCTGGGATGTCCTGCTGGATCATAACGACGCGGGCCGAGTCGCTGGAGCCAGCGAAGAGCTTCAAGTCCGCGCTTTCGACGACGGCCTGCCGCCGCCGCGACCGTAGTCGAGCTTCGATATTGGCGCCGGCGGCCGTGCACTCCCTCCCGGAAGGCGCTGGCTTCTGAAGAGCCTTCGGTACGCTCGCCCTCCGCGGGCGAACCGTCGGTCGCCGCGCCAAGCCCTTGGGTCGTGGGCTAGACTCTCGGACGTCTCGCCCACGCCCCGTCCCGCCGGAGTGGCGAAATTGGCAGACGCGCGGGACTCAAAATCCCGAGAGGGTCACCCCTCGTGTGGGTTCGATTCCCACCTCCGGCACCATCACAGCAACGAGTCCAGACGCTTAGCGAAGATGGCTGACAAGGCGCGCAGGGCGCATGAACGCCCGTTTGTAAGAGGCCGACCCCAAGAGGCAGACGGCCGGTGTATCGAGATCGAAGGCGTCATGGATCGGTTCCCCCCACACCGGGCTCGGTCGGTGACGGCTTTGACAGCGTAGCCTCCACCTCTCGCTCCACGGCGTCACGGCGCGGCCGCCGCCCCAGCTTCGCGAGCGACTGCAGCATCCGCTTCGCGAGTGACTTGCTCTCGGAACGCAGGTCGGCGGCCGTCGCCCTCTGCCCCCGCTCGAACCAGACTGCTGCGGCGCGGCCCATCACGACAGTCGTCGACGAGGCGATGGCCGCGGCGAGGATCCATCCGGGCGGCCCGCCGAGCTTCGACAGCTCCTGGAAGAGCGTCCGCCCCAGGAAGCCCAGGCCGAACGTGGCGACGAGTTCGCCGCTGCGCCGGAGCGTCAGGTGCTGCCCGTATATACGCGCGATCCCGAGCACGAGCGACGCCTGGACGGCGAGGAGCGGGAAGACGTCGAGAAGCGGCAGAGGAGTGATCGCGATGGTGGCCGCCGCTCCCGCAGCTTTCTTCGTAGCCGACCAGGCCAACGCCCTCCGATGGCCGGGTAGCGCCGCCCCCAGTGCCGCCACGATCTCCGGCTCGGCCTTGGCGATCGCCAGCAGGACACGCTCCACCCGCGTGCCATCCTTCGCCACGCAGTGCACCACCTCGCCGACCGTCAGCCCCAGGTTGCGCGCCGCGGCCTCCACCACCTTCTCGCGCTCTCCGATCCCCACAAGGTCGATCTTGTTGAGGACCACGACATGGCTGATCTCGAGGGCCTGGAGTTCGCGGAAGAGCTCCTGCTCCGCCCGCTTGATTCCCTGGATCGCGTCGAACATGACGACGAGGAAGTCGGCGTCACGAGCCGCGGCGAACGCCCGCTCCTTCTCGGCCTCCCCCACGGCGCCAACTGCGTCGGCCCCAGGGGTGTCCACCACCGCGAAGAGCCCGGCGTCGGCGGTCTGGCTGACGCGCGTCGTGCCAGGCACTGCGCTTACGTCGGCCCGATCAGTCGCGTCTCGGACGAGCTGGTTGTAGAGCGTCGACTTGCCGACGTTGGCCGGGCCCACGATAGCCACTCGGCGCTTGTTCCCGGTGACCGCACGGAGCTGGGACAGGGCCATGCGTATCAGCTCGCGCCAAGGGCCGAGATGTCCCGGCAGTTCGTGGAGGTTCTCGGTCAGAGGGCCCCGCACCGCCTCCGGGATCTCGTCCCACATCTGGCGGAGACGCTCTCGCACCGCGGGGGGGAACTCGCGCAGCAGGTCGTCGATCTGGCTCATCCGCGATCACGATGGTGACACGGTGGTCGGTCGGTCGTCGCTTGCCCTCCTCGGCGAGGGGTGGGCGGTGTATCTCCGCTACCGGTCGCCAGGGGGGCGGCTCGAGAAGAAGGTGATCCTCCGGACCGGTGTCGGCGGCGCTCCTACTGAATCCCGCTCCCGCGGCATAGGCTGCGGAATCGATCCAACGAAGAGCTCGGGTGCGTGCTCGGATCCTGAGCCCACCACGGCGTAGCGAGACCCGTCCGCGCTCCAGGACGGTGCGCCGGCGATCCGAACCAGCCCCGTCGGCAGCACTGAAGTGCGCACCTCGCCGACCGGATCCAACATGTCGATCCAAGTGTCGGAGCCCCGGACCATGCTGAGAGCGAGGCGCCCTTCGGCTCTCCAGGAGAGGTCACGGACCGCTTCGTCTGATCGCATCACGAACTCACGCACCGGACCGCCGCTTGCCGGTGCCACAAAAGCGCGGCTCTCCCCACGCGAGGCGGCGCTCGGTGCGAGCCAGGCGATGGTCGTTCCATCCTTGGAGCACGCCAGTCGGGTTGCGGCCTCGGAAACGCTGGCCACATCGCGGGTGTCGTCGGCCAGCGTCGCCACGACGATCCGGGCGTGCCCAGCCCCTAGGGAATCGCTGACGATGACGGCGATCGCCGTTCCGGTGGGTGTCCAGTCGAATGCCAACACCGAAGAGCTGCTCAGCGCTTTCAGCTTGTGGCTGGCGCGCGAAGCAACGTCCAGCACAAAGAGATCTGGCCCCGAGCTCACGCCGCTACCGGCCTTGTCCTTCCTTCGGGCCATGCATGCGACGTGCCTGCCCCCGGCGGACCACTCGAACGACAGGACATCGGTTGACGAATCCTCGAAAAGAACGCGGCCCGAAGGCCAAGCGACGAGTCGCCTCGGGGAGCCCTCGACGAGCGAGCGTGACAGAAACGCCAACGTGCCGCCGTCGGGCGACCATCGAGGGTGCGAGTCCTGCGTTGCGGTCGTCGTCAGGGCTTCGGCCTCCCCGCCTGGGAAGGGGATCCGCCACAGGTTCGACATGCCGCCGCGGCTCGCGACTCGGGTGAAGACGACGGAGCGGCCGTCGGGCGCGATCTGCGCCTCGCCGATGACTCCGGCAGCGACGACCCCCGCGTTCTGGGGCGCGGCTGCAGCAGCCAAGCAGGCGCTCGTGCTCAGGACCAGGAGACCGGTCGCTCCTCGCGCGATCACGGCCTCTGGTCGGGCGGCACGATCCTGGGCAACAGCGGATTCTGGCAGTCGACCACGAGCGGATTCGCCAGGGGTGCGCCGTCTGCATCCGTCAGGCCGCTGAAGACGAAGTTCACCCAATCGTTGGAGTCATTCAGCGTCGAAAGCAAGACGGGGCAGGATCCGGTCGTGTCGGGCGGGGAGCCGGGGCTGGTCCCCTCGCGGTTGAGATCGTAGACGACCGGGTTCTCGAGGGTTGCGTTGCCGTTCCAGTCGATCCCGGGCCCCGCCGCGCAGACGCCGGCGTTCTCGTTCAACGCGTTCTCGTTCAGAGAGTTTCGCGCGCCCACCGAGTAGTCGAGCACGTTCGTCTCGCCGCTGTTGCCGATCGCGTTGCAGCTCGCGTTCGCGTCGATGCCGGAGAATTGGTAGCGGTAGTTCATCACCGAGTTGTAGTTGGGCTTCCAGTTGCAGTCCTCGTTGCCGACATGCCGCAGGTTCAGGTTGTGACCCAGCTCGTGCATGATCGTGTTCGCGACGTTGGTCGTCGTGTTGAAGCATTGCAGCGAGACGACCAGGTCGTCACCCGGCAGCTCGGCCTGTCCCGAGCTGCCGCTGGTCGTGTTGTAGCGGTGAGGCATCAGCACGTAGTGGAAGTAGCCGTTCCGGCTCGTCGCCTGGTTGGCGATCTTGTAGGTCTGGAAGTCGGCGTTGTTGACTCCTCCCACGATCACGCCATCGGCGTCCGCCACCAGGTTGCCGCCGCCGAACATTCCGCCCTGCCCGAAGTCTTGGATCATGACGACGCCGTTGACGCCGTCAGGATTCGTGACCGGGGCCGCCGCGAACGACGCGCTGACGCGATCCAATATGGCCTGGGTTGGACGGTGCGAGTGGGTCGCACAGGTTCCCGGGTCGTTGTTGTCGTCGAACCAGTCGTATTCGAGGAGGATGTTCTTGTGCACCGGGCTCGCGCCCAGGGCCCTCAGGTTGAGCCCGCCGGCCGTTTGATAGACCTCGTCGCCGTCCTTGATACCGTCGCCGTCGGTGTCCGCGACGCTGGGATTGGTGCCCGTCGTGCCGGGTCCGGAATAGACACCGGTGTTGTTCTCGTAGCTGTCGCAGATGCCGTCGACGTCGGCATCCGTGCAGTCGTCGTTGACTATGATCACGGTGCCGGAGCTGGCGACGCCAGCGCCCACTGCGCCGCTCAGGTTGAACCCGAGGGTCTCGATCGCTTCGGACGTCACGTCGCCGTTGATGGTGAGGCTGACCGTCTTGGCGGTCTCGCCGGCATTGAATGTCAGTGTCCCCGAGGTGGCCAAGTAATCAGCGCCTGAGACGGTCGCGGTGCCGTCCGCCGTCGCGTAGTTGACGGTTACCGTGCCAGCGCTCGGAGGAGACAGCACGACTGTGACAAGGGCCGTCTTGGTGCCGCTGTTGCCTTCGAGGATCGAGAGTCCTGGGACGGAAAGCGCCGGCCCATCGTCGTTCGTGATCGTGCCGAGACCCTGACTATCGCCGATCGTCGCGCCACCCGTCGCATTCGTGAGGTTCACGAAGAACGTCTCGGTCGTCTCCGCCGTGGTGTCGCCGTTCACAACCACCGGCACCGTCTTCGTCAGGTCGCCCGACAGGAACGTCAGTGTCGTCAATGGAAGCGCTGTGTAGTCGCTACCAGTCGTCGCCGTGCCGTCTGCAGTCGCGTACTGAACCGTCACCGTTCCGCTCGTCGCACCCGACCGAATCACCGTGAAGTTCGCGTTTACCGTCCCCGCATTCCCTTCCGTGACCGTCACGTCGTTGATCGACAGCGTCGACCCCACCGCCACCGGGAACTGGCACGAACCCAGGAGCGTGTAGCCGTTGTTCGCGAAGAGACGCAGCTCGTACGTCCCAACCGTCATCGGAGCTGTGAATGTCCGATTCTGCGGCCGCGGCAGGGGCACGTATTGATACGTGCTGTAAGTCGTGCTCGCAGCTCCAGGTGTGGTCAACGCGACCCAATCGGTGGCGCTCGATCCACCCGTGACAGTCGTCGTGAAGCTCGCGCCAGGCGACACCGCCGCCGGACATGTCAGCGGAGGCTCGTCGTTCGTGATCGTTCCCTGACCCTGGCCGTCGCCAATCGTCCCGCCAGACGACGCGTTCGACAGGTTGACGAAGAACGTCTCGGTCGCCTCGGGTGTCGTGTCGCCGTTCACCACCACCGTCACCGTCTTCGGCGGATCGCTCGGAGCGAACGTCAGCGTCGTCAGCGGTAC
>CAZVOI010000089.1:0-6694 GCA_964628275.1 uncultured Acidobacteriota bacterium | reverse complement strand
TCCGCCTTCAAGGCCGCCTGGAAGTGGCGTACGGCCTCGGGCAGGCGCCCCCGCGCGCCGAGAAGGCTGCCCAGGCTGTTGTGCGCCGCCGCCAGTTCGGGATCGATGGCGAGCGCGCGGCGATAGTGCTGTTCGGCCTCGCCGAGCTTCCCCTGTTGTTTGAGCGCGCGGCCGAGGTTGAGCTGGGCAACGGCCAGCTTGGGGTTGAGCCTGACCGCCTCGCGGAAATGGCCGAGAGCCTCTTCCGACCGCCCCTTCTCCCGCAGCGCCACCCCAAGCCAGTCGTGGAGCTCAGCGTTCTCCGGCCGCGCCTTGAGCGCCCGCTCGAAGTGGGTGATGGCTTCGTCCCACTGAGCCTTCGAGGCCAGGGCGGAGCCGAGATAGGCGTGCGCCTCGGCTGAGGCGGGGTCGAGCGCAATGGCGCGACGGTAGCTCAAGACGGCTTCCGACAGCTTGCCCTGCTTGGCCAGCACGAAGCCTAGCTGAGTCGCCGCCGCGGCGCTCTCCGGCTGAGAGGTCGCGGCGGCGCCGAGAAGGCTCGCCGCCTCGTCCAGTTGCCCCTTCTCCGCGAGCGCCCGGCCCAGCAACATCCGGGTATCGGGGGCGTCCGGTTCGAGCGCCAGGGCCTGACGGAAGTGGGCAATGGCCTCGTCGAGGTCGCCTCTTTCTTTCAAGAGCCCGCCGAGATTCAAATGCGCCCTGTCGCTTTTCGGACCGACCGCGACCGCCTTCCGGGCGGCCGTCAGGGCCGCCGCGGGTTGACCATCCGCCAAGGCGATCTTGGACATCTGCAGATGGCAGTCCGCGAATCCCGGCCTTTGCCGGAGCATGTCCTCGCACAGAGCCCGGGCCTCCGCGTACTCCTTGTCTTCCACGAGCTTGTTGAGCCGCTGGTCCGAGCGGAAGAAGGCGATGAGGTCCTTGGGGTCTTCCTTGCTCCGGTCGAAGCCCTGCGTCGCGGTGTCGCCGCTCCGGCCCAGGTAGCCGAGCGCTGCCAGGCGTTGCCGGGAGGCCTCATCGAGGGCCGCCGACTCCGGGGCCGGCCCGGGGGCGCGCCCGGCCGCGGCCAGAATCGCCACCAGGGTCCGACCGAGAGTGTCCACCCGGGCCGGCTCGCTTTCGAGTAGGTTCGTCGCCTCCGCGGGATCGCTCCTCAGGTCGTAGAGCTCGGGGCGCGTGGTCTCGATGTACTTCCAGCCCCCCACGATGACGCCGACCAGCGAGTTGGCGCCGTAGTAGCGGGCGGCGGTCACGGTCTCTGCATAAAGGGGCCTCCCTCCCCCGCCCGCGCCCCGCCCGGCGAGCCAGGGCGAGAGGTCCACGCCCTGCGCCTCTTTGGGGACGGGAGCCCCCACCAGGGAGAGGACGGTGGGCACGATGTCGATGAGGCTCACCGGAAGATCGACCTGCCGTGGGGCCGCCGGTGCGCGTGGCACCCGGACGACGAGAGGCACCCGGAGAGCAGCCTCGTAGATGAAGAAGCCGTGGTTCAGCTCGCCGTGCTCTCCGAGCATCTCCCCGTGATCCCCGGTGATGACGATGAGGGTCGAGTCGTAGAGGCCGAGCTGCCGCAGCTTCTCGAGAACCTGGCCCACGCAGTGGTCCGCGAAGGCCACCTCACCCTGGTAGGGGTGACCCTTCCACTGCGAGGCAAAGGGCTCGGGCGGCTCGTAGGGGTCGTGGGGGTCGTAGAAATGGACGAAGAGAAAGAAGGGCCGGTCCTTGTGCCCGTCCAGCCACTCCCTCGCTAAGCGAGTCGTTTCGTCCCCCTTGCGCTCGCTGATGTCGCCGATCTTGTGCACGGCCTGGAAGCGGTCGTCGTAGCTGTCGAAGCCCTGGCTGACGCCGAAGCGCCGGTCGAGCACGAACGTGCTGACGATGGCGCCGGTGGTGAAGCCTCTCGGCTTGAGCATCTCGGCCAGGGTCAGACTCGCGTCCGGCAGCCGGTTCTGCAGGTTGTTGCGCAACCCGTGAGTGGGCGGGAGGGTCCCCGTGAACATGGAGACGTGGGCGGGCAGGGTCAGGGGCACCGGGGTATGGACGTTCTTGAACAGCACCCCCTCCCGGGCCACGGTGTCGATGTTCGGCGTGGTCGGCCGCGGGAAGCCATAGGCGCTCAAATGGTCTGCCCGGAGTGTGTCGATGCTGATCAGGAGAATGTTGCGGATGGTGGGCCGCGGCCTGGCGCAGGAGAGGAGGAGCCATGGGCCCAGGCCCAGGCCCGCGAGGCCGAGAAGCACGCGGCGCCAAGCGCGAGTTCTGCGACGAGGAGTCCCGTCCACGTGCTGCGATCCTAGCCCAGAACCGAGGAAGCGGAGCTGCGCAGGGGGAGGCGCCGTTAACGCGGGTTCTTCTGACGAATCTCGCGGAGCACGTCGTCGAGGCTCAGGTCGGCGAACAGGCTCCGGCGTTCGGTCGTGTAGTCACCCTGGCCCGGGTCGTACTGCATGAGGAAACGGATGGCACCGGAGACACCCAACCTCTCCGTGAGGGCCTCCCATCCCTCCCGCCGCAACTCGTAGAGCGAAAGGGTGGGACGCGGGGTGGACGTCACGGCGCGCCTCCGACCAGCTTCTGCAGCAGGTGGGTCGGGTTCGTGATCGAGACACGGAGTTTCTCTCGGTGTCTCTGGCCGAGCGCGAGCAAGACGTCGTCCGTGGTCGCGAGCGAGTCGGCCCCGGCCTCTTCTGCAAACGCGGTATGGAGCGCGTCCAGCGGCGCGAAGCCCAGACGGCCCAACTCACGGGCCCGGGCCATGGCGCTCTCGGTCAGGGCTGCCTCGACCCGGGCTCCATTCAGCCACGAGGCGGTGGCCAGCCGACGGTCCTCGCGTGGGTTGCGATCATTCTCGAAAGTGTGAGCCGGCGAGCGCACGAACCGGATCTCCTCGCGCTCGGCGCGCTCGATGAGGGCGGCCACCGCCGCCGTTTCGAGCTGTACCCTCGTGGCGCGCTGGTCGTCGAAGGGTCGCTTCAGGCAGCAAACGTCGAGGTAGACTATGGACGACACGATTCGATCATATCGCAGGGGCGCGCCGGTTTGGCCCTCGCTCCCGTGCTCTGTTCGGGCCCCCCCAAATAGAAAGGGCGGCCCCTCGAGGGGCCGCCCCAAGTCGTCTCCCGCGTCCTAGAACGCGTACCGCATAGTGAACTGCAGCAGGCGCGGGAAGCCGCGCGAGCCCGAGATTTGGCCGAACTGCGACGAGCCGAGCTCGGAGACCGGCGCGAGGAACTGGGTGTTGTTCAAGATGTTGATCAGCTCGAACCGGAACATCAGGTCCCCCGAGCCGATCCGCTCGACCTTCTGGAACGCGATGTCGGTCTGCGTCTTGAACGGCGTGCGCATCCTCGTGTCGGTGCGCGGGGCGTTGCCGAAGCTGAACGCTTCAGCCTCCGACCACGCCGCGGGGTTGAACCAGTTGCTGAGGCAGCTGCAGGCCGGGTCGTAGTGGTCGTAAGTGCTGCCGGAGGTCGCGGGACTGGTGCCGGTCAGGTTCGGCCGCTGCAGCCGGCCGAACACGCCCGAGTTGTTGTTGGACTGGGTCACGTTCATCGGGAAGCCGCTCTGGTAGGTCCCGAGGAAATTGATCGACCAGCCGCCGAGCAGGGTCCGCGCCACGCCGGGCTCGGAGAGGTGCTTCTTGTTCGGGCCGAAGGGCAGCTCGACGGTGCCCGCGAAGGCGAGGCGGTGCGGCGCGTCCGAGAGGCTGGCGGAGTACTCCCGGTCGAGGTCGTAGGCGTTGACTGCACGGGCGAAGTCTCCGCTGTCGTTGCTGAAGAAGTTCCGCTCGCCGAAGATGTTGTTCTTGTTCGTGCTGTACGTGTAGTTGATGCGGCCGCCCCAGCCGTTCACGATCACCCGCTCCAGCCGGAGGACCAGGGAGTGGTATCGGGCCCTACCCTCGCTGACCTGGTGCGCCAGGATGTCGCCGAACTGCGGGTAGGGCCGCAGGAGCTGGCCGCGGGAGATGGTCTCCTGGTTCGCGAAAGAGCCGAAGGCCGGGTTTCCGAAGAACGGGTTCGTGACCTGCTGCAACAAGGCCGGGCCCAGGGCCTGGTATTGCGGGTCGAGTTGGTTGATGTTCACGGTGCCCGAATTGTTGCCCCCGACCCCGATGCGCGTGGTGGTGGACCCGATGTAACCGATTCCCACCAGGATTCGGTTGCCCAGCTCGCGCTGGAAGTCGAGGGAATACTGTTGGACGTAGGGGGACTTCCGGAACTGGTCCACGAAGTTCACCGACCCCCCCGCGCCGGTCAGCAGGCCGTTGGCGCTGCCGCTCGGCTGGGAGATGCCGTTCGGGAACGGGTTCGCGAGGTTGCAGGTCGGGCACGGCGTCAGGCCCTCGTCGAAGCTCGCCACGTAGTCGGTGACTTGAGTGAAGCCCCGGGCGCCCAAGTTGTCCTCATCTGGGAACGCGTACTGGAAGGGAGCCCAGAACAGGCCGTAGCCGCCGCGCAGCACCGTCTTGTCGGTGATCGACCAGGCGAAGCCGGCCCGCGGACTGAACTTGTTCGTGTTGGGGTCGCTCTGGTGGGTGGGATAGCCGTCGACCCCGGAATACTGCAGGCCGCCCCTGAGCGCTGGGCCGCCCGGGAGCTGGAACGGCCAGGGCCGGTCGCGGTCGAAGCCGACCGTGAACGCGTTGTTCTTCTCCTGCAGGCCCTGCTCGAACTCGTAACGCAGGCCCAGGTTGACCGTCAGCTTGCGGTTGACCCGGAAGTCGTCCTGGGCATACCCGGCGTAGTAGTTGATGTAGAAGTTGTTCGGGGTAGCCTCTACGATGCTGCCGCTCGAGGGGAAGCCGAGCAGCAGGGCGGCCAGGGCGTGCGGGTCGCTATTCGTGGGGTTCACCGGATCGGCGCTCGTGAATTGGCCGTCGAAGGTGAAGCTTCCGCTGGTCTGCCCGAAGGAGGTGTTCTTCATCCCGATCTTGCGATACGAGGCGCCGAACTTGGCGGTGTGCCGGCCCCACAGCTTGGACATCGAGGCGTTGGCGTCCCAGGAGTAGTAGTCGGTGTCCTGGGGCGTACGGTCTCCGAAGATCCGGCCGTAGTAGGACTCGTAGCCGCCGACGTAGAAGGCCGGGAACTTTTGCTGCGGGACCGAATTGACGAAGCTCGGCGAGAAGCCGAGCGTGCCCGGGTCGAAGGCCGTGGGCACGCAGTCGTCGCTGAAGCTCGTGTAACCGAAGCGCACGTGTGCGACGGTCGTCGCGTTGGGCGCGATCGTGTTGTTGACGGCCAAGGCGTGCACGGTGCGGTAGAGGGCGCCGTCGCCGGGGTCGCCCGGCTTCCCGCCGATCTCCCCGCCGAAGTAGCGGGGCGCCGGCTCCGTCGAATCGTAGATCGCGTACATCGCCGAGGAGCGGACCTTCTCGCTCCAGATCTGATCGAGCTTGAGCGTGCCCGTGATGGAGACGTCGTGGAGTACGACGTTGGAAACTCCGCCGGCCGGCCAGTACTGCTGCAGGTTCTGTCCCACCGGGCCGATGCGGTTGGCCGGAATTATGTTGCCCGGAAACGGCGTACGGATGAACTGACCCGGATGGTTCGGATCGGGGCGGGTCGTCAGCGGGTCGAAGATGGTGACGCCGCTCTGGGAGAAGTCCCCGCTCAGCTCGCGCTGGGTCGGCACGGTCAACGTTCTGCTGGTCGGGGTGTTGCTGTTGTAGCCCTCGGCGGACGCCCAGAAAAAGGTCTTGTTCTTGACGATCGGGCCGCCGATGGAGCCGGCATACAGGTAGAAGTGCAAGTCGCCCTTGTCGCAGGACCCACCCTCGTCGCACGCCTTCTGCGGGAAGTAGGGCAGCCCATACGCGAACGTAGGCCGGGTCTGTCCCAGAACGCTGCCGTGCCAGGAGTTCGAACCCGACTTGCCCGTCATGTTGAAGATACCGCCGCCGGTGCGCCCTATTTCCGCGTCGTAGGTGCTGACCTGGATCTTGACCTCTTCCACCGCCTCGATGGAGGGGATGACGGTGGCGCGGTTGCGGAGGTCGACGATCGAGACGCCGTCGAGCGTGTAGTTGTTGCCGCGCCGGGGCCCGCCGCCGAGGGAGAGCAGCGAGGAGTTGGTCTGGTCCTGCTGGCGCACGAAAGCCGGATCGCCGGTGGGGATGACGCCGGGCGTCACGATGGCCAGGAAGAACGGGTTGCGGCCGCTCGCGGGCAGCGCCTGCAGTGTCGCGTTGTCCAGCGTGCTGCCCACCGAGGCGTTCGAGGTTTCGAGCATTGGCGTCTGGCCATGCACCTCGACCGCCTCCTGCAGGTTGCCGACGTCGAGCGAGAAGTCGAGCGTCAGGAACTGCTGGGTGCCGATGCGGATCCCCTTGCTCTCAATGGTCTTGAACCCCTGCATCGTAACCTTGATCGTGTAGCTTGCGGGCTCGACCTGGACGAACGAGAACTCGCCAGCGGTGTTCGTGACGGTGCTACGGATCGTTCCGTTCGCCTCGTTGATCATCGTCAGGCTGGCCCCCGGCACCACTGCGCCGGATTCGCGCACGAGACCGCGCAGGCCCCCGTGATACGTCTGCGCGAGTACTGGTGCGGCGCCGGCGAGCAGCACGACGCCGCCCACGAGCCAGCTTCTTAGACCCCTCATAGCACCTCCCAAAGACGCGTCAAAAGCCCCACGTTTTCGGCCCGGCCGAGTACGGGGGCTGGGCATGCCGAATCCGGGGGTTCAGTGT
>CAZVOI010000088.1:0-1640 GCA_964628275.1 uncultured Acidobacteriota bacterium | reverse complement strand
CGAGATGGGCTACAACGGCGTGGCGCTCAAGGCCTGCAAGGGTCAAAGCCAGGCGGTGCTGATGGCGGCTGCGGCGCAGCGCTACGGCATGTTCCTGTGCGTCCAGGATCTGACGTGTCCCGGCGCCTCGCTGATCCACTCCGTCGGCATCTCAGCGCACGTGCCCGCGGTGGACGGCATCGAAGCCAACGCGCGCCAGTACGTGCCGGTCGCGAACACGCCGTGGCAGAAGCGCTTCCCCGGGATCTTCGTCGTCGAGGACGGCCATCTCCGAACCGCCGACATCCGCGGGCCGGGCCTCGGGATACCTGACGAGCTGACGCCGCGCTTGTGAACGGCAGCGCCTATCATTGACGTCATCATGAGATTGCCCGCGCTCCTGACGATCCTCGCCGCGGCCGCGGCCGCCAATCAGTCTCCCGCCCCTGACAACCAGTGGCTGGTGTACTTCGGCACGTACACCGCACCCGGCAAGAGCCGCGGCATCTACGTCGCCGGCTTCGACGGCGCGACCGGGAAGCTGGGACCGCCGCGGCTCGCGGCCGAGACCCCAGGCCCGTCCTTCCTGGCGCTGCACCCGACCCGTCCGCTGCTGTATGCCGTCAACGAGGTGGATAACTTCGAGGGCCAGCGCGCCGGCTCGGTCAGCGCTTTCGCCGTGGACCCGGCGACCGGCGATCTGCGAGCGCTCGGCCGCGTCTCTTCGCGAGGCGCCCATCCGTGTCACCTGGCCGTGGATCGCAGCGGCCGCCACGTGCTGGTCGCCAACTACAGCGGCGGGAGCGTGGCGAGCTTGCCGCTGCGGCCGGACGGCAGCCTGGAGGCGGCGTCGGAGTTCGTCCAGCACACGGGAGCGAGTGTCGACGCGAAGCGGCAGACGGCGCCGCACGCGCACATGATCGAGACCGACCCGGCGAACCGGTTCGCACTGGCCGCGGACCTGGGCCTCGATCAACTGCTCGTCTACCGCTTCGACGCCGGGCGTCTGACGCCCGCCACTCCTCCTCACGCTCGCGTCGAGCCGGGCTCGGGACCGCGGCACTTCGCGTTCGCGCCGGACGGCCGCGACGTGTACGTGCTCAATGAGATGCGCGTCACCGTCACGGCGTTTCGATATGAAGCCGGCAAGCTGGCCGAGTTCCAAACCGTCCCGGCGATGCCCGGGGGCGCGCAGCCCGGCGCCGCCGACAGCGGCGCCGAGATCCAGGTCCACCCGAGCGGGCGCTTCGTCTACGCCTCTCTCCGCGGCCCGGACAGCCTGGCCGTCTTCGCGCGAGACGCGGCCACTGGCCGGCTCGAGCTCGTCGAGCACGTTGCTTCGGGCGGCCGCACGCCACGCAGTTTCGGCATCGACCCGAGCGGCCGCTACCTGCTGGCCGCGAACCAACGCTCGGATCAGGTCGTGGTCTTCCGGATCGACCCCGAGACCGGCCGACTGTCGGCCACCGGTCAAGCCATCGAAGTCGGCGCGCCGGTTTCCGTGACGTTCTTCCGCGCCGGCGCGCGGCCCTAGTCGAAGCTCGGCTCCGCCCTCAAGGCAAGGCGAACGCCACGAAGGCGTCGCCTGATTTCGTGCCGAGCTTGCCGCCGCCGCCGGCCGCGATCACCACGAACTGACGGCCGTTCACAGAGTAGCTGCT
>CAZVOI010000087.1:0-12776 GCA_964628275.1 uncultured Acidobacteriota bacterium | reverse complement strand
GCCGGCCGGCATGCTGGCGCTCGACGTCGCCCGGATCGAGGCGGGGTTGATCCTGCTCGACGTCGACTACGTCAGCGTCCGGAAGGCGCTGATCCCGGCGCAGAAATACACGCCCTACGAGATCGGGCTGGGCCGGCTGGTGCAGCTCGACAAGGCGCCGTTCGTCGGCCAGACCGCCCTCCGGCGCGAGAAGGAACGGGGTCCGGAGCGCCGGCTCTGCGGCCTCGAGATCGCCTGGGATGACATCGAGCGGCTCCACGCCGAGGCGGGCCTTGCGCCACAACTCGCGCCGACCGCGTCGCGCGTCGCGGTTCCGCTCTACCACGGAGACGAGCAGATCGGTCGTGCCACCAGCACCACCTGGTCGCCCACGCTCAAGAAGCTGATCGCCCTCGCCAGCGTCCGCACCGACCACGCGAGCGTCGGCTCGGCCTTGGACTTCGAGCTGACCGTCGAGCACCAGCGGCGCCGCGCCCGGGCGAGTGTGGTGCCGCTGCCGTTCTTCGACCCGCCGCGGAAGCGCGGGCCTAGCGCGGGCAGCAGTTAGAGGGCGAGGCTCCGGGGAGCCGTCATCTCCCGTCCCGAGGCGCGCTCGGCGAGGGAGCGCCCGCTCCGAGAATCGCCGCCAGGCGGAAGCCGAGGTCGTCGCTGCTCAGCTCGGGCTGGAACTCCTCGCGGTAGGCGAGCTGCAGCCGCACCACGCTGGCGCTGTACCACGAACCGCCGCGCGTCACGCGCATGCCCGCCGCGTCGTCGGCGTTGCGGTCGTCCTCCCGGTAGGGATGGACCTGGTTGTAGGGACGGAACAGCGACTGGGTCCACTCGCGGGCGTTGCCCGAGGCGTGGAAGACGCCGTAGCGGTTTGCGCGATAGCTGCGCCGCGTTTCGTCGATGTCGACCAGCGTCACGGCCGCGCCCGGGTTCTTCCTCCAGTTGTAGAGGTCGGCCTGCGGCTCGGACAGCTCCATGCCGAGGCCATAGTCCAGCCCGTCGGGGCCGCGCGCCGCCTTCTCCCACTCGGCCTCGGTGGGCATCCGGAAGAGCCAGCGCCCGCCGCCGAGCCGCCGGGTCAGCCAGCGGCCGTAGGCGTTCGCCTCGTACCACGTCACCAGCATCACCGGCAGCTCGTCGCGGCCGAAACGCGGATAGCGCGGGTCCACTGGCGTGAGCCGCGCGGTCGCTTGCGAGAGGCCGGTCCCTTTCCAACGCCAACCGGCCTCCGTCCAGCTCGTGCGCTCGTGATAGCCCGCGGGGTCGGCCAGGAAGCGCCGGAACTCGCCGTTCGTCACCTCGAACGCGGCCAGGTAGAAGGAGGGAACCCAGACGGCGTGCGGCTGGCCGGGGTTCTGACGCTCGCCCAGGGTGAAATTGCCGCCCGGAACGAAGACGAATCCGGGCGTGCGCTCGTCGAGGAGCGGCGGCGTCTCGCGGGACGGCTCGCGCACCGTGACCGTCCAGGTCCCCTCCGCATCGGGCCCTTGCCCCGTGCCGTCGATCGTCACCGGAAATGCGAGCGGCCCTTTGTCAGCCTTCGCCTCGACGAAGTAGCGCCCTTCCGGGAGCCACGTCTCGCCGCTCTCGAGGGCACGCGGCTCGCTGTCGTCCAGGGTGGCTCCGGCGCGGTACAGCGACAGGCGCGCGCCCGCGGGGTTGACGACAACGAGCTCCGTCTCGCCGCGCGCTTGCCGGCGCGCGCGCAGCAGCCGGCGCTGCTCGGCGCGCAGGAAGGAGAAGACGCCGGTCGTCGCCAGCAACGCGGCGGCCGCGAGCAGTGCCACGGTCACGACGAGCAGCCGGCGGCGCATCAAAGAACTCCCCGCCGATGTTATCCAGCCCGGCCAGCGCGTCCATGACGCCCGTCATGCCCGAGGCGTGCCGCCGTGCCGAAGGCCGAGACTACCTCGGTCGTATTAGGATCGCGCGCCACTCATGAACGAGATCGCGGCCCTCGAGCGGCGGATCCTGCGCGTCGAATCCGCGCTGATCCTGCTATCGATCGGCGCGATCGCCGCGGCCGACCGCCTGCTCGCGCCCCTGGCTTCGCTCGGGTTCCTGTACCTCATCCCCCTGGCCTACAGCGCGCTCACCCACCGCTGGCCCTGGTCCCTCGGTTTGCTCGCGCTCTGCGTGGGGCTGCGCCAGTGGGACACCCCGGTCCAGCAGCAGAGCTGGGGCCGGCTGGCCTTCGACTGGACGCTGGTGGCGCTCTTCTTGAGCGTGGTGGTGCCGCTGGGTCGCCTCGGACGCGCGCGATCGCTCCTCTTCGGCGCGGCGCGCCAGCAACGCGACGAGTTGGTGCGCGACGTGGAGATGGCGGCGGCGGTGCAGCGGCACCTGCTCGACCAGCACGGCCCGCCCGCGGGACCGCTCGACATCGTGGCGCGCACCGAGCCGGCGCGGGTCGTGGGCGGCGACTACTACGACTTCGTGCCGCTGGCGGGCGGACGCTTCGCGGTCGTGGTCGCCGACGTCTCGGGCAAGGGGCTGCCGGCGGCGCTCGTCATGCCCGCCGTCAAGATCGCGCTGCGGACCCTGGCCGAGCGGCACGCGGCGACCGAGGATCTGCTCGCGGAGCTCAACCGCGTCTTTCTCGACAACCTGCCGCCCGCCTCGTATTTCACTTTGATCTACGCGGTGTTCGACCCGGCTGCGGGGCGGCTCGTCCACGCGAACGCGGGCCACCCCCCGGCGCTGCACCTGCGCGCGGCCTCGGGGGCCGCGGAGTGGCTCACCGCCGAGGGTCCCGCCGTCGGGCTGCTCCACGACAAGGTCCGCTTCGAGACGGTGGAACGGCGCTACGAACCCGGCGATGTCTTCGTCTTCTATACCGACGGCATCACCGAAGCGACCGACGCGGCAGGCCAGGACTTCGGGCAGGATCGCATCGCCGCCGCGGTACGGTCCACAGCCGGCGGCTCGGCCGCCGCCGTGGTCGGGGCCGTGCACCAGGCGGCCGACGCTTTCCGGGGGAGGGGACCGCGCGGCGACGATGCCACGGTGATCGTGGTGCGCGTCCCCGCGGCTGCCGGCCCGTACTCGGAGCCAGCGAACCCCAAGGAACCGCCAGGCCGGTGAGCGATCGACTCTGCCTCGTCACCGGTGTCAGCGGTTACGTTGGGGGGCGCCTGGTGCGGGAGTTGGAGGCGCAGGGCGAACCCGTCCGTTGCCTGGCCCGGCGGCCGGAATTCGTGCGGCCGAGGGTCGGCGACGAAACCGAAGTGGTCCGGGGCGACGCGCTGGACCCACAGTCGCTGCGGGCCGCGATGTTGGACGTGAATGTCGCCTATTACTTGATCCACTCGATGGCCTCGGCGGGTGACTTCGAGAGCGAAGACCGACGGGCCGCCGGCAACTTCGCGGCGGCGGCCCGGGAAGCCGGCGTCCGCCGCATCGTCTACCTGGGCGGCCTGGGGCGTGAGCCGGGACTCTCGCGGCACCTGCGTAGCCGGCAGGAGGTGGCTTCTGGAGGGTCGAGGCTGTCGAACCGGACGCCCGCTGCGCCTGGGTGCCGAGATGAAGCTTCCGGGGAGGGCCTCGTCTTCGAAGGGGATAGTCGCGGCCACGGACGGCAGTGCGGATCTCTGGGCCGCTGGCAGATGAGCGCTGCGCCACGCCCAGGCGAAGGCTCGTGAGCGAGCCGCGGCCGGACGTGGTCGTGGTGGGAGCGGGCCTCGCCGGCCTCGGCTGCGCGCTGCGCCTCCACCAAGCGGGGGTTCGTGTGCGAGTGCTCGAGGCCTCGGACGGCGTGGGCGGGAGGGTGCGCAGCGACCTCGTGGACGGCTTTCGCCTCGACCGGGGCTTCCAGGTCCTGCTCACCGCCTATCCCGAGACCCGTCGCGTTCTCGATTACGGCTCGCTCGATCTACAGCGGTTCCTGCCAGGGGCGCTCGTGTGGCGTGCCGGCCGCTTCCACGAGCTGTCCGACCCCTGGCGCCGGCCCGAGCGAGCATGGCGATCGCTCACCGCAGGCGTCGGGAGTCTCGGCGACCGGATCCGGATGGCGCGCTTCCGGGGGCGAGTGCGGCGGGGCCCGCTGGATGAGCTCTTCCGGCGGCCGGAAACCTCCGCGGCCGAGCGGCTTCAGGCCGAGGGCTTCTCGGCAGACATGATCGAGTCGTTCTTCCGCCCCTTGATGGGTGGGGTGCTCCTCGACCGTTCGCTGTCGGCCTCGAGCCGGATGCTGGAGTTCGTCTTCCGCATGATGGCGGCGGGCGACACGGCCGTGCCCGCGGCGGGGATGCGGGCGATCCCAGACCAGATCGCGCGAACGCTTCCCCGGGGCACGGTTCGCCTCGGCGCGCGCGTCGTCGCGGCTTCCCCCCGCGAGGTGCGCCTCGATTCCGGCGAGACGGTCGGCGGCGATGCCGTGGTGATCGCCACCGAGGGTCCCGAGGCCTCACGCCTCGCGGGGCTGCCCGCATCCGGATCGCGTTCCGTGACCTGCCTCTACTTCGCGGCAGAGCAGGCCCCGCTCGAAGAGCCGATCCTGGTTCTCGACGGGGATGGCGTGGGGCCCATAAATAACCTCTGCGTCCCGAGCCGCGTCGCCCCCGCGTATGCCCCGGCCGGGGCCGCTCTCGTCTCGGCGAGCGTCGTCGACGGGACGGCGGGCGACGCGGGCGCGGCCGCGCTCGAAGGCGCGGTGCGCAGCCAGCTCGAGGGATGGTTCGGTCCCCAGGTCCGCAGCTGGCGGCACCTGCGCACGTACCGCATCCGCCACGCCCAACCCGAGCAGCGGCCCGGCGCGCTCGAGCCGGTCGAAAGGCCGGTCCGCCTGGACGGCGGCCTTTTCGTCTGCGGCGACCATCGCGACACGGCCTCGCTCCACGGGGCGCTCCTCTCGGGCCGCCGCGCCGCCGAGGCGATACTGGTTGATCGAGGGCTGCTTCGATGAAACTCGGACTGTCAAAACCTGTTCAATACATTGACACGGAGCCGAGCCGGGCATAGCTTCCGTCATGTGACGAGTCGTTTGCCCGCTTCCCCGGTCGATCCGACGGAGCGCAGCCGCCCCGGTTCCTCCCGGCCTGCAGCGTCCGGGCGAGGCTGAAAATTGGCCATTCTCGTCCTGGGCGCAGCGGGCGGCATCGGCGGCGCTCTCTCCCGGCGCCTCGCCACCGCGGGGGTCAAGCTCGTCGTCGCGGGTCGCGACGTGGCCCGCCTGGAGGCGATCGCCGCGGAGACCGGCGCGACGCCGTTCGTCCTGGACGCCACGCGGCCGGCCGAGGTGGAGGAGGCGGCGGCGGCGGCGGTCGAGCTCGACGGCCGCCTGGATGGCCTCGCAAATTGCGTCGGCTCAATCCTCCTGAAGCCGGCCCATCTCACGAGCGAGGAAGAGTGGGACGACGTCGTCTCGAAAAATCTCAAGTCCGCCTACGCTGCCGTCCGTGCCGCGGCGCGTGCGATGACGGCCGGCGGCTCGGTCGTGCTCGTCTCGTCCGCGGCGGCGCGACTCGGCCTCGCGAACCACGAGGCGATCGCGGCGGCCAAGGCCGGGGTCATAGGCCTCACCCTCTCGGCCGCGGCCTCGTACGCAGCGAAGGGCATCCGCGTCAACGCCGTGGCCCCCGGCCTCGTCCGGACCGCCCTGACCGCAAGGATCACCGGCAACGAGGCCGCGCTCAAGGCCTCGACGGCGATGCACGCCCTCGGCCGGGTTGGCGAGCCGGAGGACGTGGCCTCGGCCATCGCCTGGCTGCTCGACCCCGCGCAGTCCTGGGTCACGGGGCAGGTGATCGGAGTGGATGGCGGGCTCGCCACCGTTCGATCCCGCGGATAGGCCCGGGTCGCGTATGAGCCGACGCAGCTACGAACGCCGCACTCGCCTGAACGCCTCCGCCGAAGAGGTGTACGCCTGGCACGCGCGACCCGGAGCGCTCGAGCGCTTGAGCCCGCCGTGGGACCCGCCGGTCGTCGAGTCTCGCACCGGGGGCATCGAAGACGACGGCTCGCGGGTGGTCTTGCGCGTGGGGCCACTTCGCCAGCGGTGGGTCGCCGAGCACCACGGTGCGGTGCCGGGCCGCGAGTTCCACGATCGGCTGCTGTCCGGCCCGTTCGCATCGTGGGAGCACACCCACCGGATGACCCCGGAGGGGCCCGCGGCCTGCACGCTCGAGGACCGGATTGAGTACGCTCTTCCCTTGGGGCCGGTCGGTAACGCGCTCGGCGGCCGGGCAGTTCGCGTGCTGCTCGAGCGGATGTTCGCGTACCGGCACCGAGTGACGGCGGACGACCTCGCCGCGCACGCGGCCTGCCGCGAAGGCAAAGCGATGAAAGTAGCGATCACGGGCTCGAGTGGCCTCGTGGGCAGTGCGCTCGTGCCTTTCCTGACCACCGGCGGGCACGAGGTGGTGCGGCTCGTGCGCCGCGCGCCGAAGGCGAAGGACGAGGTCCGTTGGGACCCGGAGGCAGGGGCGATCGACGCGTCGGCGCTCGAGGGGGTGGACGCGGTCGTCAACCTCTCCGGTGAGAGCATCGCGGACGGGCGCTGGACCGAGGCGCGCAAGGCGCTCCTGCAGTCGAGCCGGGTCGGACCGACCCGGTTTCTGGCGGAGACCCTGGCCGGACTGAAAAAGAAGCCGAAGGTCCTCGTCTCCGCCTCGGCCATCGGGCACTACGGGAACAGGGGCGAAGCGTGGGTGACCGAGACGGACACGCCCGCGGACGACTTCCTGGGCCGGCTGTCGGTCGAGTGGGAGAAGGCGGCCGCGCCTGCCGCGAAGGCCGGCATTCGCGTGGTGAACCCGCGCTTCGGCATCGTCCTGAGCCCCGCCGGAGGGGCGCTCGGCAAGATGCTCCTGCCCTTCAGGGCCGGACTCGGCGGGGTTCTCGGCCCGGGCAACCAGTACATGAGCTGGATCGCGATCGACGACCTGCTCGGCGTCCTCCACCACCTGCTCGACCGGGACGACCTCGAGGGCGCCGTGAACGCGGTGGCCCCCGAGCCGGTCACGAACAGCGTTTTCACGAAGACGCTGGGGCGGGTGCTGAGCCGCCCCACGATAGCGCCAGCACCCGCGTTCGCGCTACGCCTGGCTTTCGGCGAGATGGCGGACGCGGCGCTTCTCGCGAGCACCCGTGTCCGGCCGGGGCGGCTCGAGGCCTCCGGTTATCGCTTCCGTTTCCCGGACCTCGATGGCGCGCTTCGGCATCTGCTCGGTAGGGCTGCCTGAGTGGAAAGCCCGCTTCCGCGGCGGGTCGAAGAACGGCAGGCGGCCGCCAACGACTGACGATGCTCTCCTAGAGATCGTGGATCGCCACTGAGAACGAGAAACATCATGCGACAGCTGCCGCTTGCGATCGCGATGCTCGCCCTCGTGGCCTGCGCTCCTGGCGCCGCGCGAGAGCGAAGGGACGAGGCCCTCGCACCCGCGGAGGCCCTCGGCACGCTCCGCGTCGAGAAGGGGTTCGAGGTCGAGCTGTTCGCGTCCGAGCCCGACGTCGCCGACCCGGTTGCGATCGACTTCGATGAGGACGGCCGCGCCTTCGTGGTGGAGATGCCCGGCTATCCGCTCGACACCAGCCCCTCGGGTCGCGTGAGGCTTCTCGAGGACACGGATGCCGACGGCCGGCCTGACAGGGCGACGGTCTTCGCGGAGGGGCTGGTGATGCCCACTGGCGTGATGCGCTGGAAGGCCGGGATCCTGGTCACCGCCGCGCCCGAGGTGCTCTACTTCGAGGACCGCGATGGCGACGGGCGCGCCGAGGTGCGGGAGGTCGTGCTCACCGGCTTCGCCTTCAGCAACCCCCAGCACACCGTGAACAGCCCCGTCTACGGGCTGGACAACTGGATCCACCTGGCGCACGAAGGCCCCGCAAGAGCGGTGGTCTTCAAGAAGGAGTTCGGCGACGAGGGCGGCCCGCTCCGGTTCCCGTCCCATCCCGACGCGGCGCCGGTCACGGTCGGCGATTCCTCGGTTCGCTTTCGTCCCGAAAGCCGCCAGGTCGAGGCTCGCTCGGGATCCTCGCAGTTCGGCCACTCCTTCGACGAATGGGGGCACTACTTCACGCTCGACAACTCGAACCACGGCCGGCACGAGGTGATCGCCGCCCGCTACCTACGGCGCAATCCCGACCTGCCGCTTCGCTCCGCGATGCAGCACATCCCCGATCATGGCGACGCGGCCAAGGTCTTCCCGGCCAACCCCAACCCCCGGGTGGAGATGCTCACCGAGCATGGCGAGATGACGTCGGCGTGCGGCCTCACCGTCTACCTGGGGGACCTGTTTCCACCTGCCCTGCACCGCTCGGTCTTCGTGGCCGAGCCGGTCCACAACCTGGTGCACCGCGATGTCCTTCGCGATGCGGGGGTGAGTTTCACGACCAGCCGCGCCAGCGAGGGCCGCGAGTTCCTGGCTTCGACCGACGGCTGGTTCCGGCCCGTCAACTTCACGGTGGGCCCGGACGGCGCGTTGTACGTGGTCGACTACTACCGCAAGTCGATCGAGCACCCGGAGTGGACGTCGACCGAGGCCGCGCGCTCGCCCGACCTCCAACTCGGCAAGGGCCGGGGCCGCATCTACCGCGTGACCCCCGCGAGTCGCAAAGCCCCCGCGCCGGTGTCCCGGCTGAGCGCGGCGTCCGACGAGGAGCTGGTGCGCCACCTCTCGCACCCGAACGCGTGGTGGCGACGCACGGCCCAGAGACTGCTCGTGGATCGGAGGAACCCGGCGGCCATCCCGCTGCTCGCCCGGCTGGTGCGCGAGGGGCCGTCAGCGCTGGGCCGGCTGCATGCGCTGTGGACCCTCGAGGGCCTGGGCCGTCTCGAGGCGGCGCTACTCGCCGTGGCCGCGGCGGCACCCGAGCCGGGCTTGCGGGAGAACGCCGTCCGCCTGGCCGAGGAGAACCCGGAGCTGCTGCCCGCCCTCGCAGGCTCTCTGCGCCCGCTCGTCGGCGACCCCGACCCCAAGGTCCGCCTCCAACTCCTCCTGACCCTGGGCTCGGTCTCGTGGCCCGATGCGGGCGAGCTGCGGCGGAAGCTGCTTCTCTCTGAGCCCGAGGATCCCTGGATGCAGGCCGCCGCGCTCAGCGCCTCCTCGACGGAAGCCCTGGCCTGGTTCGAAGCGGCGGCCGCGTCGGGTTCTCTGCTCCGGTCACAGCTCCAGTTCTTCAGACAGGCGGCCGCAGTGGTGGGTGCACGGGGAGAGCGAACGGAAGTGCGCCGGGTGCTGGAGCGGGTCACCGCCGCACGCGATCGCGGGGACGAAGCCTGGGGCGCAGCTAGTCTGGACGGGCTGGCGGAGGGGATTCGCGCGAGGAGGAGCTCGGCGAAGGCACTGCAAGGCGCGGCGGGCGACCTGCTTCCGCTGGCCGGAGGGCTCTCGGCCCCGCTCCGGCGAGGCGCGCTTTCGCTGCTCGAGGTCGCCGGGCTTCCTCCTGGGCCGGCGGCCAGCGAAGCGCTGGCCACCGCCACACGCATCGCTCGCGATCCTTCCGCAGACGCGTCCCAGCGCGCGGATGCGGTGCTGCTTCTCAGCCTGGGGCCCGCTCCGCCCCTGGAGCTGCTGGACGCGCTGCTCGACCCCCGCGAGCCGGAAGCGGTCTCTCGGGCGGCCGCCCGCGCGCTGGGCCGTGTGAAGGGCGAGCACGTGGGGCGGCTGCTTCTGGCGCGCTGGCGAATGATGACGCCTGCCGTGCGCAGCGATGCCGCGGATGCGCTGCAGCGAGACCCGGCGCGTTTCCCGCTGCTCCTCTCGGCACTCGAGAAGAAGGAGGTTCAGGGCTGGACGCTGAACTTCGGCCAGAAGCGGCGCCTGCTCATGAACAGCGACGCCGCTCTACGCGAGCGCGCCCGCGCGTTGCTCGACGCGGCGCCGGCCGAGCGGGCGCGCGTGCTTGCGGCGTACCAGCCCGCCCTGCGGATGGAGGCCGACGCCGCGCGAGGGGAGAAGGTGTTCCGCGCGGTGTGCGCCCGCTGCCACCGCCGCGACGGGCAAGGCGGCGACGTGGCAGGCGACCTCGGCACGGTCCGGAACCGGCCCGCGTCGGTCCTGCTCACGGACATCCTCGACCCGAGCCGCGCGATCGCGCAGAACTACGAAGCCTGGGTCGTCGAGACTCGAGCGGGCGAGACCCACGAAGGCGTCCTGGCGGCGCAGACGGCGACCTCCATCACGCTCCGCCGGGACGGCCACCCCGACGTGTTGGTCCCGCGGGCCGAGATCACCCGGATGACCGCCGCCAACCTCTCGGCCATGCCGGGCGATCTCGAGAACCAGATCACGGTCGCGCAACTGGCCGACCTGCTGCGGTATCTCACCGCGCGCTAGCCGGCCCAGACCTTCATCGCGCGAGCAGGCGTTCGAAGGCCTCGGCCAGCTTCGCTGCCGCGGACGGGCCGACGGAGTTGACCTCGCCGTACTGGCTCTTGGCGCGGCCGTAGGCGAACGGCTTCTTCTCGTCCCACTGGGAGCGCGGGATCACGTAGCCGATCTCGTCGTTGGCGAGACCGATCACCATCCGGTAGTCCGCCGTGAGCAACGTGTAGAGGGCCCGCTCGCGCGGCGCGCCCGCGAAGTCCGCGGCGGGCTCCGGCGGGTTCTGGATCCCACCAAGGACGAGCTCCGGGTAGATCTCTGCCGGCACGAGCAGCGCTTCGGCGTCACCGAGGCGCAGGTAGCCGATCTCCGTCAGCAGGTCGTCGCCGAATACGGTCGAGGCCGGCTTGCCGCGGCTGTAGACCGGCCGGTCCATGACGCCCAGGAAGGCGCCGAGACGGAAGAGCCGGTTCTCGAGCGGGACGAAGACGGTCGCGCGGCGGTGCTCGAGCGCCGTGGAGACCGAAGGCCGTCCTGTCGCGAGCGCCGCGATCGCCGCGTCGGCCGCGCGCTCTCCCACCGCTCGGGCCAGGGCGAAGCTGTCCTTTGGTATCGGCGCCCCGTCCGTCCCCGTGAGCTTCAGGCCGA
Source organism: uncultured Acidobacteriota bacterium (assembly GCA_964628275.1). Lineage (GTDB taxonomy): Bacteria > Acidobacteriota > Vicinamibacteria > Fen-336 > Fen-336 > CAZVOI01. Next base: position 1,872 of record CAZVOI010000087.1, on the reverse strand, counting down.
GCGGCGTCATCAGCCCGCCGATCGAGCCGACGAGGAAGACCGAGGTTCCGCCGAGCCGTTCCTCCATCCGCAGGCGCAGGGAGTGCGGGAAGTCGGAGCTGACGAGCGTGTTCTTTCCACCGAGGGCCTCCGGGTGGCTGCCCCAGTTCACGACGCTGCCGAGCGTCGAGCCGTCCTCAGCCACGACCTGCATCGCCAGCAGCGTGTCGTCGATCACCCGCGGCAGGCGGCCGTCCTCGATCAGATCCGGCGTCCGGGTCCTGCCGAAAACCAGGCGTCCTGGCCGCAGCCGGCCCAGCGCAAGGGCGGCCGTGTCGGCGATCGCCGTGAGGACGCCGTCGAGGTAGCCTGAATCGACGCCGGACGAGAAGCCGCTCTTCCCCCAGAGGCCCATCGTGTCGGGACCCTCGTGGTTATGCGTGCTCGAGACGATCAGCACGGCGCCGGGCACGCTGCGCTGCAGCCGCTCGCGGGCCTTCACGACGTCGGCGTGGAAGACGCCGATCAGGTCCACGGAGACGATCGCGATCCGCTGCCTCCCGTCGCTGACCGCCACCGCGCGTGCCCAGAGGTCGTCGTGAACGGCCGTGGCCTTCCGGTCGTGGCCGAACCCGGCCAGGTAGACGGGCCGCGGTCCAATCTCCGGCGTGATCGCCTTCTTCGCGAAACCGAAGAGAAGCCCCGGTGCCATGGGCGGCTCGGCCGCGGGGGCCGCGGTCCCCGTCGCAAAGAAGAGCGCCGCGAGGAGAATCCCGGCCAGGATCGGGTGGAGTCGGCCGGCCGCGCCGAACGGAAACGGCTTCATCCCGGCCGATCTTAGCGTGAGCCCGAGTGGCCTAACCGTTCTAGTGGATCAAGCCCGCCACGCGGACGACCGCGCGAGGCGCTGCGAGCGGCGCGATGCCTTGGGGAGCGAGCCGCCGGGGCCCACGCTAAGATCGATCGGAGATGAAACCGGGCCTGCTGCCCCGCCAGTATCTGGAGCGGCTGGATCACCAGGATGCCGTCCGCAAGGTTCGCTGTGGATGTCCTCACCTGTCCCAAGTGCCGCGGCGCATGAGGCTGCTCGCGGTGATCAAGGAGCCCGCAAACATCGCCCGCTACCTCGCCGCGGTGGGCGAGGCGACCGAGGTGCCCCGCCGCTCCCCGGGTCGCGGTCCGCCGTACTGGAAGAGCCGCGTCCTTCGCCGCCACGTGCTCGGTGGCGACGAGGGCGGCGGCAGGAACGGCAGCGGGGTAGGCGAGGTGGCGTAGCGGCAGGAGCGCAGGGGGCCGCGTGGCGCAGGGGTCTGCGCGCTCTAGCGAAATCGGCGCCAGCGGACCGACGCGGGCAGGGCCGAAACTGAGCGCCGGGGCCCAATCGGGCGTGGCGAATGCCGCGCAAGGCCCCAGCGCAGCCCCGCGAGGCTCCATCGATCGTTCGGGTTGGCTGGCGAACTGCCCTTGTTTCACCTTCACTCCGAACGACCCCGCCGCCGGCTTCTTCCACTGATGGCCCAAGAAGGGCACCAGCGAGTGGATCCAGTACGACTTCGAGAAGCCGGGCAGCGTCTCGACGGTCGAGGTCTACCGGCTCGACGACACGGGCACCGGCGGAGTCCGCGCCCCGGCCTCCGGGCGCGTTCTCTACAAGGACGGCGAGGCCTGGAAGCCGGTCAAGCCCTCCACTGCGTACGGCGTGGAGCTCGACCGCTTCAACCGCGTCGCGTTCGAGCCGGTCACGACCAGCGCTCAGGCTGGAGGTCACCCTCCAGCCCAGTGGTCGGCCGGCATCCAGGAGTGGAAGGTCGAGTAGACACCGGGTAAGGTTCGAGGCAACCACAGCCGCAGGAGGATCAGGATGGCCGAGGAGAAGTGGCACGACGTCGGCTC
>CAZVOI010000086.1:0-2289 GCA_964628275.1 uncultured Acidobacteriota bacterium | reverse complement strand
GGGCAACTGGGTGGCCAGGTTCCGGGACGAGCATCCGGTGGCGGAATCGCCGTTGACGTTGCCGGAGCGGCAGCGTTTGTCGGAGCTGGAACGCGAGAATCGGCAGCTGCGGCTGGATAACGAGTTCCTGGGAAAAGCGGCGGTGCCGTCAACCCGTCGTCGCAACATCGGTTCGGTTCTCGAGCTGGAGGTGTTGCGTTGGCGAGGAGGCGGAGGGCGTACTCGGCGCAGGAGCGTGGGGAGTTGTGGGAGCGCTGGAAGCGGGGCGAGTCGATCAGCGAGATCGGCCGGGCGCTCGATCGAGCGCCCGGCACCATCCATTGCACGATCCGCCAGCACGGTGGCGTGGCACCCGGCGAGCGGCGTCGTAGCCGTCTCGCGCTGACGCTCCCCGAGCGCGAGGAGATCTCGCGCGGTGTTGCTGCTGGCGAGTCCGCAAGACGGATCGCGGCACGTCTTGGCCGGTCGCCCTCGACGATCACGCGTGAGCTCGACCGACATGGCGGCCGGCGCCGCTACCGCGCGGCCGAGGCTGATCGGTGCGCCTGGGAGCGTGCACGGCGACCGCAACGGTGCAGGCTGGCTCGCCAGCCGGCTCTGTGCAGGATTGTCGCCGCGAAGCTGCGGGAGGACTGGTCGCCGGAGCAGATCGCCGGCTGGCTGAAGATCGAGTTCCCGGGGAGTGCGCGGATTTCTGTGTATCGGACTGGTTGTCCGCTGGGGTCGTGACGATCTCGGCGTAGCCGGGGTCGGCGCGATCCCAGCGGGTGACCGGAGAGGAGCCCTGGATGGGCAGCACAGATATCCCTGATGAGCTGATCGATCAGCTGTTGGGCGAGTACATGGGGCCGGAGCAGTTGACCGGTCCGGAGGGGTTGATCAACCAGTTGCGGAAGCGTTTGATCGAGCGGGCGGGGGCTGCCGAGCTGGGGCAGCATCTGGGTTACCCGTCGGGTGGTGAGCCGCCGGAGGGGCAGCCGAACCGGCGCAACGGTGTTTCCACGAAGACGGTGCGTACGGTGGACGGCCCGGTCACGGTGGAGTTGCCGCGTGACCGCGAGGGGTCGTTTGAGCCGCGGATCGTGCCGAAGCACTCGCGTTCGTTTGATGGCTTCGACGAGCAGATCCTCGCGTTGTACGCCGGCGGCATGACAACCCGTGATATCCAGCGGCATCTGCGCGAGTTGTACGGCGTCGATGTGTCCGAGGGGTTGATCAGCGAGGTGACCGGCTCGATCCAAGACGACGTCCGTGCCTGGCAGTCGCGTCCGCTCGAGGAGCTCTACGTCGTGGTCTATCTGGACGCGATGCATGTGGCGATCCGCGAACAGCAGGTCGTCAGGAAGAAGGCCGTGTACGTCGCCGTTGGAGTCACGCTGGATGGCGAGCGCGACGTGCTCGGCCTCTGGATCGAGAAAACCGAGGGCGCCCGCTTCTGGACAAGCGTGCTCACGGAGCTCCGCAACCGGGGTGTGAAGGACATCCTGTTCGTCTGCACGGACGGTCTCACCGGGTTCCCCGACGCGATCGACGCTGTCTTCCCACAGGCCGTCAACCAGACCTGCATCGTGCACCTCGTGCGCCAGAGCCTGCGCTACCTGTCCTGGAAGGAACGCAAGACCTGCGCGGCCGAGCTACGGCGGATCTACACGGCCGTAGACGCGGACGCCGCCCGGGCGATACTCGACGAGCTCACCCAGGAATGGGCCAACAGCCAGACCCGCCTGGCGGCGCTGGCCGTGTGGGAACGCGCCTGGGAGCGGATGATCCCGTTCCTTGCCTTCCCCGAAGAGATCCGCCGTGTTGTCTACACAACCAACACGGTGGAGAGCCTGCACATGCAGATCCGCAAGATCATCAAGACCCGAGGACACTTCCCCAACGACGACGCCGCCCTGCGCCTGATCTGGCTCGCGATCATGAGAGCGAAACCAAACTGGCGAACCTGTTACAACTGGACCAACGCCATGGCAGTCCTACGCATCCACTTCGGAGACCGCATCCCCGACAACACCTAAACAGACAACACATACACAGAAAAACGCGCAGGCTCGAGCTTCGAGGGCTGCCTGCCGGACGGCTGCTCGAGCGTTGCAGCCGCTTCCGCCGCTCGAACTCGCGGACCCCCGACGCGCACGCCACGACGCTGGTGCTGCGCATGCTCGCCCGCCGCGTCCAGGCAGCGACCGCGGAAGCGGCCGAGCTGCAAACGGAGATCCTCGCCCACGTGCGCGCGCTCGCACCCAGGCTTCTCGAGGAACCCGGGGTCGGGCCAATCGTGGCTGCCCA
>CAZVOI010000085.1:0-4040 GCA_964628275.1 uncultured Acidobacteriota bacterium | reverse complement strand
GGCCGTGCTGCTCGCTTGTCTCGGCGTGTACGGCGTGCTGGCCTACGCGGTGGGCCGGCGCACCCGCGAGATCGGCGTTCGGCTGGCGCTCGGCGCGAGTCGCTCCGACGTGGTGGCCCTCGTGGTTGGGCGTGGCGCCATGCTGGCCGGGCTCGGCATCGGCGTCGGCCTGCTGCTGTCGCTGGCGGTGGGGCGCATGCTCCAGAGCAACCTCTACGGCGTCGACTGGCGCGACCCGCTGCCGTTCCTGGCGACGGCCGCGCTGCTCACGAGCGTGATCCTGACCGCGAGCCTGCTGCCGGCGCGGCGCGCCGCGTCGGTCGACCCGATCGCGGCGCTGCGCTCCGAGTAGGAGCTAAGGGTTCGTTTCGCCGCGGCCCGCGAGCTTGCGGCCGATAGCGATCGTCCTGAAGCCCGGCTCGCCCCAGCCGATCACGAACACGCTGAAGCCCTGTTTCATCCGCAGCTCTATGTCGCTGGCGTTCGCGGGGTAGCCGCACGGGACGCCAAACTCCTTGCACGCCGCGAGCACCTGCTGGATCGCGCCCTCCCAAGCCTCGATCTCCAGCACGCTTTCGCCCGCGGAGTTCGTCGTCGAGAAGACACGGCGCAGCGAGCCGGCGCCCGGGAAGAGCACGCCGATGCCCTCGACCGCGGCGATCTCGCGCACGTGCTTCAGGCCTTCCTTGGTCTCGATGATCGTCCAATTGACCAACTCGCCCGCTGGATTGAGAGGCCACAAGTCGGCCTTCTCCCGATAGTCCTTGTCGCTGATACCCCAGAACGCCGGCGCGCTGCCCACGTCGTCGGGGCGCGTCCCGCCCTTGGACTTGAAGCGCATCGCCGCGAGCCCGCGCCGCACCTCGTCGGCGCTCTCGGCTTCGACGAAGACGACGGCGCTCACGCCGAGGTTCAACTGGCGGCTGATGGCGTCTCCCGCCTTGGCGAAGTCGGGCGCGAGCTTGGGGGTCTTCACGACCAGCGGATGCGTGAAGCGCGGCGCTGGCGAACGGCGCAGCGCGCCGGCTTCACCGATCGCCTTCACGAACTCCGTGAACGCCGGAAGACCCCGCTCCAGGCCGCCTTCCATGCTGCCGTCGAAGATGTAGTCGGTGGACGGATACGCGAGAGCGGCCTGCGCCAGCTCGAGTGGCGTCTTCTTCGGGGGCTCTGGCGATGGCGCGGGACTGCCGGGAGGAACGAATCGGCGGTTGCTGGGGGCGTACAGGCCGAAGATCGGCCGCTTCTGCTCGAGCAACTCGACCAGCGGGTTCAGCCGCGGCTGGGTCTGCGATTCGTGCAGCAGCCGCTCCAGCTCGTCCTTCCAGATCGCCGGAATCGAGTGGGTTCCGTGCCCGCGGGTCTGGTCGGTGATCGGCAACACCCACGCGCGCCCGCGCTTCACGCGCCGGATCTCCATCTCGAGGATGCCCAGCTCGGGCGGGTTCACCTGATCGTCGGCGGAGTTGATCGCGAGGAGCGGGGCCTGGATCTTCTCCAGATCGGGGCTCGGGTCGTAGTCGCGCGAGGCGTCGAACTGGTACAGCATGTCGTTGGCGTCGGTGGTCTTGAGCCTGGCCGCCACCATCTCGTCGAAGAACGCGTCGGCCGTGTCGCGCGTGGGCGCGCGCTTTTGCCACTGCAGCGGGCTGCTGGTCATGAACAGCAGCGTGTAGATGGCGCTCGTCAGGCCTCGCATCGGCTGCGCGACGTAGTCGCCGTTCCTCCACTCGGGATCGTTCCGAATCGGGTCGAGCACCATCCGGCGCAGCGTGCGGTTGCGGCCGGAGATCTGGATCGGCAGGCTGGCGAGCGGCATCAGCGCGTCCATGAAGTCGGGGTAGCGCTCGCCCCAGAGCCAGGTGTGCATGCCGCCCATCGACGTTCCCATGACCAGTCGCAGGTGATTCACGCCCAGGCCCTCGGTCAACAGGCGATGGTGCAGCGCGACCATGTCGCGATAACCGTAGCGCGGGAAGCGTGCGCGCGATCCGTCGCTGGGTTTGCTCGACTTGCCGTGACCGACGCCGTCGGGGAGCACGATGAAGTGTTTCTCGGCGTCGAGCAGGCCGCCCTTGGCGAACAGAACCCCGCCGAAGCCCTCGCTCAAGAAGCCGCGGCCCGTGCCGCCGGTGCCGTGGAGCACCAGCACCGCGTTCCGCACGACGCCCTGCGCGTCTTTTCGCGGCTGGCCGAGCGTCGTGTAGTGGAGCCGGAGCTCGGGCAGCGTCTCGCCGCTCGCGAAGCGGAAGTCGCGCACCGTGAAGTCTCCTTCGACCGCGGGCGGAAGATCCGCCGCCGACAACGCCGTCGCCAGGAGCGTGGAGAGCAGGACGGCGGGACGCAGCATGGCGGGATGATGCCAGTTTCGGACCGGCTGGGCTAGGGCGTCGGCGTGAGCCGGATCTCGACGCGGACCGTGACCGGGTGAGGACATAGGCCCGTGCTCATGATCACCCTGTCGGACGTCACAGTTCGCGCCATGAAGCCGCCTTTCTCCGCGCGCACGGCATACGTTCCGGCGCGCTCGTAGGCGCCCGCGTAGCGGCAGGTGCCGATGAGCCGCTCCGTGTAGGCGCCGTCGGTCGCGGTAACCGTGGCGTCACAGATCGGCTGGTTCGTGCTTTCGTCGACCACGGAGACGTCCAGACCGGCGATCGCGATGGCGGCGCAGGCGATGACGTCGGGTTCGAACTCCCCGCAAGCCGCGAACGGCAGCGCGAGGACGGTTGAGATGGCAGCACGCCGGCAGGCAGCAATCACGTTTCCATTCAAGCACACGCTCTGAAGAATTCGATCGCTCAGAGCGCGTCGTGGAAAATGATGCCGAGCGTATGGCGCAGCCCGCGCTCGAGGCGGCTGACACCATGCCGCACGTTGGCGCGGCTGAAGCCGCGGACGCTGGGCACCGGCCGGTAGCGCGTCGTGAAGACGACGGCTTCGCCTTGGTTCGGGACGAGGGCCTCTCCGATCGACTGCGCGCGCGGACGCTGCTCGACCAGTAGGAAAGCGCCGCCGTCGTAGTCGAGGCCGGGCTGGTTCAGGAGGATCGCGATCTGCAACGGGAAGGCGACCGGGCCGTAGAGATCCTGGTGCAGCGCGTTGTACCCGCCGGCTTCGTAGCGCAACAGAAGCGGCGTCGGTCGCGCCTGACCCGCACCATGGCAGCGGGCCAGGAGCGACCCGAGCGTTTCCGGGTAGCGCTCGCGAACACCGAGCTCCTCCATCCATCGATTCGCGATCGGAGCGAGGTGCGGGTACGTGGCGTTGCGCAGATCCTCGACGGCCCGCGGCAGCGGGTAGCGATAGTACTTGTAGGCGCCGATACCAAAGCGGTGGCGTTCCATGTCCACACGGCTGCGAAAGAGGTTCTCGTCGCCCCAGCCGCGCGCGACCGCGTCGCATTCACCTCGACTGAGAAGAGTCCCGAGGCGCGCGTACGGCCGCTCGCGGAGCGATGCCGCGACACCCACCCAGTCGACCGCGTCGAGCCGCTCGGCGAGCGGCGTCTCGGTCGCGCTAGCGGGCACTCCGCGCCTGCTCCTGCTTCAAGATCCGGGTCTTTCTTTCGACGCCCCAGCGATACCCGCCCAAAGAACCGTCGCTGCGCACGACGCGATGACACGGAATCACGAGCGCGACCCGGTTGTGGGCGCAGGCCTGGGCCACCGCTCGCGTCGCGCTGGGGCGGCCGATCGACCGCGCGACCTCGGCGTACGAGCGCGTCTCGCCGGACGGTATGTCGCGGAGCGCGTTCCAGACACGCCACTCGAACGCGGTCGCCTGCAGGTCGAGCGGCAAGTCCAACGCGGTGGAGCGGCCGCGCACGCGGTCGAGCACGACCTGGAGCCACGAGCCGAGGCCGCTCGCGTCGAGCTCGATCTCCGCCTGCGGGTACTCGTCGCGCAGCGCGGCTTCGAGCCACCGGTCCGATTCGCCGAGCTGCACCGAGCACACGCCGCGTTCGGTCGCGCCCACCAGCAGCCGCCCGAGCGGCGAGTCGGCCAGCGCGTAGCGGATCCGCATGCCGCGTCCGCCCT
>CAZVOI010000084.1:0-1695 GCA_964628275.1 uncultured Acidobacteriota bacterium | reverse complement strand
GAGCAGCGTCTTGATCCTGAGAATCCGGAAACGTGCCTCGGGCGTGAAGTGGGGTCGCTGGCGCTCGGGGATCTTGTCCCAACGAGAGGCCAGGATCTCGAGGGCCTCGCCGCAGGAGCGCCACGTGCAGCGTCTGCTCCTGGAGCTGTGCGAAGCGGTCGAGGGCAGCGTCGCCCGAGTCGCGGTACTGGCGGATGCGCTCGGCGAGGGCGAGTCCAAGGAGGTGTGTGGCCTTCATCAGGGCTCGGAGCGCGAGGCCGTCGAGCAGGCGCCTCTTCATGGCGGCTCGGAGCAGGCGGTCGAGATAAGCGGAGGACATGGCGGCACCCGCCTCTCGCGTGGTGAGATCACGCGCGGCAGCCCGAGGCTATCAGCTCCTGCGTCACGCTGGCGCCGAAGGCTCCCGGCTCGTCGCGCGGCCGAGGGCGGGCGGTTTGGCTCCTGGCGTGTGGCCTTTCCGCGGGGCCTACGGTGGCCTGCTCGGAGAAGCTCGCCTCCGCTCGTCAGGCGTCAAGGCGCCCTGCTGCGCAGTGGCATCGCTTGGCGCAGCCCCAGCCTTGACTCCTTCCTCGCTGCGGCGGTGGGGTCCTCGCAGGCCACCTTCGGCCTTGCGGAAAGGAACCTCTCATGTCCCACGTTTACACCGCCCGCCCCCGCTCTCAGGCTTCCCCGGCTGCGGCCCTGGCCCTCGACTTCGGCCTTCGCGTCCGCATCAGCCACCACGGCGAGCAGCGCACCCTCTTCTCCGGCGCCGAGAACCTCTCGCTCCAGGAGCTCTGCTCGGAGCTCGGGCTCATGATCTCGGAGCTCCGGGTTCGCAGCTTCACCTTGCGGCACGAGCTGGAGCAGGTCACCGATGCTCTGCTCGTCAACGTCCGGAGCGGCTTCTGGCCCCTGGCACAGCGAGCAGCTCTCGACCTCGGCGATCTGCTGGCGCACGCCCGGCGGCGGCGCCTGGCGGATGCCGAGCTCTGTGTCCGCGGTTCGAACTGCGCCTTCCACATCGCTGACCTCTGCTCGAAGGAGGTGCGCTGATGGGCGCTCTCGCCGCAACGGCGGCTCCGGCCGCCGTTGCCGTTTCGTCGGAGCTTGCGGCGCTTTGCCCGGCGGGCGACGAGCCGCAGCTCGATGCCAATCGGCTCCACGTGTACCACGTGGCCCTCGAGCTGCACGGCCTCTGCTCGACGCTCGTGGCCACCCTCAATCGCATCATCAAGGACCAGCTGGAGCGGGCCTCGCTGTCCGTCGTCCTCAACATCGCCGAGGCTGGGGGCCGCCGGTCTCGTCGCGACAAAGCCCGCTACTACGCGATCGCCCGTGGCTCTGCCACCGAGACGGCGGCGCTTCTCGATGTGCTGGTGCTGCGGCGGCTAGCGTCTCCGGCAGCCGTCCGCACCGGGCGTCGGCTCGCGATCCGCATCGTGCAGATGCTGACCAGGATCGACCAGAGGCTGGTGTAGCGCGATGCCCCGCGGGCCTGCTCTTCGGCATGGGAGCGCGGCTCGCGGGGCTGTCGTTTTGCAGTCGGACTCTTGCATGGCCGAAGCCGACCGCCCGGCCGTTGGCTTCCCCACCCCCCAGACCCCCCTCCCCCCGGGCCGGGTTTGCGGGGAGGGGGGCTCGGGGCACGGGGCACGTTCACGGCGCGAGAGCGCGGCTCGCGTGGCGCTTCGCTTCGTGCGAGCCGCCCTCTCG
>CAZVOI010000083.1:0-1775 GCA_964628275.1 uncultured Acidobacteriota bacterium | reverse complement strand
GCCCCTCACGCCAAGCTCCTGGACAGCCCGTGGAACGGCAGGGCCGCCCGCCCGTATGGGCTCGCAAGGACGTAGGGGCAAAGGTGGGAGGGGACACATGGCGCAGACACTGATGACTTCCGGACTCGGAAACCGCGTTTCTGAGACCAACCTCAGGCAGCTCGTGGAGTCGTACGAGCGGCGGCTGATCCTCGACGCGCTGGTGAAGGTGCACGGCAACCAGCGCCGGGCGGCGGCCGAGCTGGGCTGTCTCCCGACCACCCTCAACGAGAAGATGCGCCGGCTGGGCCTGCGCGCCTGCGACCGGCACATGCCCAGCTCGCCCGAATCGGAGCTAATGGGCCACGCTTGACGCCGGCGGGAGGAGCGGGCACCCTCCTCCGTCCAGTCTGCCTGGAGGAAGAGGATGCCCCGCTCGCTCGCCGCCCTCGCGGCCCTCACGCTGCTCGCCCCCGCCGCGGCCCGCTCGATCGACCTGGCCGACACGCGGCTCGTCGCTGATCCCGCCACGAGCGGAACGCTCGTGGCCTTCGCCTACGCCAACGACCTCTGGGTCGCGGGAGCGGACGGGACGGGCGTCCGGCGCCTGACGTCGCACCCCGGGGTCGAAGCGGGGCCGAGCTTCTCACCCGACGGGACGCTGATCGCGTTCACGGGCCGCTACGAGGGCAACACCGACGTCTACGTGGTCCCGGCAGCCGGCGGCGTTCCGGCGCGCCTTACGTACCATCCCGGGAACGATACGGCGCTCGGCTTCACGCCTGACGGGAAGTCCGTACTGTTCTCGTCCGGGCGCGAGGTCTACACGACTCGCTATACGCAGCTGTTCACCGTGCCGATCGCGGGTGGGTTCCCCTCGAAGCTCCAGGTTCCGAACGCGAGCAGGGCCGCGATCTCGCCGGACGGACGAACGACCGCGTACGTGCCGCTCTCCGAGGCGTTCAGCCAGTGGAAGCACTACCGCGGCGGAAGGACGTCGCGCATCCTGTTGCTCGACAATGCGACGCACGACGTCGAGATCTTGCCCCAGCCCGCGGGCCGCTCGAACGACACCGACCCGATGTGGGTCGCCGGGCGGCTCTTCTTCCGCTCCGACCGCGACGGCGAGCTCAACTTGTACTCCTACGATCGCGCCACGAGAGCCGTCACGCGCGCGACGTCGCACCGCGACTTCCCCGTGATCGCGGCTGCGGCCGGCGGCGGGCGCATCGCCTACGAGCAGGCCGGCTACGTCCACCTGCTCGACCCCGCCGCAGGCGCGTCCGTGCGGCTCGAGCTCGGCGTTGCCGCCGACCTCGTCGAACGGCGGCCGCGCTGGGCCAAGGGAGCCAAGTGGATCCGCGGCGCGAGCCTGTCTCCTTCGGGCGCGCGGGTGGCGCTCGAGTTCCGCGGTGAGATCGTGACCGTCCCGCGCGAGAAGGGCGACGACCGCAATCTGACCGAGACACCGGGCGTCCACGAGCGCTCGCCCGCCTGGTCGCCCGACGGCCGCTGGATCGCGTATTTCTCGGACAAAGGCGGCGAGTACGGGCTCGAGCTCGCGCCCCAGGACGGCCGGGGAGCCCCGAAGCGGATCGCGCTCCAGGGCGCGGGCTTCTACGAGAACCCGGCCTGGTCGCCCGACTCGAAGCAGCTGAGCTTCTCCGACAACTCGCGGACGCTCTTCGTTCTCGACATCGCGAGCGGGGTGCAGACGACGGTGGCGAGCGATCCGTTCTACGGTCCGGATCCCGTGCTCGACCACGCCTGGTCTCCCGACTCGCGCTGGCTCGCCT
>CAZVOI010000082.1:0-5964 GCA_964628275.1 uncultured Acidobacteriota bacterium | reverse complement strand
GAGCGCGGTGTTGCCGGCGCGCTCGCCGATGCCGTTGATGGTGCACTCGACCTGACGAGCGCCCGCGACGACCGCCGCGATCGAGTTGGCGACCGCCAGGCCCAGGTCGTTGTGGCAATGCACCGAGATCACGGCGGTCGGAATGTCCTTCACCAGCTTGGCGACCATCTCGGCGTACTCGTGCGGCAACGAATAGCCGACGGTGTCGGGAACGTTGAGCGTCAGGGCGCCGGCCGCGTGCACGGCCTGGAGAACTTCGCGCAAGTAACCGTAGTCGGTGCGCGACGCGTCTTCGGCCGAGAACTCCACCTCCGAGGCCAGCCCGCGCGCCTGTTTCACGCCAAGGACCGCCTGCCGCAGCGCCTCCTCGGCGGTGATCTTCAGCTTGTACTTGAGATGCAGCGCCGAGGTCGCCAGGAACGTGTGGATCACCGGGCGTGCGGCCTTCTTCAGTGCCTTGCCCGCGGCTTCGACGTCCGCGGGCTTGCAGCGCGCCAACGCCGCGACGCGAACGCTGCGCACTTCCTCGGCCACGACGGCGACGGCGTCGGCCTCGGCGGGCGACGCGATCGGGAAACCGGCCTCGATGATGTCGACGCCCAGCCTCTCGAGCTGGCGCGCGATCCGGATCTTCTCTCCGGGGTTCATGCTGCACCCGGGCGACTGCTCGCCGTCGCGGAGCGTCGTGTCGAAGATGGTAATTCGCGGGTTCATCGTACCGTCCCCACGGAGGAGGTCTCGGCCTTGGCGGTCTTCACGTCGCCGTCGGGTGTCACCGTCACCGCATCCAGGAACGGCATCATGCCGCGCAGCTTGGCGCCGACTTGCTCGAGAAGCTGGCTGCGCCCGTCCGTGCGCTGCTGGTTGAACCACGGCCGGCCGGCTTCGTTCTCGGCGATCCACTTCTCGGCGTAGGCGCCGCTGCGGATGTCGGCCAGCATCCGCACCATCTCGGCGCGAGTCTCGTCGGTGACGAGGCGCGGCCCGCCGGTGTAGTCGCCGTGCTCGGCGGTGTCCGAGACCGAGTAGCGCATGTAGGAGAGCCCGCCGCGATACATCAGATCCACGATCAGCTTCAGCTCGTGGAGGCACTCGAAGTACGCGATCTCCGGCTGGTAGCCGGCCTTCACCAGCGTGTCGAAGCCGGCCTTCACCAGCGCCGAGACGCCGCCGCACAGAACCGCCTGCTCGCCGAAGAGGTCGGTCTCGGTCTCCTCCGCGAACGTCGTCTCGATGACACCCGCGCGAGTGCAACCGAGACCCTTGGCGTAGGCGAGCGCCGTGGGCTTGGCGCGGCCGCTCTCGTCGCGGTGCACGGCCAGCAGCGCCGGCGTGCCCTGGCCTTCCTTGAACACCTCGCGCACGCGGTGGCCGGGCGCCTTGGGCGCGATCATCGAGACGTCCACGCCCTGCGGCGCCTCGATCGTCCCGAAGCGGATGTTGAAGCCGTGCGCGAACATCAGCGTGTTGCCGGGGCGCAGGTTGGGAAGGATGTCGTCGCGGTAGAGCTTGGCCTGGCCGGTGTCGGGCGTCAGGATCATCACGATGTCGGCCTGGTCGGCGGCCTCGGCAGGTGTGGCCACGGCCAGACCCTCGGCCTGGGCTTTGGCGCGCGAGCGGCTCTCCTTCGGAAGCCCGACCATGACGTCGGCGCCGCTGTCGCGCAGGTTGAGCGCGTGGGCATGGCCCTGGCTGCCATAGCCGATCACGGCGATCCGGCGGCCGCTCAGCTCCTCGAGGTCCGCGTCCTTGTCGTAGTAGATCCGAGCCATCACCCTCTCCTTTAGTTCTGAACCGCGGCCGTGCCGCGCAGCATGGCGACCTTGCCAGTCCGCACCATTTCTTGAATGCCCCGCGGCCTCAGCAGCTCGACGAGGCCGTCCACCTTCTCCGAATCGCCCGTGACCTCGACGATCACGGAGTCCTGCGCCACGTCGACGATCTTGCCGCGGAAGATCTCGGCGAGCTGGGTCAGCTCGGCGCGCTCGCCCGGGGCGCAACGCACGCGGATCAGGGCCAGGTCGCGATCGACCGTGGGCAGGTCGGTGACGTCGCGCACCTCGGCGACCGGCATCAGCTTGCGCAAGTTCTCCTCGACGAGCCGCGCCGGCACGCGCGCGGTGTCGACGACGATCGTCATCCGCGAGAAATCGGGGACCTCGCTGTGGCCGACGGTGAGGCTCTCGATGTTGAACGCGCGCCGGCGGAAGAGACTCGCGACCCTGTTCAACACGCCGGGCTGGTCCTGCACGCGGGCCACCAGGGTGTGCTTCACGCGCTCACCTCTTCGGTCGCGGGACGCCGGATCATGGCGTCGAGAGTGGCGCCGGCCGGGACCATCGGATAGACGGCTTCTTCCTTGACGACGCGGAAATCGATCAACGCCGGCTGGCCGCTCTTGCGCGCGAGGTCGACGGTCGGCAAGACCTGCTCGCGCTTCGTCACGCGATGCGCCGCGATGCCGTAGGCATCGGCCAACTTCACGAAGTCGGGCGACAGCATCGGCGTGGCGGCATAGCGCTTGTCGTAGAAGAACTCCTGCCACTGCCGCACCATCCCGAGGAAGCCGTTGTTGACGATGGCGATCTTGATGTCGAGCTTCTCTTGCTGCAGCGTCGCCAGCTCGCACTGCGTCATCTGGAAGCCGCCGTCGCCGGCCACCACCCAGACCTCGGCGTCGGGCCGCGCCATCTTGGCGCCGATGGCGGCGGGCAGCGCGAAGCCCATCGTGCCGAGCCCGCCGGACGTGATCAGCGTGCGCGGGCGCTCGTGCGCGTAGTACTGCGCCTCGAACATCTGGTGCTGTCCCACGTCGCTGACGACGATCGCCTCGCCACGCGTGGCCTCCCACAAGTCGTGGATGACGTGCGCGGCGTACAGGTTGCCGCCGTCGGGCTGGTGAAGGATGTCGCGTCCCTTGGTCTCGGCGCGACCCTCGCCGATCTCGGCCTGCCAGGCGTCGTGGCGCGCCGTCGCGACGATCGGCGTGAGCGCTTCGAGTGTTGCGCGCAGATCGCCCACGAGCGCCACGTCCACCGCCACGTTCTTGCCGACCTCGGAGGCGTCGATCTCGACGTGGATCTTCTTCGCGCTCTGCGCATACGTCTTCAGGTTGCCGGTGACGCGGTCGTCGAAGCGCATCCCGAACGCGAGCAGCAGGTCGGCGCGCTGCACCGCGCTGTTCACGTACGCCCCGCCGTGCATCCCCATCATTCCGAGGCAAAGCGGATGGCTGGCCGGGAAGCCGCCCAGGCCCAAGAGCGTCAGCGCGACCGGCGTGCCGGTCTTCTCGGCGAAGGCCAAGAGCGCTTGCGTCGCGCCCGACTTCAGGACGCCGTGCCCCGCCAGGATCAGCGGGCGTTCCGCGCCGGCGATCAGCTCGGCCGCGCGCTCCAGGTCGCGCTGCGACGGAACCGGGATCGCGTGCAGTCCCGGCAGCTTGGGATCCGAAGGCCAGGCGAACTCGGTCTTCTGCTGCTGCGCGTCCTTGCAGATGTCGACCAGCACCGGTCCCGGCCTGCCGTGGCGGGCGATCGCGAAGGCTTCGCGGATCGTGCGCGCCACATCGCCGGCCTTGGTCACGATCGAGTTGTGCTTGGTGATCGGCAGCGTGATGCCGGTGACGTCGGTCTCCTGGAAGGCGTCGCTGCCCAGAACCTGCGACGACACCTGGCCGGTGATGAAGACGGTCGGCACGCTGTCGAGCATCGCGTTGGCGATGCCGGTCGTGAGGTTGGTGGCGCCGGGGCCGGAGGTCGCGACGGCGACGCCGACCTTGCCCGAGGCGCGCGCGTAGCCGTCGGCCATGTGCGCGGCGCCCTGTTCGTGGCGAACCAATACATGGCGGATCGGAAAGTCGAGCATCGCGTCGTAGGCGGGGAGAATCGCGCCGCCCGGGTAACCGAAGACGATCTCGGTGCCTTCCCGAATCAGCGACTCCCACAGGATCTGCGCTCCCGTCATTTGCAAGCGGTGCTCCTTTCGCGACGTCCCTAGAAACAAAAACCCCGAGGTGCTTGCCCCGGGGTCGTTCGATCTCGCCTTTGCCTCAGGCCTTAGATCACGATCCCCCTGGGCCAATAATCAGGACCAGGCCCAGCAGCAGCAGGAACCGCAGTCGTACGGACAGCGTCCCGCCGAACCGGCCGCTCCCGACGTTCTCAGCAAAGAGTGACATCCGAACGGTCGGTAGGTTAAGGGCTTCGCCAGCGACTGTCAAGGCCTTTCTTACGCGTCCTGCCCTCCCCGATCGCGTCGCCCACAGCCTCGAGCCCAGCAGGCCCGGCCCGTCTTGACGGCAATACGGCTTCCTGTATAGCCTGCTCAGCATGAAGGCAACGGTCGACATCCCGGATGCGTTGTACCGCCAGGTCAAAGCGAAGAGCGCCCTCGAAGGAAGGCCGGTAAGGGAGGTGGCGGTCGAGCTGTTCCAGGGCTACGTCGGACGCCGAGCCAGGACCAACCCCCCTCCCGGCGCCAAACGCGGAGCGGCGCTCCTCGCCGACGGCAAGCCGGCCCCACCCTGGTTCGGGTTGGCGCGCAAGCACATGCACAGAGTAGAGGACCACGACATGGACGTGGTGCGCGAGAGCATCGAGCGGGGTTGGGCGCAAGAGGTCGCCGAGAGCGAGGCCACGCTTCGCGAGACGAGAAGGCGATGAGGGTCGGTCTCGACACGTCCGTCGTGCTGCGGCTCCTGACCGGAGAGCCGGAGCCCTTGGCGGCGGTCGCGGCGCGGCGCGTAGAGGCCAGCCTGCGTGCCGGTGACACCGTACTGGTTTCGGACCTGGTGGTGAGTGAGGCGTACTTCGCTCTCCAGCACCATTTCGGTCTCTCGAAGGCCCAAGCGATCGAGGTGCTCCAGGAGTTTCTGAGCGAGAGCGGCGCCCGGGCCGCAGGCTCGGCCAACCGCATCCTCGCGATGCGTAACCTGGCCGCAGCGCAACCGGGACTCGTCGATCGACTGATCCATGCGGAGTACGTTCGCGTGGCCGACGTGATGCTCACGTTCGAGAAGTCCGCTGCTCGGCTGACGGGGGCCCGCGTCCTGCGCGCCTGAACGACGGCGGTTGTCGCTGGCACACGACGCTGGCCCCGTCGATCAGCCAGACGTAGAGGGACACGCGACGTGCGCTCCCTGGCCGATTACAGTTGACGGTGTGCAGATGCGTGAATCCCTGGGTTTCGGCGGCGAACCCAACGGGCGGCAAGCCTGTGTCTTGCGGAGAGGAACAACGCGCATGCCGAGCCTGAGGACGACCCGCCCCAGCGTGAGCGAGCCGGTTCGGCTCTCGGTTGAGGCTCTCGCGGCGATCCGCAGCGAAGCGGCACGCACCTACCCACACGAAGCCTGCGGCGCGCTGCTGGGCCCTGGCGACGGCGACGTGCGCGCGGCGATCGCGCTGCCCAACGCGGAGAACGAGAAGCCACGCGTGCGGTTCAGCGTCTCGCCGCAGGACTATCTAGCGGTGCAGGATGAGGCCGATGCGCGCGGCCTGAAGCTCCTGGGCTTCTGGCACAGCCACCCCGACCATCCCGCGCGGCCTTCGGAGACGGATCGCAAGTACGCGTGGGAGGGTCTGCTGACCCTCGTGATCTCGGTGGACGCGGGCGTCCCGGCGGCCCTGACGGCATGGGAGGTTCTGGGACAGGAGCAGCCGTTTTGCGAGCGCCCGCTGGTCGTCAGCGCCGAGGAACGACGCTCGCTGCAGCCGTAGCGGTTCGAATGTCTCACCCATGTCGCGCGTATGACGCGGCCTCGCGTTGACCCGAGAGCCCGGCCGGCCGCAAGCTAGCAAGCTTCGGGCCTTCTGAAAGGAACAACGGTGGGAACGGTCGTCGGTCTTCGCTGTCGTAACTGCGGCGCCGCGCGCGACAAGGCGCCGGTGTCGGCTTGCGCCGAGTGTTTCGGTCTGCTCGAGCCGGTCTACGACAAGGACGCCGTTCGAGCCGGCTTCACCCGCG
>CAZVOI010000081.1:0-8744 GCA_964628275.1 uncultured Acidobacteriota bacterium | reverse complement strand
GGCTTCGTCGGGAGAATGGGCGCTCGTGCCCGCGCTGCTGCCGCCGCCGCTGATCGTGACCGCTGGAATCCCGAGCCACATCGGGACGTTCGAGTCGGTCGAGCCAGGGCTCGAGGAGACCGTCAGGCCGAGCGCCTTCGTCACCGAGAACGCCGCCAGCACGATCGGCGCGTCCGCGGGTGTGAGGCCGGGCGGCCGCGTGCCGACGCGCTCCTTCACGACCGTGAGGGCGCCCTTGCCATTCCAGCGTGCGTTTTCCCGCTCGAGCGATTTGTCGGCGGCTTCGTGGAACAGGCGATCGACGCGATCGAGCGACGTCTTGTCGTGCGAGCGCATGTCGACCTCGGCCCAGGCCTCGAACGCGATCGAGTTGACGGAGGTGCCGCCGCCGATCCGGCCGACGTTGAAGGTCGTCTTGGGCTCGCTCGGCACCTCGAAGTCGGAGATCGTCGCGATCGCGCGGCCGAGCGCGTGGATCGGGTTGCTGAGGCCGAAGGCGCCGTAGCTGTGACCGCCGGGGCCCTTGTAGGCGAGCCGGTAGCGATAGCTGCCGACGCCGACGTGGGTCACGCCCAGCCCGATCCCGTCCACCGACACGAAGCGGTCGATCTGCCCCTTCAAAGTCTTGTCGAAGAGCTGTTTCGTGCCCCGCAGGTCTCCGAGACCCTCTTCGCCCACGTTGGCCACGAACGTGATCGAACCGGGAGTCTCCACCTTGCCCTCGTCGAGCGCGCGGATCACGCCGATCAGCACCGCCAGGCCGCGCGTATCGTCGCCGATGCCCGGCGCGCGTAACACCGGGCCGTCGCGTTTGACGCGCACGTCGGTGCCTTCGGGGAAGACCGTGTCGAGGTGGGCGGCGAACACCAGGTGCGGCTTGGGAGCGCGGCCCGGCCGCTCGCCCAGGACGTTGCCGATCTCGTCGATGCGCACGTTCCCGAGGCCGAGCTTTTCGAAGACCGCCTTCATCGCCAGGCCGCGCTTTTCTTCCTTGAAGGGCGGCGCCGGGATCTCGCAGATTCGCACCTGTTCCTCGAGCACGCTCGGTTCGTTGCGTTTCGCGGCTTCGAGCGCCGCGCGCACGGCCGCGTCGCGCAGCAGCCGCTCTCCCAGGTCGGCGGCGTTCTGTTGAGCGCCGATCGGCACGGCCGCGAGCAGGAGCAGGGAGAGACCAAGGCATCGAGGCATGTTCGAGGATCCTCCGGGGGGCGACTCTACCCGAGTCCCGGGGCCCGGCCGATCGGCGCGATGTGGCCCGCGGACTCCCGCTCGCCCGACCTTTGCCCGCCCGAAAACCCCGTGCTAGTCTTCGCCGCCGTTGTCCACAGAGCCTGGGAGCCGACCGCCAGAGCCGCCGCCGACCGGCGGAAGGCGTGGAGTAGACTGGACCCAGGCGCTGAGGGAAGCGGGCCCGTATCTCGGCATCGGGTCGAGCCTTGCGGCGACGGTGCTGCTCGGCCTGGGCGCCGGGTACTGGCTGGACGGGAAGCTGGGGACACGCCCGCTGCTCTTCCTGCTGGGTGGGGTGTTCGGGATCCTGGCGGCGTTTTGGCAGTGCTACAAGCTGGTGATGAGCAAGAAGCCGTGAACCTTGCGAGGTACGCGCAGATCGTGATCGGGATTGCCGCTGGCTCGCTGCTCCTGCTCTGGCCGCTTCTGTCCGGACGGCTCGACGAGCCCGGCCGAACAGCGGTGCTGGCGGGCGGCGGGCTGGCCGCTTTCAACGCTCTGCTCGCCTTCTGCATCGTGTGCTGGTCCGAGAAGCGGTCGACCAACGTGTTCCTGGGCGCGGTGCTGGGCGGGATGCTGGGCCGCATGGGCCTGATGCTGGTGGCCGTAGTCGCTGGCGTGCTGCTGTTCGGACTCCCCAAGCTCCCGCTCGCGATCAGCCTGCTCAGTTATTTCGTCCTGTTTCTCGTGCTCGAGTTGATGGTGCTCCACAAGAAGACGACCCCCGCGGTGAGCCGGTGACACTCGGCTCGCTGCTGCTGCTGGCCGCGCTGCAGCAACACCCGGCGCTGCCCGAGCCTCAGCCGCCGCCGGCTGCGACCGAGGCACCGGTCGCTCCCGCTCCCGCGGAGCACGCCGCTCCCGGCGGCCATGACGATCCGGCCACGGTGCTGATGCACCACGTGCTGGACCAGCCCTTTTTCGGCCTGCCGTCGAAGCATCTCACCTTCTTCGTGATCGCCGCGCTGGTCGTGATCGGAGTGATCCGCCTGGCGATCGGCACCTACCGGAAGGACGGCATCCCGACCGGCCTCGGGGCCTTCGTCGAGATGATCGTGCTGTTCATCCGCGACGACATCGCCGAGAAGAACATCGGTCACGACGGCCACAAGTTCACGCCGCTCCTGTGCAGCTTCTTCTTCTTCATCCTGTTCGCGGCGCTCCTGGGCCTGCTGCCCTTCGCGGCGACGTCCACTGGCAACCTGGCGGTCACGCTGGCCCTCGCCAGCGTCTCGTTCCTGGCGCAGCAATACGCGGGCATCTCGAACTACGGCGTGGTGCGCCACTTCACCGGCATCGTGCCGCCGGGGTTGCCGGCCTGGCTGCTGCCGATCATGATCCCGGTCGAGATCCTGTCGATGTTCACGAAGCCGTTCGCGCTGATGGTCCGGTTGTTCGCGAACATGCTGGCCGGGCACATGGTGATCACCGCGCTGCTGATGCTGATCCCGTTGATGGCGGAAATCAGCACCTTCTTCGGAATCGCGGTGATTCCGGTTTCGCTCGGCCTGGCGCTCTTCATCATGCTGCTCGAGATCCTGGTCGCGTTCATCCAGGCCTACATCTTCACGTTGCTCACCGCCATCTTCATCGGGATGTATGCGCATCCCGCGCACTAAACCAAGGAGAGAGAATGCCCACTGATCCCAAGGCGATCGCGTACTTTGCGGCCGGCATCGGCGCCGGACTCACGATCATCGGCGGCGCCGCCGGCATCGGCCGACTGGCCGCGGCGGCGATGGAAGGCATCGCGCGCCAGCCCAACGCCGCCGGCGACATCCGCGGCGCGATGATCGTGGCTGCCGGCCTGATCGAAGGCGTCACGTTCTTCTCGCTGATCGTCGCGATCCTGCTCGCGATCAAGTAGACGATGACGCTCCATCCCGTTTCGACCGCCCTGCTGGCGGCGGGCGGCAGCCTGACGGACGTCGACTTCACGCTCACCGTGGCGACGCTCGTCCTGTTCCTGATATTCGCGTTCGTGCTGGGCAAGCTCGGCTGGGGTCCGCTGCTGCATGCCATCGAGGAGCGCGAGAAGTCGGTGCGCTCGGCGGTGGAGGGCGCACACAAGGCCAACGCCGACGCGGCGGCGCTGCTCGACAAGCACAAGGAGTTGGTGCGGGAAGCCGGTCGCGAGCGCGACGAGATCATGAAGCGCTCGCTGGCCGAGGCCGAGTCGATCAAGGCCGAGCTCACCGCCAAGGCGCGCAGCGAGGGCGAGGCGCTCTTGAAGCGCGCCAAGGAGCAGATCGGGCGCGAGAAGGCGCTCGCGATCCTCGAGCTGCGCGCGCAGGTGGCCGACATCGCGGTGCTGGCCGCTTCCAAGATCGTGACGTCCTCGCTCACACCCGAGGCCCAGAGGAAGCTGGTGAGCGACACGATCGAGAAGCTTCCCAAAGCGATTCAGTCCTAGGTCGAGGACGATGCCCGACTCCGAGATCGCCCAGATCTTCAAGGGACTGCCCAAGAAGTTCGTCAAGGGCAACGTCAAGAAACCGATGACGTTCTACTTTTCGCTCGACGACGACGAAAAGTGGTCGGTGTCGCTCTCGCCCGACGCCTGCGAGGTGAAGCAGGGCAAGACCGAGGCCGACTGCTTCCTGAAGGGAACGAAGCAGATGTTCCTCGACGTCTGGAGTGGCACGTACACGCCGTCCGCCAAGGACTTCCTGATGGGCACGATCAAGAGCAACAACCCGATGCTTCTGAAGGACTTCCTGGCGGCGTTTCGGTCGGCGGAGAAGTAAACCTCCCTCGCCGCACGGTCCCGCACCTCCCCAATCGGTGTAGTCTCTTCGTGCTGTGCGCGTTCGGCTCTATGCCTGCGGTCTGGCGGTATTCGGGGCGACCACGCTGGCCGCTCAAGAGACCGCCTCGCTCAGCCTGTCTGAGGCTGTGCAGGTGGCGCTCACACGCAACCTGAACCTGCTGTCCTCGGTCGACGCCGAGGCCGCGGCCCGGGCTAGAGAGTCGGCCGCGTTCGCCCAGTTCCTGCCCCAGCTTACGCCCAGCTACCGCCGCTCCTCCGACGGGTCGGTGTTCGGCGTGACCGCGACGCAGCGCGTGCCGTGGAGCGGGGCGACGCTCAGCGCCGCGGGAAGCTACCGCCGCTACCACGACTCGCTCTCGGCGTTTCGCACCTCGGACGTGTTCGTGACGCTCAGCCAGCCGCTGCTACGCGGCTTCGGGCCGACGGCGACGAACTACGAGCTCACCAACAGCCGGCGCGCGCGCGAGGCGCAGCAGCGCAACCTCGAGTTGAACCGGCAGCGGCTGGCGGTCGAGGTAACCGCGGCTTTCTTCCAGGTGGTGCGGCAGCGCAAGCTGATCGAGGTGTCCGAGCAGAGCTTGACGCGCAGCGAGGCGCTGCGCGACGCCTCGCAGGCGCGGATGCAGGTCGGGCTGGCTAGCCGGCTGGACGTGCTGCGCGCGGAGCTCCAGGCCGCCCAGGCCCAGGAGGCGCTGCTGTCGGGGCGCACCTCGCTGCAGACCGCGCTCGAGCGGTTTCGAATTCTGCTGGGCGCCTCTCCCCACGAGCCGCTGGGACCCGGCGCCACGGAGCTGCCGGAACCGGGCCAGGTGGCTGCCGAGGAAACGACCGAGCTGCTGGTCGAGCGGGCGCTGGCGAGCCGTCTGGAGCTCGTGGAGACCCGAGCCCAGGTCGGCGACTCGGAGCGTGCGTTCCGCCTGGCGCGCCAGAACCTGCTCCCGCAACTCGACGTTCAGGTAACCTACAGCCAACTCGGATCGGGCGGAGGATTCGGTGACGCGCTGCGCCCGAGCGATCGCCGCACGCTGGTCTCGTTCGCGACCTCGTACCCGACCGAACGCACCAGCGACCGGGTGAACCGCTCGCTCGCCGAGCTCGACGTGGAAGCGCGACAACGCGCGCTGCGCCAACGCGAGATGGAAGTGGAGGCCGAGGTGCGTTCGGTGGCCCGCAACCTCGACCGGATCCGCACCAGCGCGGCGCTGCAAACGAAGACCATCGACCTCGCCGAGCAGCAGCGGCAACTGGCGACGCTGCGTTACCAGCGCGGCCTGGCTTCCAACTTCGACGTAGTCGACGCCGAGACCGCAGTCGTCGCCGCGCGCACCGCGCTGGCGGCGCTCTACGCCGACTACCAGGTTGCGCGCTACGAGCTGCTGCGCGCCACCGGGCGGCTCTCAGTCGAGCGGGAGTTCGCGCCGTGAGCCTGC
Source organism: uncultured Acidobacteriota bacterium (assembly GCA_964628275.1). Classification (GTDB taxonomy): domain Bacteria; phylum Acidobacteriota; class Vicinamibacteria; order Fen-336; family Fen-336; genus CAZVOI01. The sequence continues at coordinate 3,314 of CAZVOI010000081.1, read as the reverse complement.
ACGCCGTGACGCCGCAGCCGGCTCGAGAGCGGGAGCCGGCCTCCGCTCGGGCACGACGGCTCGCAGGCGCAACCTGGAGAGCGATCAAGCGCCAGCCGCTCGTCGTCGGCATGGCCGCCCTGGCGGTTCTGCTCTTCTACGCCCTCGGTTCGCGGAGCGCCGCATTCGGCCCGCTCGCGGAAGTCCGCGAGGGACCGTTCCGGGTCGCGCTGATCGAGAGCGGCACGCTGCAGGCCCTGCGCTCGATCAGCTACGCGTCCACGATCCAGAGCAACCAGGCCAAGATCGTCGCCTTGGCGCCCGAGGGCAAGTGGGTCGAGAAGGGCGACCTGCTGATCCTGTTCGACGCCACGCCGTTCGAGGAAGAGATCCGCAAGAGCCAGGCCGCGCTCTCGCAGGCCGAGGCAGATCTGGACCGCGCGCGGCAAGAGCTGCGGCTCCAGGACATCCAGAACCAGGAAGAGATTCAGGGCGCCCGCCAGAAGACCGAGACGAGCGTGCTCGAGCTGCGCGACACCGAGCAGGGCAAGGGCAAGCTCAAGGAGGCTGAAGCGGACGCCGCCGTGGCGAACGCCGAACGAGAGCTGATCCGCGCGCAAACAGGTCACGAGGACCTGAAGCCGTTGCTTGCGGCAGGCTTCATCACCCGGCTCGAGCTGGAGCGCGCCGAGCAGCAGCTCCAGAAGATGCGCGAAGACCTGGATCTGGCACAGCAGCGACGTCAAGCCCTGATCGCGTTCGCTCGGCCCCTGGAGCTGGGGCAGGCGAAGAGCGGCGCCATCGCCTCGCGCGAGAGCCTGCGTCAGGCCGAGATCGCGGCCGGGTTCCGGACCCAGGCGCGCCAGGCCGCGGTCGCCTCGGCGGAGAGCCGGATCCAGGAGGCGGCCAGCAAGCTGGCGCAGGCGCGCCAGCAGCTCGCGCGCACCGAGATCCGCGCCGGCGTGCCGGGCATCGTCGTCTACCGCGACGTGTTCTTCGGGTCCGAGCAGAGGAAGCCTCAAGTCGGCGACCAGGTGTGGGCGAACCAGCCGCTCTTGATCCTGCCCGACATCTCGAAGACGGTCGTCGAAACCAGGATCCGCGAGGTCGACATCCACAAGGTCCAGAAGAGCCAGCGCGTGGCGATCCGGGTCGACGCCTACCCGGAGCTGCGCCTCTCCGGGACCGTCACGCTAGTCGGCGCGCTCGCTCAAGAAGAGCGCGAGCGCAAGGGCGCCAAGTTCTTCGGCCTGACCGTAGAGGTCGCCGAGCGCGATCCGCGGCTGCGGCCGGGCATGACGGCGCGCGTCGAGATCGACGTCGAGAAGCGCGAGCAGGCGCTGTACGTGCCGATCGAAGCGGTGTTCGAGCGTGCCGGCCGTTCGGTGTGCTATGTGCCGCGCGCCGGCCAGCCCGAGGCTCGTGACGTCACGCTGGGTCCCTCGAACGCGGACTTCGTCGTGGTGTTGAAAGGACTCGAGCGAGGCGAGCGCGTGCTGCTGCGCGACCCCTGGGCGGGCGACACCGCGGCCGCGCCGCGCTGAGCAGCCCGCGATGCTGACGCGTCTCGAGGGTCTGTTGCGCCTGGCGTTCGAGGGCTTGGTCGCTCACAAGCTACGCTCGGCGCTGTCGGTCCTCGGAATCGTGTTCGGCGTGGCGGCGGTGGTCGCGATGTCTTCGGTCGGTGAAGGCGCGCGGCGCGAGGCGCTCGCGCAAGTCGGGGCCCTCGGCATCGACAGCCTGACGGTTCGCGGGACTCCAACTACACCGGGAAAGGGCGTGGTCCCGCTCCGCCTCGTGGACGCTCAGGCGCTCGGCGCGGTCGTGCCAGCGGTGGCTTCGGTGGCGCCGGTGCGCATCGCCAGCGTGCCCTCGCTGAACGGCAAAGCCGAAAGCCTGGGCGTCGTGGCGACGACGCCCGACTACGCCGACGCCGCGCTGCTGCGGATCGCGCGCGGGCGCTTTCTGAGCCTGCTCGACGTCAAGGACGCCAAGCGCGTCGTCGTGCTCGGCGCCGAGACGGCGCGCGCGATGCTGGGCGACCCGCTCGGTCAACTGATCCGGCTCGGCGTCGATTGGTATCAGGTGGTCGGCGTGCTCGAAGAGCGCACGTCGCCGCGCTCGCGCGGCAACCCGATCCGCGCCCGCGACCTGAACCGCGCGGCGCTGGTGCCGCTGACGAGCCTGGCGGCGTCCGCTGGTCAGGGCGACGACGCGATCGACGAGATCGCGGTCCGCGTCTCGAGCGGCGACGCGGTCGCTTCGGCGGCCGAGGTCACGCGTCGCGTCCTGAAACGCCGGCTGCCCGGAGCCGAGCTCGAGATCGTGGTGCCCCGCGAGATCCTCCGGCAGCGCGAGCGCACGCAACGGATCTTCAACGTGGTGACGGGAGCCGTCGCGGCGATCGGCCTGCTAGTGGGCGGGATCGGGATCATGAACATCATGCTGGCGAGCGTCGCCGAACGGACCAGCGAGATCGGCCTGCGCCGCGCCTGCGGCGCCACGCGACGCGACATCGCGTCGCAGTTCCTCGCCGAGTCGTCGCTCTTGACCGGCGGCGGCGGCGTGATCGGTATGGGGCTCGGCATCCTGGCGTCGCTGGCGATCCAGCGTTGGGCCGAGTGGCCGACCGCGCTGTCGCTGTTGATGCTGGCGGCGGCGGCCATTCTCGCCGCCGCTGTCGGCGTCGGCTCGGGCAGCTACCCCGCCTGGCGCGCGGCTCAGCTCGAACCGATCGAGGCGTTGCGCCGCGAGTAATCGGTCAGGGCCTCTTCATCGTCAGCGGGTCGCGCAGCGTTAGCGTCTTCACGTTGCCGCCGGGAGCCAGCGCCCCGAGCTTGACCGGGTGCTTTTCGTCGCCGATCTCGATCTCCTTCTGATCGCCCACGACCAGGATCACGAGCTTCTCGGGGACGAGATGCGTCTTGGCGACGCGTCGGACGTCGGCCGCCGTGACGGCCTGGATGCGGTCCCGGTAGGTCGACCAGTAGCTGGGATCGCGCCGCGTGTACTCGTCGCTCGCGAAGATCCCCGCCGCCTGGCCCTTCGACGCCCACTGACTGGGAAAGGTCTGGACGATGTTGTTCTTGATCGTCGTCAGCTCCTCGTCGGTCACCAGCGTCTCGCGCATCTTCTTGATCTCCTGCAGCACCAGCTCGGTCGCGTAGGCGACGGTGCGGCTCTTCGACTGGAAGGCCGCGCGGAACGTGCCCGGGTAGTACACGCCGAAGCCGATCCCGGAGCCGGCGGAGTAGGCCAGGCCTTCGTTGGAGCGAACCGTCTTGGTGATGCGCGCCGCGAAGCCGGCGCCACCCAGGATCTCGTTCATGACCTCG
>CAZVOI010000080.1:0-3113 GCA_964628275.1 uncultured Acidobacteriota bacterium | reverse complement strand
TGGTCGCCGCCCCTGGCCTACTGGCCTTCGAGTCCGACCCCGCCGCTCGACCGGCACCCGCCCCTCAGGCGGCGACTCCGCAGGCCAAACCCGCGCCGGCCGACGCAACCCCGACCGACGAGTCCGTGCGCCTGCAGGAGGAGGTCACGGTCGAGAGCGCCTCCAAGGTCGCCTCGAAGCTGATCGACGCCCCGGCCACGATGAGCGTCATCACCAGCGAGCAGCTCGCGAGCCAGCCGGCCCAGAACATGGCCGACACCCTGCGCTCGGTCCCGGGCATGAACGTGATCCAGATGTCGGCCCGCGACATCAATCTCACCGCGCGTCAGGCCACTTCGACGCTTGCGACCTCGCAGCTCGTGACGGTGGACGGCCGCTCCGTGTACCTCGATTTTTTCGGGCTGGTCCTGTGGGACCTGCTGCCTTCGCCGACGTCGGGCGAGATCAAGCAGATCGAGGTGGTGCGCGGTCCCGCCTCGGTGGTCTGGGGCGCCAACGCGGTGAACGGCGTCGTCAACATCATCACCAAGACGCCCCGCGAGAACGAGGGTTTCGGCCTCGTGCTGGGCGCGGGGCTGTTCAACCGCGACGAGGGTTCACGCGAGTCGGAGGGCAACGGCTACCAGTTCAACGGCAGCTTCTCCTACGCCAACGTCATCAACGACAGCTGGTCGTACCGGCTGAACGCCGGCTACTTCAACTCCGATGCGTACTCGCGCCCCACCGGCAGCGTCCCGCTGGACTGCCACCCGTACGGGGTCGTTCCCTGCCGCACCTCGAGCGGCGCGGCCGTGGCGGGAGGCGTTCCGCTCGGTGGCGCTAGGTACCCCACGGAGGGCACGCAGCTCGGCCAGTTCAACAACGAGGGCACCAGCCAGCCCAAGTTCGGCCTGCGCCTCGACCAGGAGTTCGCGAACGGAGGCCGCATGACGTACGAGGGCGGCTACAACGGCACCGAGGGGATCATCCACACCGGGATCGGGCCGTTCCGGCTCGAGAGCGGGTCGTACCTGGCCTACGGCCGCGTGTCCTACAACAAGGGCGCCCTGCGCATCAGCGGATTCGGCAACTTCCTGGACGCCCAGGCCCCCAATCTGCTGGCGACGGACCCCGACACCCTGGGGCCGGTGGTCCTGGCCTTCAAAACCCAGACCTACGACTTCGAGATCGGAAACACGAACGTGCTGAGCGGCAAGCACATCATCACCTACGGCGGCAACGTGCGACAGAACAACTTCGACATCTCGCTCGCCCAGGGCGACGACCGCACCGAGCTCGGCGCCTACCTGCACTGGGAGTACTTCGTGGACAAGTTCCGATTCGCGCTCGGCGGCCGCGTCGACAAGTTCGGCAACATCGAAGACCCGGTCTTCTCGCCGCGCGTCAGCATCATGTTCAAGCCCACGCCGGACCAGTCGGTCCGCGCGTCCTACAATCGCGCCTTCCAGTCCCCCTCGTTCATCAACAACTACCTGAACCAGAACATCTCCAACACGGATCCGATCATCGATCTCACGCCGCTGAGGCCCCTGCTGGGACCGGCGGCGGCGCTGGTGCCGCCGCCCTTCTTCCTGACGATCAACTCCTATGGGAACCCGAACCTCCAGGAGCAGGTCACCGACGCCTTCGAAGTGGCCTACAACGGGACGTTCGGAGGGAGCACGACGGTCGGCCTCTCGGTCTACCAGAGCGAGACCAACGACAACATCAACTTCGTGACCCTGATCCCGGTCGGTACTCCCGGCTTTCCGCTGCCGAGCTTCTACAGCGTGACCAACCCGGCACGGGGGGTCACCGTGCCGACGGCCACCCAGCCGTCGCAGCCGATCACGCTGTCGCCGACGCTGATGGGGATCCTGGCCGCGATTCCGCCGCAGTTCGGGGGCCCGATCCTGCTGCCGCAGAGGGCCGCGACGTACCTGAACCTGGGCCCGATCCGCAACCGCGGGATCGAGGCCTCGATCGACCACCGCTTCAACCAGGCCTGGTCCGTCAACACCAACTACTCCTGGCAGGACAGGCCGGAGGTTCAAGAGGCGGCCTCCGGCCAGATTCCCTACCCCACCAAAGAGGTGGGCCTCCCGTCCGAGCACCGCTTCAACGCGGGCCTGGGCTACAGCGGGAAGAGCTTCTTCGGAAACGCCAACGTGAACTACGCGAGCGAGGCGCTCTGGACGGACGTGCTCGGCTCGACCTACCACGGCTACACCGACGCCTACACGATGCTGAACGCGACCGTCGGCCTGAAGCTCGCCGAGGGCAAGGTGACGGTGAGCCTGAAGGGCATCAACCTCACGAACAAGACGATCCAGCAGCACGTCTTCGGCGACATCCTGAAGCGCAGCATCGTAGCCGAGCTGCGGTTCTTCACGAAGTAATTCCCCCGGGGGGTGCGCAGCACCCCCCGGACCTGCCGTTGTTGCTGTTGTTGTCGTTGTCGTTGTTGTTCGTTGGGGCCGCGCGCACCGCTCGTCGCGCCCGGCCCCTTCTCTTTTGGCCGGTCGTTCTGCCCGATTCTCCAGGCTCCCCCCTTCGCCGAGCGGGGCTGATTCGGGTAAGGTGAGCCCGTCATGCCCAAGCTGCGAAGGCGCGCTGCTGCGGCGCCGGTCTTGCGCGATCCCGTCGCCGTGGTCGACATCGGCTCGAACTCCGGCCGTGTGATGGTGTTCCGTCCTGAGGCCGGCGGGCACTTGCACGTGCTCGCCGGCAGCCGTGCGTCGCTGCGCCTGGCGCGCGACCTGGATCGTACCGGCAGGATCCCGCCGGAGGCCCTCAACCGTGCGTTCGAAGCGCTTCGCGACTTCCGAGCCATCGCCGGAGGCTCCGGAGTGCGGCGCTTCGAAGCCGCGGGCACCTCGGCGCTGCGCGACGCCGCCAACGGTCCGCCTTTCATCCAGAAGGTGAAGCGCGAGCTCGGGATCACGATCCGGATCCTGTCGGGGCTGGAGGAGGCGCGCTTCGGTTTCCTGGGAGCCGTCGGCGGGCTGCCGGTGGACGACGGCGCCTTCTTCGATCTCGGCGGCGGCAGTCTGCAGGTGGGCCGCTTCCGGCGCCGGCGGCTAATCGGCGCGCTGAGCGTGCCGCTCGGCTCGCTGCGCGTGTCGGACGCGTTC
>CAZVOI010000079.1:0-20921 GCA_964628275.1 uncultured Acidobacteriota bacterium | reverse complement strand
CGGGCATTCCGCGTCTACTCCGTTCACCTGGGCTCGCCGCTCGGGATGAGCGAAAGCGGCCGGCGCGACCAGGCGGCGGCGGTGCTGGCCGACGCCGAGACGAGCCCCGATCCGGTGATCATCGCCGGAGACTTCAATAGCAGCGGGATCGGCGAGCTGTTCGAGGAGCGTGGCTACTTCTGGCCGACGCGCTCCGTCGGCAAGAGCGTGATGTGGTTCTCGTTCGACCACGTGTTCGTGCGCGGCGTGTCGGCGGGCTCGGTCGCCGGCGTGGCGCGCGAGGTCGACGACGCGAGCGACCACCGCCCGGTCTGGGTGAGGCTTCGGCTGATGGAGTTGGTGGCGGACGAACGCCGATGAATCCTTCGTTTCGCAAATGATGCGCCGCCAGATCGGCGCTGGAGGTCGTCCATGAAGAAGAAGATAGCGCGCGTCCTGATCGTGATCAGCGCGTTGATCGCGCCGGCTTGCGGCTCGGATCCGCTCACCGGGCCGTCGGCCGTCACCGGAGGCGTCTGGAAGCTGCGCAACCTGCAGCTCCCCAACTACAGCATCGTCGAGATCGCCGACCCGTCCCGCTACACGGTGGAGTTCCGCGACGCCGGCCAGCTCTCGGTGAGGGCCGACTGCAACGTCTGTTCCGGCAGCTATGTCATGAGCGGCGGCGACTCGCTCCAGATCGGCCGCAACATGGCCTGCACGCAAGCGTATTGCGGCGCCGCGTCCAACGACGCCGCGTTTCTGGCGATCCTGACGAATGCCCGCGCACACGGTGTCGAGGATGAGACGTTGAGCATCTACTCGGATGGTGTCTTGCGCTTGACGCGCTAGCGCCGCCGTCCTCCGACCGCGGGGTTGTCGGGTATTCTTGCAGTCGCGTGATCGACGACCAGCAAGCCGTCCGGCTGATTCGCGAGGCGATGCCGGATCTCGTGGCCGCCTACCGGTTTGGCTCGTCCGCCACGGGCGGGTTCCGTGCCGAGAGCGACGTGGATCTCGCATTCCTGGGGACGAAGCCGCTCGAGCCGCTCGAGCGCTTCGAGCTCCAGGAGCGGCTCGCGAGCGCGCTGGGCCGCGATGTCGACCTCGTCGATCTGCTCGCGGCGTCGACCGTGATGCGCATGCAGGTCGTCTCGCGCGGGCGTCCGATCTTCGACGGGAGCCCCGGCGAGAGGGGTCGTTTCGAGACCTACGTCTTCTCGTCGTATGCGAGGCTGAACGAAGAGCGCCGCGCTCTGCTGGACCAGATTCGGCGGAACGGCGTGATCCATGCCCGATGACGTCGTCCTGAACAAGGCCGCGATCATCGAGCGCTGCGTTGCCCGAGTTCGGGAAGTACATGTCGGCGACGCCCGCAATCTCACCGACAACCTCACGCGACAGGACTCGATCATCCTCAACCTGCAGCGTGCCTGTGAAGCCGCCATCGACCTCGCGATGCATCTGGTGCGGGAGCGGGGGCTGGGGATCCCGCAGGAGAGCCGCGATGGCTTCGACTTCCTGTTGCAGGCAGGCCTGATCGAGGCGGGCCTGGCCGGCCGTCTCAAGAAGATGGTCGGTTTCCGGAACGTGGCCGTTCACGACTATCGGAAGCTCGATCTGCAGATCGTCCAGAAGATCGTGACCGACCATCTCGACGACTTCCTGGAGTTCACCCGGACCGTACTGCGCACGAGCTGAGGCTCGGCCGGCGCAGGTGGATTGACTGCGCTCCAAGTGCGCCGAGGGTGGGTCTCAGTGCCGTCCTGTCCGAGTACTCGCGCGCGCGAACGTGACTTGTCGGGTTTCTCTTGTGGACTGCCCGCAACGCGCGTACATTACTCGGCTCTCATGTCACCAAGAATCCAACGAACGCGGGAGGTGTCGATGAAACGCATGCCTTAGTCAGGAGAGTCGATGAAGATCAAGATCAGAGGAGGCACGGTCCAGCACGGCGCGACGTCTCTCTGCGTCACCTGCCGGCACGCCACGGTCGTCCGGGGAACCAGCCTCCGCCACGAGTTCGTCGATTGCGGACGACTCTATGGTGACAGGGGCCGGATCACTTTTCCTGTCACGTCGTGCACCGGCTATGCCGACAGCCGGCTCCCCTCGATTCGCGAGATGGAGGAGATCGCCTGGGTGCTGCGAACGGATACGAAGCGAAAGACCATCGGCTTCGTCCAAGCCAAGCAACTGAAGGTCAGCGATCGCCACGTCCTCGACGACGATGAATAGAGCCGCAACTCGTTCTGAAACGAGTTCACGGCCGCTGCTTGATCAGCCGGTGGTCGTGACGCCCGGGTCCCACCACCTGGAAAGCCCTGGCACCGAGGTGCGCGGCGCGTCCTGGTAGTGGGAAACGTCGTTGAACAGCATCAACCGCGCCCGCACCGGGTCCTTGAAGTCGAGGACGTTCAGGCAAGCCGGCGACTGGTCCAGCCGGTCGCGGTAGCCGCGCGGGTCGAAGCCGAGCAGGCTGCTCATCACCAGCCGCAGCGTCGCCTTGTGCGAAACGACCAGCACGTTCTGGCCGGGGTGCTCGAGGACGATCTCGCGGATCACCGGCAACGCGCGCGACAGCACCGCCAGGCCCGACTCGGCTCCCTCGGGCGCGAACGTGAACGGATCCTCCTCCCACGCCGCGTACTCCTCGGCGAAGCGCTCCTCGACCTCTCGCCGCGTCAGCCCTTCCCAATGCCCGTGGTGGATCTCCTCGATCCCGTTCTTCGGGATCGGCACGAGCCCATGCGGCTCGGCCAGGATCTCGGCTGTCTCCATCGTGCGCGACAGCGGCGAGGAGTAGATCGCGGCGAGCTCGTCGTCGGTGAGCCGCTCGGCGAGCCAGCGCACCTGCTTCCGGCCTTCGTCGGAGAGGTCCACGCCGACCGCTCCCGAGAAGCGGTTCTCGGCCGTGAGCGGGGTGGCGCCGTGCCGAACCAGGTACAGCCGAGTCGGCACGCGCTCAGGGAGTCTCGGCGGGCACGGCCTCGACCGGAGCCGGAGCGATCGGCTGCTCGGTGGGCGCGGCGACCGCGCGTGGCTCGAGGCGACGCCGCGGCGCGTGGCGCCTCGAGGGCCGGGCTGGCTTGGCGTCTTCCGAGAGCCAGAGGCGCTGGCCCCCCGCGAAGGCGTTGTCGTTCGAGCCGAGCCGGCAGCCATCCGGAAGCTTCTTGAGCAGCTTGGTCTGGCCGCCGCCGAAGACGACGTAGTCGGCTACCAGGCCGGCCTTCAAGATCGCGGCGACCTCGAACACGTGCTTCCGCCACTTGCGCTTGCCGTACTTCTTGTAGCCGCGCAGCCCGACGTAGTCCTCGTACGTGCCCTTGCGGAAGGGCATGTGCGCGATTTCCATCGGCGCCAGCGCGCCGTCCACGATCAGGGCCGAGCCCAGTCCCGTGCCGAGACCGAGGAACAGCATCGTGCCGCCCTCGTAGCTGCCGAGGGCCTGCATCGCCGCGTCGTTGATGATCCTGGCGGGTTTCCGGAACGCTTTCTCGAAATCGAAGCGCAGCCAGCCGCGCCCGAGGTTCTTGGGTTCCTTCAGGACCTTGCCACGAATCACCGGGGCGGGGAAGCCGATCGTGATCGCGTCGTACTTCCAGCCGACGGTCGCCTTCTTCACGGCGGCGACCATCCGGTGGGCGCTCAAGCTCGAGCCGGACGGAATCTTGAGCGGCGTCAGTTGCCCGGTCAGCAGGACCTTTATGTTGGTGCCGCCCACGTCGAGAACCAGGACCTTCTTGTTCTTCAGTTCCATTGCGTTGTATTCCGGCCTTTCACTGTGGCGTGTTCCAGCCTCCCACGTCGGCAACCAGCCGATCGGCCTGTGGCGGTCCCCACGAGCCCGGCTCGTACTCGAAGAGCTCACTTGGCCCGTGGATCACCGGGTCGACGATACGCCACGCCGCCTCGACCGTGTCGAAGCGGGCGAATAGCGTCGCGTCGCCGTTCATCGCGTCGCGCAGCAGCCGCTCGTAGGCGTCCATCTCGTCGCTCGACGACTGCTGCACGACCGAGAGCTCGACCGGCCGCCCCGCCATGCCCTCGCCGGGGCGCTTGGCGCGCGCGCCGACCGCGATCTGCACCTGCGGACCAAGGCGAAACCTGACGTAGTTGCCGTTGGCCGGAATCGCCTCGTGGAACACGACCTGCGGAGGGGTCTTCAGCTCCACCACCACCTCGGTGCAGGTCATCTTCAGGCTCTTGCCGGCGCGGACGAAGAAGGGCACGTCCGCCCAGCGCCAGGAATCGATCCATAGCTTCATCGCCGCGTACGTGCCCATGTAGGAGCTCTTCGAGACACCCGGCTCGTCGCGATAGCCGCGGAACTGGCCCCGCACCATGTGCTGCTCGTCGAGCGCCCGCACCGTGCGCAGCACCTTCGCCTGCTCGTCGCGAATCGCGTCGGACCCGGCGCTGGAGGGCGCCTCCATCGCCAGGAAGCCGACCACCTGCAGCAGGTGGTTCTGGATCACGTCGCGAATCACGCCGGTCTCTTCGTAGAACTTGCCGCGGCCCGAGACGCCGAAGCTCTCGGCCAGCGTGATCTGGACGTTCTCGACGTAGTTGCGGTTCCAGATCGGCTCGAGGAACGCGTTGGCGAAACGGAAGTAGAGGATGTTCTGAACGGCTTCCTTGCCGAGGTAATGGTCGATCCGGTAGATCGACGACTCGTCGAAGACCTGGTGGAGCGTGGCATTCAGCGAGACGGCGCTCTCCAGGTCGCGGCCGAACGGCTTTTCGACCACGACCCGCGCATCCTGTTGGCAGCCTGCTTCCTTGAGGCGTCGCGAAACGGTCGGGAACATGCTGGGCGGGATCGCGAGGTAGTGCGTCGGGCGCTTGGCGCCGTCGGCGTCGAGTTGCGCTTTGAGTCGAGCGAAAGTGGCGGAATCGTTGTAGTCACCGTCGACGTAGCGCAGCTTCTGGCACAGGATCTTGAAGGCCGCTTCGTCGAGGCCGCCGTACTGCGTGACGCTGTTGCGCGCGCGCTCCAGGAACTGGTCGTTGTTCCAGCCGGACTTGGCGACCCCGATCACGGGGAACGTGAGCTGACCGCGACGCGCGATCGACTGGAGCGCCGGAAAAATCTTCTTGAAAGCGAGATCGCCGGTCGCCCCGAAGAAGACCAGAGCGTCAGACGGCGCGCCCGCCACGATCTACTTCTTCTCCACGTGGCCGCCGAAGCCGAAGCGCATCGCCGAGAGCACGCGGTTCTGGAAGTCGTCCTCGCCGCGCGAGGCGAAGCGCTCGAAGAGCGCGGCGGTCAGCACGTGGGCCGGCACCGCCACGTCGTTGGCGGCCGCCACCGTCCAGCGCCCCTCGCCCGAGTCCGACACCTTGCCGCCGAAGTTCGAGAGGTCCGGGCTGGTGACGAACGACTGCGCGGTCAGGTCGAGCAGCCAGCTCGCCACCACGCTGCCGCGGCGCCAGACCTCGGTGATCGCCGAGATGTCGAAGTCGTACTGATAGTGCTCGGGGTTCCGGAGCGGCGTCGTCTCAGCGTCCTTCTCGAGGGACTGTTTGCCGATGCCGGCGTGCTTCAGGATGTTGAGGCCCTCGCCGTAGGCCGCCATCAGGCCATACTCGATGCCGTTGTGGATCATCTTCACGAAGTGTCCGGCGCCGCTCGGCCCGCAGTGGAGATACCCGAGCTCGGCGGTGCCGCCCAGCTTCTCGCGGCCCGGCGTGCGCGGGATCGCGCCGATGCCGGGAGCCAGCGTCTTGAAGATCGGGTCGAGGCGCGTCACGACGTCCTGTTCGCCGCCGATCATCAGGCAATAGCCGCGCTCCAGCCCCCAGACGCCGCCGCTCGTGCCCATGTCGATGTAGTGAAGCCCCTTGCTGGCCAGCTTCTTGGCGCGCGCGATGTCGTCGTGATAGTGCGAGTTGCCGCCGTCGATCAGCGTGTCGCCCGATTCCAGCAGCGGCTCGAGATCCTGGATCGTCGCGTCCACGAACGCCGCCGGAACCATGATGCAGAAGGCGCGCGGCTTGTCGAGCTTCTTCACGAACTCGGCGAGCGATGCCGCGCCGGTCGCGCCGTCCTTGACCAGGCCGTCCACGGCCTCCTTGGAACGGTCGAAGACGACGCAGCTATGCCCGCCACGCATCAGGCGCCGCACCATGTTGGCGCCCATCCGGCCGAGTCCGATCATCCCGAATTGCATGCAGGTCTCCTTGAGAATGCGCCTAGGCGAGCGCCTTGGCCACGGCGGCGTCGAGCGTCTTCAAACCGTTGGTCACGTCCGGGCCCAGGTGCACGCGCAGCGCGCGGCGGCCGCGTTCCGAGAGCACCGAGAAGTCGCCGCGCGCCTGCGCCGCCTTCACGATGCCGAACGTGTACTTCCGACCGGGAACCGGCAGGTCGTTGGCGTCGTCGCAGGTCACCTGGAGCACGACGCCGTTGTTCGCGCCGCCCTTATAGGCCTGGCCGGTCGAGTGCAGGAAGCGCGGGCCGAAGCCCAGGCAGGTCGCGACGCGCTTGGCGTCACGGATGCGATGGCGAGCGGACTGCAAGGGCCTTTGGTTCGCGTGATTCATGGGGACGTAGGCGAGCAGAACGAAATAGTCGCCTTTGCCGAGCCGTAGCAGGTGCGCCTTCAGGTACGCCTCGAGGGACGGGCTCGCGCCGCCAGCCGCCTTCAGGGCCGCAGCGTTCTTCTCGTCCGCGAACAACTTGACGCCGCCGGCTTCGAAAAACGGCGACTCCCGGGGCAGCGTGCCGGTCTTCTCGTATTCGTTCGTCAGCGCCTTGGTGGCGAGCTTGCTGGCCTCGACGTCGGGCTGGTTGAACGGGTTGAGCTTCATCAGGGCGCCGGCGATCGCGGTCGCGACCTGCCAGCGGAAGAACTCCTGGCCGATGTCGAGGGTGGTGGCGACCGCGATTCTCACCACCGGCTTGCCCGCCCTCTCGAGCGCGGTCAGCGCCGCGTCCTGGGCCGCGTTGGGCGCGGTCTCGAGGCGCAGATACGCGAACAGCCGATCATCGCCATAGGCTTCCGGCTCCGCCAGCGACTCGCGATCCACCGGGATGATCGCCTTGCCGTCCTTGCCGGTGGACTCGGCCACGAGCTGTTCCAGCCAGGCGCCCAGGGCGTGGAGCGCGGGCGAGGTGGCGATCGTCAGCTTGTCGATGCCACGGTTGGCCGCGATGCCCAGGATCGTGCCGAGCACCAGACCGGGGTTCTGCTCCGCCGGCACACCGGGCGCGCACGCATAGACCATCCGCTCGGCCTCGTGAAGAAGCTGGCGCACGTTCAGGCCCATCGCCGCCGCGGGAACCATCCCGAAGTTGGAGAGCGCCGAGTACCGGCCGCCGATCGCCTTCACGCCGGCGTAGATGGCGCGGAAGCCGTCCTGCTCCGCTTCCTTCTGGAGGTTCGAGCCGGGATCGGTGACGGCGATGAAGCGCTTGACGGCGTCCGCGCCCAGCGCGGCTTTCGCCTTGTCGAGGAAGTAGGCCTTGAAGATGCTGGGCTCGAGCGTCGAGCCGGACTTGCTGGACACGATGAACAGCGTCTTGCGCACGTCGATCTTCTCCTCGATCGCGCGGATCTGGGCGGGATCGGTGGAGTCGAGCACCAGCAGCTCGGGGAAGCCGGCGATCTTGCCGAAGGTCTCCTTCAAGACCTCCGGGCACAGGCTCGAGCCGCCCATGCCCAGTAGCAGCGCGTGGCTCGAGTCCAGCTTGCGCACGTCGTCCTGAAGGCTCCGGAGCGCCGAAACATCGTCCAGCTGATGATCCACGATCGAGGTCCAGCCCAGCCAGCTCGCCTCGTCGGCCCCGGTCCAGAGCGAGGCGTCGCCCGCGAACAGACGTCGCGTTCCACCCTGTTCGTCCCAGGCCGCGAGCTGTGCCTCAACGGCTTCGCCGAGCGGCGCCGGCAGCGAATACGAGAGCGCGTTGATGCGCGCCCGGTTGGCCTCGCGGCAGCGCCGCTCGACCGCTTTCAGCAGCTTGGTGAAGGGGTCCACGAACTTCTTGAGGCCGTCCTCGAGCAGGTCGTCGGTGATCTTCTGGAGGGAGATGCCCGACGCTTCGAGCGCGTCGAGCGTCGCCTGGGCCGCGTCCAGGTCGGCCTCCAGCGACGCCCTGGGCTGACCGTGGTCGCGGAACGCGTTCAGCGTCTCTGGCGGAACCGTGTTCACGGTCTCTTTCCCGATCAGCTCGTCGATGTAGAGCACGTCGCTGTAGCGCGGGTTCTTGGTGCCGGTGCTGGCCCACAGCACGCGCTGCGTCTGAGCGTTCTTGCCGCGCAGCGCCTCCCAGCGCTCGCCCGAAAAGATCTTCTTGTAACTCTGGTAGGCGAGCTTGGCGTTGGCGATCGCGACCTTGCCGAGAAGTCCCTCGAGCTTGGCTGTGCCGGCGGCGTCCGCGGTCTTCGACCTCTCGGCGACGGCCGCGTCCACAGCGCTGTCGATGCGGCTGACGAAGAAGCTCGCGACGCTCGCGACATGAGATAGATCGCCGCCGTTCTGGGCGCGCGCTTCGAGGCCCTCGATGAAGGCCTCCGCGACGCCCTCGTAGGCGGCGCGGGCGAACAGCAGCGTGACATTGACGTTGACGCCCTCAGAGATCAGCGCCCTGATCGCCGGCACGCCGGCTGGCGTCGCGGGCACCTTGATCATCAGGTTGGGCCGGCCGACGGCCTTCCACAGCCTGCGTGCTTCGTCGAGCGAACGCTGCGTGTCGTTGGCCAGGTCCGGCGCGACCTCCAGGCTCACGTAGCCGTCGAGCTTGCGGGTGCGGTCGTAGACGGGACGCAGCACGTCGGCCGCGTCCTGGATGTCCTTGATCGCGAGTCGCTCGAAGACGTCCTTGGCCGGCAGTCCCGGCTCGTCCTCCGAGAGCTGCTCGATCGCCGACTGGTAGTCGTTGCTGCCGTCGATGGCTTTCTCGAAGATCGCCGGGTTCGACGTGACGCCGCCGAGCGCGTCTTCGTCCACCAGACGCTTCAGCTCGCCGCCCGAGATGTGGCTGCGTCGAATGAAGTCGAGCCACACCGACTGTCCGAACTGTTGGGGCAGCGCAGCGACGGGGCTCGTCGTCTCGATGGCACTCGAACGCTCTTCCATGGCTCTTCGGCTCCTAGCGGTTCTGGGCGATCTGTTCGCGGGCGGCGGCGGCGATCTTCTCGGGCTCGAACCCGAACTTCTTCTGCAGCTCCTTGAGCGGCGCCGAAGCGCCGAAAGTGTGCATGCCGATGGCGCGCCCGGTCAGGCCGACGTAGCGCTCCCAGCCGAGTGTCGTGGCTTGCTCGACCGAGACTCGCGCCTTGACCGAGGGCGGCAGCACGGCGTCCCGGTACGCCTGCGGCTGGTCGTCGAAGAGCTCCCAGCACGGCATCGACACGACACGGCTCTTGACGCCGTCCTTGGCGAGCTGCTCGTGCGCGGCCACGCACATCGAGACCTCGCTGCCGGTGGCGAGCAGCAACACGTCGGGCTTCTTGTCGGGAGCGTCGGCGAGAACGTAGCCGCCCTTCGCGAGGCCGGAGGCCGGCGCGTAGCGGCTGCGATCCAGCGTCGGCAGCGCCTGCCGGGTCAGCACCAGCACCGCCGGCTCGTGGCGCAGTTGCATCACGACACGCCACGCCTCGACGACCTCGTTTGCGTCGGCGGGACGAATCGTCAGCAGGCCGGGGATCGCCCGCAGCGACAGCACCTGCTCGACCGGCTGGTGGGTCGGGCCGTCCTCTCCGACGCCGATCGAGTCGTGCGTGAAGACGTACACGACCGGGAGCTCCATCAACGCCGCCAACCGGATCGCCGGCCGGCCGTAGTCGCTGAAGATCAGGAAGCCGGAACCGTACGGCCGCACCTTGGAGAGCGAGAGGCCGTTCAGGATCGAGCCCATCGCGTGCTCGCGGATTCCGAAGTGGAAATTGCGGCCGCCGGGGCAGTCTGCCGAGAAGTCGCCGGCGCCCTCGAAGGTGAGCCGGGTCTTGGTGGAGGGCGCCAGGTCGGCCGATCCGCCGAGCAGCCACGGCACGTTCTTGGCGATCGCGTTCAAGACTTGTTGCGAGGCGTCGCGCCCAGCCACGCCCTTCGGATCGGCGGGGAAGTCGGGGATGTCCTTGTGCCAGGCCTCCGGAAGCTGGCGATGCTGCATCCGGTACATCGCGTCGGCCTCCGCCGGATACTTGGCCTTGTAGGAATCGAAGAGCCGCATCCACTCGGCGCGCAGCATGCCGCCGCGCGTGCCCAGACCCTTGGCGAGGTGCTCGCGCACGCCGTCGGGCACCAGGAACTTGGCGTCCTCGGGCCAGCCGTAGAACCGTTTGGCGGCCTTGATCTCGGCCTCGCCCAGCGGTTCGCCGTGCGCGGCGTGGGTGTCTTGCTTGGTCGGCGCGCCGTAGCCGATGTGGCTGTCCACGATGATCAGCGTCGGCCGGTCAGTCGTCCTCTTGAAGGTCGTGAAGGCGCGGTCCAGCATCTCGAGGTCGTTGGCATCGCCGACGCGCGTCACGTTCCAGCCGTAGGCGATGAAGCGCGTGGCCACGTCCTCGCTGAAATGGAGCGAGGTGTGGCCCTCGATCGTGATCCGGTTGTTGTCGTAGATCCAGCACAGGTTCGACAGCTTCAGGTGGCCGGCCAGCGACGCGGCCTCCGAGGCGACGCCTTCCATCATGCAGCCGTCGCCACCGAGCGCGTAGACGTGGTAGCCGAACATCTCGAAGCCGGGCTTGTTGAAGTGCGCCGCCAGGAAGCACGAGGCAATCGCCATCCCGACGCTGGTGGCATAGCCCTGGCCCAACGGACCGGTCGTGGTTTCCACACCCGAGGTCCAGCGGTACTCGGGATGGCCCGGGCAGCGGCTGTCGAGCTGCCGGAAACGCTTGATGTCGTCCAGCGACACCGAGAGCCGGCCGAGCGTCTCGTACTTGGGGTTGACCGCCTTGACGCCCGCGAGGTGCAGCAGCGAGTAGAGCAGCATCGACGCATGCCCCATCGACAGCACGAAGCGGTCGCGGTTCGGCCAGATCGGATGGTTCGGATCGAAGCGCAGGTGGCGTTGCCAGAGCGAATACGCCACGGGCGCCATCGCCATCGGCGTTCCCGGGTGGCCCGAGTTGGCCTGCTGCACGGCGTCCATCGCCAGCGTCCGGATCGTGTTGACGGCGAGGCGGTCGAGGTCGGCGTCGTTCATAATGGCGGGGCGCTATCGTCCACCAGTGGTCCTTGGGTTTCAAGAGGCCAGAATGCTTCGCTGGGCGTTCGTGGTTCTGGGGTCGGCGGCCTCGGCAATGGTTGCCGCAGCGCCGCCGCCGCAGACCCATCGAGATCAAGCCCCGGATCGCCCGCTTGACGCCCCTGGCGGCGAGAACTTCCTCGGCACGATCCGGCGCGGCGTGGCTCTGGGGGCGAGCGCGATCGAGCTGTGGCAGGACTACGGCGGCTTTCCCGAGGTCGAGGAAGCCAAGCTCAGGCACTGGGCGCAGCTGATCAAGAAGAACGCGAAGAATTAGGATCACCTGGCATGGCCCGGATCCTGATCGAGAGCAGCCGGCTTCTCAGCGAAGCCTGCGCTCGAGACCTCGAGGAACGCGCCCGCGCCGCGATCACGGCGCGGGGTCGTTTCTCGCTGGCGTTGCCAGGGGGTTCGGTGGCCGAGTCGTTCCTGCCGGCGATGGCCAAGGCAGCGATCGACTGGGCGCGCGTCGACCTGTTCTTCGGCGACGAGCGCGCCGTGCCGCCCGAGCATCCCGACTCGAACTTCGCGCACGCCAAGCGCCTGCTGCTCGACCACGTGGCGGCGCAGGTTCACCGGATCCGCGGCGAGGCGCAGGACCTGGCGGCCGAGGCAGGCCGCGCCGAGCGCGAGCTGATCGAGACCGTGGGGGTGGAAGGGGTTCTCGACGTGGTGCTGCTCGGGGTCGGGCCCGACGGCCACGTCTGCTCGCTGTTCCCCGGCAACGCCGCGCTCCACGAAGAGGCACGGCTGCTGAGCGTCGTCGAGGACTCGCCGAAGCCCCCGCCGCGCCGGCTGACCTTGACCCTGCGCGCGCTGCGAGCGGCCCGACTGGTGGTCGTCGCCGCCTTCGGCGCGACCAAGGCCGAGTCGGTAGAAGCCGCCGTGTGCGATCCCGATTCGGCGCTGCCGGTGGGCCTGGTGCTGCGACAGGCGAGGGACGCCTGGCTGTTCCTCGATCCCGCCGCCGCCCGGCTGTCCTAGCCGCCGATCTCCCGCCGCTTTCTCCAGAAGGTGAATGCGAGAAGACAGCCAACCACGGCAAAACTGGCGCCGTATTCTGTGGTCAGGTACGAGGTGACCCTGGTCTCGCGGGTGGCGGCCTGCAAGACGCCTTGGAACGAGTTGCCCGCGGCGTGTAACAGGACTGAAGGCCAGAGACTATTGGATCGCAACCGGAGCCACGTGTGCATGAAGCTGGCTCCGATGACGAGAAGCGTGAAACAGGCGTTCGAGTACCAGAGCGGGACATTCGGGCGGTAGAGAGGGTAGACCGCGATGTTGATCGGATAGTGCCATGCCGCCCAGATCAGGCCGACGAGCAGGCTCGTACCGGAGAATCCCACGAGCGCCTGCATTCGTGGGACGAGAAAACCCCTCCAGCCGATTTCCTCGCCGGCCGCGCTGATCAGGCTCGTGAGGGGAAGCACGATCAGCACCACCGGGAGCATGCCTAGCGGGCCGCGCAGGACGGAAGGCAATCCCGCCTTGGCGAAGGTCAGGGCGAGCTGGCTTCCGTCGTACGCATCGAACGCCCACCAGACGACGAGGTAAGGGGGCAGGCACGAGGCGATCGCCAGACCGTATGCGATCAAGATGAAGCGTGACCGCCCCCATCCCCATCTGCTGTTCCACTGCTTCGGGGCGTCCGGCAGCAGGAGAACTGCCGCGTAGAAGACGCCGCTAAGCAAAGAGAGCAGCGTGAGGAAGGTCCAGACGTCGCGTTTCACGCTCGAGAGAAGCCCTTGCGTTGGGAAAGGTCCCTGGCCCCGCGCACCGCGCCGGCCAGTTTCATGGAGGATGGCGATCTGCCGCCGGACCGCGCCCGCTCGAGCTGGTCGCGAATCAGCTTGCCCCGCGACAAGCCAGTCTTGTCAGACAATTCGTCCAGCCACGCCGCCAGGTCCTTGGTAAGACGTACCGTCGATGCCTGACCCATCCCGCACAGAAGTGTATTCGCACCGGTCCGCACTCGTCCTCGTGCCAGACTCGCGGCGATGATGTATCGGCCCGACGCTGAAAC
Source organism: uncultured Acidobacteriota bacterium (assembly GCA_964628275.1). Lineage (GTDB taxonomy): Bacteria > Acidobacteriota > Vicinamibacteria > Fen-336 > Fen-336 > CAZVOI01. Next base: position 7,722 of record CAZVOI010000079.1, on the reverse strand, counting down.
GGCCCCGCCGGAGCTGATTCGCAGGCGCCAGTTGGCGCGATTCGAGGATTTGCTGCGCGAGATCCTTCCGCAGAATGCTTTCTACGCGAGAAAGCTCGGCGCGCTGCCGCCGGTGATCGGGTGGGAAGCCTTCCAGCGGTTGCCGTTCACCACCAAGGCCGAGCTGGTCGAGGATCAGGAGTTGACGCCGCCGCTGGGAACGATCGCGACGTACCCGCGGGAGCGGTACGCCACCCATCACCAGACCTCGGGAACCAAGGGCCGCCCGATGGCGGTGCTCGACACGCCGGAGAGCTGGGACTGGTGGGCGGAGTGCTGGCAGTACGTGTATGCGGCCGCTGGCGTCGCCGCTCGCGACCGGATCTTCTTCGCCTTCTCGTTCGGGCCGTTCATCGGGTTCTGGAGCGCTCACGCCGGCGCTCGGCGCCTGGGGGCGCTGACGATTCCGGCCGGCGGCCTCGACAGCAAGGCCCGCCTGGCGATGATCCGGGCGACCCAGCCGACGGTGGTGCTGTCGACGGTGACGTATGCGCTGAGGCTCGCCGAGGTCGCCGCGGCCGAAGGCGTGACGCTTCGCGATATCGGCGTCCGCACCACGATTCACGCGGGCGAGCCCGGCGCGTCGATTCCCGCGGTGCGCGCTCGCGTGGAGGAAGCCTGGGGCGCCCGCTGCTACGACCACGCCGGCGCCACCGAGATCGGCGCCTACGCCTACTCGTGCGAGGCGCGACAAGGGCTCCACGTCAACGAGGCCGAATTCATCGCCGAGGTGATCGACCGCGAGACGTCGCGGCCGGTCGCTGAGGGAGAGCCGGGCGAGTTGGTGCTCACCAACCTCGGTCGCGCGGGCTGGCCGGTGGTGCGATACCGGACCGGCGATCTGGTGAGGGCGTCGCCGCGGATCTGTTCGTGCGGGCGCACGTTCCTGTTCCTGGCTGGCGGGCTGGTCGGGCGGATCGACGACCTGATGGTGGTGCGCGGCGTCAACGTCTATCCATCCTCGATCGAAGCGGTGGTGCGGTCGTTCGAGGTCGGCGAGTTCCGGATCGTGCGGCTGCGGCGCGATGCGATGGAGGAGATCGCGCTCGAGATCGAGGCGACCGATCGCGTCCCGGGACCGCTGGCCGAGGCGCTCCAGCAGCGCCTCGGGTTGCGCATCGACGTGACGCTCGCGCCGCCGGGCTCGCTGCCGCGCTTCGAGCTCAAGGCTAGCCGTGTCGTCGATCGGCGCTAGTCCCTCGCCGGCGCCTTCAAGTACCGCGCCCACCAGGCCAGCTCCTCGCGATGGCGATGGACCGTGTTCCACGGCGTCCAGCCGCCGTGGAAGCTCTCGGGGTAGCGGACGAACTTCGCGGGAACCCGCCGCTTCTTGAGCGCGGTGTACATCTGTTCGGCCTGTTCGATCGGCACGCGCAGGTCGGACTCCCCGTGCACGAAGAGGGTCGGCGTCGAGACCGAGCCGGCGTGCATCACGGGCGACCACTTGAGCAGCGTCGCCCCGCCCAGCGGCTCCCACGGCGGCCCGAAGAACTCGGTCTCCTTGGTGCGCGGGATGTCGGCGGTGCCGTAGTCGCTGACCCAGTTCGAGATGCCCGCGCCGACCGAAGCCGCCGCGAAGCGCCGGGTCTGGGTGATGATCCAGTTGGTCAGGAACCCGCCGTACGAATAGCCGGTGACCCCCAGCCGCTTCGGGTCCACGGCGTAGCGCTGTACCACGTGGTCCACGCCAGCCAACACGTCCTCGAAATCGAGGCCGCCCCAGCCGCCCCAGGTAGCCCACAGGAACTTCTCGCCCGACTCGGTCGAGCCTCGCGGGTTCGTGTAGAGCACTGCGTAGCCGTTCGCGACCCAGAGCTGAAACTGGAAATCGAAGCTGTTGCCGTAGGCGCCGTGCGGCCCGCCGTGAATGGCGAGGATCAACGGGACGCGCGACGCGGCCGCCGCCTGATTCGGCATCAACAACCATCCGTCGATCGGTGTGCCGTCCTTGCTGGCGAAGCGCAGGCGCTCGGCGCGTGTGGGTCGGAGCTCGGCCAGCAGAGAGTCGTTGAACGACGTGAGCCGCTTCTCTTCCGAGCCGTCGAGGTTGGCCGAGAACGCCTCGGAAGCATGAGCGGAATCGACCGCCGCGTACGCGATCCGGCTCGCGCTGGCGGCGATCGACAGGTCGTTCAGGCGCCGCTCGCCCTGGGTGACCTGGGCGACGGTGCCGCCGGCGAGCGGAACCCGAAACAGATGCGTGGAACCGCTGCTGCCAGCGCTGAAGTAGGCGTGTCTGCCGTCCGCGCCGACCCGCGGCACGCCCGGGATCAGATCCCACGCCACGGTCAGGTTCACCGGCTCGCCTCCCGAGAGCGCGATCCGGTAGAGATCGGTGGGCGATCCGTGTTTCTGGCGCGCGGCGAGGATCTGATTGAGGCTCTGCTCGCGTAGCGCCACCAACGAGCCGCCGTCGCCTGACCAGGCGGGGGTGTCGTAGTCGAAACCGTCATTGGTCAAGCGCCGCGCCTGGCCCGCGAGATCCACGGTCCACAGGTCCGCGTGCGGGTAGCTGTGCTCGTCGCGCTGGTCCAGGTTCGCGACGAAGGCGAGCGCGCCGCTGTCGGGCCGCCAGGCCGGCCGCTGCACGTTCACCCCCAGCCGCGTGAGCTGGCGCGGAGTTCCGCCCTCGCGCGGCACGACGAACAGCTCCTCGGGCGGAGTCGCCAGCGGATCGCGCGGGTCGGGCAGGTAGCCGCGTTGGTCGAAGCGGGCGTTCATCCAGTCGTAGCTCTTTCCCTTGAAGCGATCGTCGATCTTCTTGTCGGCCTCGCTGCGTGCGAAAGCCGGTGCCTTGGTCTCGGGCTTCACGGCCTTGATGAACGCGATCCATTTGTTGTCGGGGCTGAAGACCGGCGCGCCGGCCACGCCGTCGATCCGGAATGCTTCGCCCGCCGCGGCGTCCATGCGCAGGAACCAGACCGACTCGTCTTCGGGGCCGCCCGCCGCCGTGACCCGCCGCCGCGAGGTGAACGCGAGCAACTGGCCGTCGGGGCTCCACCTCGGCGCGGTCGCGCCGAACGCCGGGCTGGTCAGCCGCCGTGGCGGCGCGGACCCATCGGAGGGCGCCAGCCAGATCTCGCTGTGCCGGCGATTCTCACTTTCCACGATCAGCGTCCGCACGAACGCCACCTGGCGGCCGTCCGGGGAGATCGCAGGAGCGTTGACGGTTTCGACGCGGTAGTAGTCCTCGAGCACGGCCGTGCGCGGCGCGGGTTGGGCGGCGGCCGGGCCGGCCCCGAGAAAGACGCAGCCGAACGCCAGCAGCGTGCGGCTCGAATCAGGCAGTGTCATCGGCTCAGGTTAGTCCTTCTCGGCCCGGTGCGTGGCCGTGACGTTCACCCCGTACCAGATCCGCTGCTTGGCGATCCGCAGCCCGGCGGGCTGCACGTCGAGCGAGACGTCGATGCCCTGAAGGCTCAGCGATTGCTGGACTCCCAGCGGCAGGCGCACCGGCTTAAACAACCTCGCCGGCAGCTTTACGTCGAAGCCCTTGGCCATCACTTCGGCCAGCCTCGCCTTCACGTCGACCTTCTTGAGCGTGGTGCGGCAGAGCGCCGCCTGCTCCTCGATCAACGCATCGACGGCCCGCCAGGATTCCTCGGACGGCGTGACCTCCACGTGCACGACGACCTCGCCAAAACGCGGCGTGAACACGATCGCGCCCTGATCCATCGCGATCTCGAACGCGCCCGCGACGCGGTGGTCGCGCGGCACCACCGAGCCGGTCAAGCTCCGCTTCAAGTTCAGGTCGCCGCACACCATGTTGGCCATGCCCTTGCTGTCCCACTTCAGGCCCACGACGGCGCGGCCAGCGCCGCGAGCCAGCCGCACCGGCAGCTCGACGCCGAAACGATCCTGGTCGAACTTGACGGTCGGCGTGCCCGGCCGCAGCGTGGCCTTGACTTCTTCGATCGCCACGCTCAGGTCGAAGCTTCCGAACGTCCGCATCCCGAACAGGACCTTGCCCTTTACTTCGTTGGATCGCTCGATCTTGAGGTCGCGCAGCGTCAGCGTTGTCTCGCCGAAGAGGCCGGTCACGGTCTGCTCGATCAGCGACCGAGCCAGGCGCTCCGGCATTCCGACCAGCAAGCCCGCTTCGGGGGCCTGCTCGAACTCCAAGAGGTCGTTGACGCCCGAAGTCAGCTCCCGAAACCGGTCGCGCAACGCCTCGCGCTGCTGGCGCAGCTGGACCAGCCGCCGCTCAGGCTGACCAGGCTGCGCGCGCTGCGAAACTCGACCTCGGCCTTCTCGATCCGCACCTGAAAACGGCCCGCCACGTCGCGTTCCAACGGCAGGCTGGCCGCGATCAGGCCGGCCACCAGCTTGTCGTCGATCGCCACTGCGATCTGGTCGGCGTCGGTGAGCGTCCTGGACTCGGCGGCCCTCACCAGCTCTTGAAGGCCGCGGATTTGGTGCAAGATCACGGCTTCTTCGGCGCGCGCGCGGGCCGCTCCGCGGTCTTCGCGCTGGCAGCCGCCGAGACCCGTCGCGAGACCTGCGAGAACAGCCCAGGTCCGACGGCGCAAGCGGATCGGCATCCGCTCGTAAGGTTACACTGCGGCAACGGCGGGTCTCGGCGAAGGACGATAGGATCCGCGGAATGCACCTGGAAACCCTCGATCCCGTCCTGGCGGCGTTCGGCCTGGTGCTGGTGATGGCCGGCAGCGCGCTGGCCGCAGAGACGGCGCCGCTTCGGATCGGCTACACCACGGACGACCGCGCCATCGCCAAGGCCGCCGGCTTCGACTACGTCGAGATCCGCATCGGCGAGCTGCTGAAGCTGTCCGAGTCGGAGCTCGAGCAGCTGGTGCTGGCGAGCCGCGCCGGCGTGCCGGCACTGGCCGCGTACACGTTCCTTCCCGGCGATCTGAAGATCGTCGGGCCCCAGGTGGACGACGCCCGCTTGGACGGCTACGTGGCGAAGGCGTTCGAGCGCTGTGGGCGGCTGGGAGTGAAGCTCATCGTTTTCGGCGCCGGCGCCTCGCGCAACGCGCCTGACGGCTTCTCGAAGGACGAAGCGTTCCGCCAGCTGGTCGGGTTCGGCAAGCGCGCCGCGCCCGGCGCCGCCCGCCACGGCATCACGATCGCCGCCCAGCCGATCACGCGCGCCCAGACCAACATGTGCAACACCGCCGCCGAGACCGTGGCCTGGGTCGATGCGGTCGGGCACCCGAACTTTCAGATGAGCCTCGACCTCTACCACACGATCGAAGTCGGCGACGCGCCCGCGGCAGCAGTCCTGACGGCCGGTCCTCGGCTCAAGTACGCCAAGCTGTCGAACCCGAAGGGCCGTCTGTTCCCCGCCAGCGCCGGCGAGTACGACTACGGCGGTTTCCTGGGCGCCCTGCGCAAGATTAGCTACGGCGGACCGATCGGTCTCGAGACCAGCACGCCAGACGCGCTCGAGACCGCGGGCCCGAAATCGGTCGAACTGCTGCGCAGCCTCTGGAAGGCGCTGCCCTGATCAAGGTTCATCTGGTCGACGGCACCTACGAGCTCTTCCGCTCCTACTACGGCGCGCCCAAGGCGCTCGTCGGTGGACGCGAGGTCGGCGCGACGCGCAGCATCCTGCGCTCTCTGTACTCGCTAGTGCGGGAGGACGGCGTCAGCCATGTCGGCGTCGCGTTCGACCACGTGATCGAGTCGTTCCGCAACCAGCTGTTTCCGGGCTACAAGACCGGCGAGGGGGTGGAGGCCGGCCTGATGTCACAGTTCCCGCTCGCCGAACGCGCGGCGGACGCGCTGGGCGTGGTCGTCTGGTCGATGATCGAGTTCGAAGCCGACGACGCGCTCGCCACCGCGGCCGCGCGCTTCTCGGCGGCGCCCGAGGTCGAGCAGGTGCTGATCTGCACGCCCGACAAGGACCTCGCGCAGTGTGTGACCGGCCGGCGCGTGGTGCGCCTCGACCGGATGCGACGACTGCTGATGGACGAAGCCGGCGTCAAGGAAAAGTTCGGCGTCGCTCCGAGATCGATCCCCGACTGGCTGGCCCTGGTCGGCGACTCGGCCGACGGGATCCCGGGCATCCCGTGCTGGGGCGAGAAAGCGTCGTCGGCGATCCTGGCGCGGCACCCGAGCATCGAGGAGATTCCGAAGAGCCCCACCGAGTGGGGGATCGCCTTGCGCGGCGCGACCGCGCTCGCCCAGAGCTTGAACGGGCTGCGCGAAGAGGCGCTCCTCTACAAGAAGCTCGCGACGCTTCGGACCGACGTCCCGCTCGCGGAATCGCTTTCCGACCTCGAGTGGAAGGGCGCTCGCCGCGAGAAGCTCCAAGCGCTCTGCGCCGAGATCGGCGACGACGAGTTCCTCGGCCGCGTGACCCGCTTCCGCGACTAGTGCGGCGGTTCGAGCGCTACGTCGTCCTCGGCGACAGCACCGCCGAAGGGCTCGACGATCCCGACGAGAAGGGCGGCTATCACGGCTGGGCCGACCGCCTCGCCGAGCGGATCGCACGCCAGCAGGGAGGCCTCCTCTACGCCAACCTGGCCGTCAGGGGCCGGAAGACCCGCGAGATCCTGGATCGACAACTGGAGCCCGCCCTCGCGATGCGCCCGGACCTCGCCCTGGTCGTCTCGGGAACCAACGACATCCTTCGCCCCCGCTTCGACCCCGAATCCGTTGCCGCCGATCTCGAAACCATGCAACGCGGGCTGATCGCGCAAGGCGCGACCGTCGTGAGCTTCACGCTGCCCGACCTGACGCCGGTGATGCCGTTGGCGCGCCCGCTTCGCGATCGCATCCTCCGTCTCGCCCGAGCCTTCGCGGAAGCCAGCGCCCGCAGCGGCGCCCTGCTCGTCGACTTCACCGCGCACCCGGTCGCCTCCGACCCGCGCCTGTGGAGCGAAGACCGGCTCCACGCGAACTCCCTCGGCCACGCCCGGATCGCGGAGGCATTGGCGCACGTGCTCCAGCTTCCCGATTCCTTCGCCGACTGGGCGACACCGTTGCCCGAGCGACCTTCGCGCGGACCCGGAGCCGCGCTGCTGACGGAGATGCGTTGGACACGCCGCTACTTGCTGCCCTGGCTGTGGCGTCACGCGACCGGCCGCTCCTCCGGCGACGGCATCATTGCCAAGCGACCCGCGCTCATGCCGGTCGAATGAATGCCAGAGCCGTTCATCTAGGTACGCAGCGTGCCGCTGGTTCCGTAGCGCTCGTGTAGCTACACTGTAGTTCGTGGCCGAGCTACGCTTCACCTGGGACCCCGGCAAGGCAAGGACGAACGAGCGCAAGCATGGCGTGAGTTTCGAGGAGGCGCAGAGCGTCTTTCACGATCAGTTCGCGCTCCAGCTCGAGGATCCGGACGAGCTAGCTGGCGAGGAGCGATTTCTGATGCTGGGGCTGAGCAGTGCCTTGCGGATGTTGACGGTTGCCCACTGCGTGCGAGCGGGCGATGAAGTCCGGATCATCACTGCCAGGAAGGCCGTCAAGGCTGAGCAGAAGCAGTACTGGGAGAGGCTGAGGCGATGAGAAAGCAGTACGACTTTTCAAAGGCGCGGCGGAATCCCTTTGCACGACGCCTGAAGAAGCAGATCACCCTGAGACTGGATGGGCCGACGATCGAGTACTTCAAGCGCGTGGCTGTGTCGGCGGGGATTCCCTACCAGACGCTCATCAACCTGTACCTGCGGGATTGCGCCCAGCAGGGCAAGAAGCTCTCCCTGGAATGGCGAGTGTCCG
>CAZVOI010000078.1:0-2434 GCA_964628275.1 uncultured Acidobacteriota bacterium | reverse complement strand
GTCGACTACACCAGCCGGCTGGCGGCGGACGTCCTGAAATGGATCTACCTGCGCGGCTCGCCGGTCCGCGAGAGCACGCTCTACGCCGGGCTCGTCTGGGGGCTGGTGGCGTGCGGTTGCGCGATCCTGCTCGCCGGACTCGCCCAGCCGCTGGTGCTGCTCGTCATATCCGCCTGCGTGGGCGGCGGAATGATGTTCGTCTACTCGATCCTGCTGCTCGTCCTCAACCGGGTTGCCATGCCCGGCCCGCTCAAGGTGCGGTCCTACCGCGCCTTTGCGCTCGCCTTCTCGGCGGTGTTCTTTGGGATCCTGGCGTTCCTGACGATCGTGCAGCAGGTGAAGAAGCCCATTCCGCCCGCGGACCTCGTCCTGCGTAACGGCAGCATCGCCACCGTCGACGAGCGGCAGCCGCGGGTGAGCGCGCTCGCGGCTCGCGGCGAGCGCATCGTCGCGCTGGGCAGCGATCGCGACATCGCGCCCTACGTCGGGCCCCGGACGCGGGTGCTCGACCTGCGGGGCCGCCTGGCCGTGCCCGGCTTCATCGAAGGGCACGGGCATCTCATGTGGCTCGGCGACTCGAAGGCCCAGCTCGACCTTTCCGGGGCGGAGAGCTGGGAGGACGTGATCGCGCAGCTGGCGGAGGCGGCCCGGAAGACGCCTCCCGGCGAGTGGATCCGAGGGATGCGGTGGCATCAGGCCAAGTGGAAACAGCCTCCCCCGGGCGCGGTGAAGGGCTTCCCGCTCCATGACGCCCTCTCCGCCATCTCGAAGGACCACCCGGTCATCCTGAAGCATGCGAGCGGCCACGGCGCCTTCGCCAACGCGAAGGCGATGGAGAGGAAAGGCGTCACGGCCGCCACCGCGGATCCTCCCGGCGGAGAGATCGTGAAGGACGCGAGCGGCCGCCCCACCGGCATGTTCCTGGAGAACGCGCAGAGCCTGGTCGACCCGGAGCCACGAGCGGCGAATGCTGGTCTGCTCGATCTGATCACGCAGTTTCCGGGGGGCGAGGCGCAGACGCGCCGCCGTGCCCTGCTCGCCGCCGAGGAGGCCCTGTCCAAGGGGGTCACGACCTTCCACGACGCGGGCGCGTCCTTCGCGACCATCGACGTGCTCCGGAAGATGGTCGAGGCCGGCCTGATGCCCCTGCGGCTGTCGGTCATGATCGCCGAGCCGAACGAGGCGCTGGCCCGGCGGCTCGGCGAGTACAAGATCCTGGGCGCGGGCGATCACCACCTCACCGTGCGCGCCATCAAGAGGGTGATGGACGGGGCCCTGGGCTCACGGGGCGCCTGGCTGCTCGAGCCCTACGCGGACCTGCCGTCCTCCACGGGCCTCAACACCGAGACGGTGGCGAGCGTCACGGAGACCGCTCGCCTGGCCGCGGCCCAGGGCTTCCAGCTCTGCGTCCACGCCATCGGTGATCGCGCCAACCGCGAGGTGCTGGACCTCTTCGAAAATTCGTTCCCGGCGCCCGCTGGGTTGCGCGACGCGCGCTGGCGCATCGAGCACGCCCAGCACCTCCACCCCCAGGACATCCCGCGGTTCGCCCGGCTCGGCGTGATCGCTTCCATGCAGGGCGTCCACCCCGCATCCGACGCCCCCTTCGTGGTGGACCGCCTGGGGGACGGTCGCGCCCGCGCCGGGGCCTACGCCTGGCGCAGCCTCCTCGAGACAGGGGCGATCGTGGCCAACGGAACCGACACGCCGGTCGAGGACATCGATCCGCTCCGCACCTTCTACGCCTCGGTCACGCGCCAGCCGTCCCAGCGACCGGCCTTCTACCCCGAGCAGCGCATGACCCGCGAGGAGGCATTGCGCTCGTACACCTGGAACAACGCCTACGCCGGCTTCGAAGAAGGCCTGAAGGGCTCCCTCGCCCCCGGCAAGCTCGCGGACGTGACCGTGCTGTCGCGCGACATCCTGACCATCCCCGCGCCACAGATCCTCGAGACGCGGGTCGAGTACACCATCGTCGGAGGAAAGGTCGTCTACACCGCCCCCGCCGCGCCTGCCAGCAGGTCAAGCCGCTGATCGGCGGCTGATCCGGCGCTCGACGTCCGTAACACCCTCTCGGAGACGAACCCCGAGCCCCGGCTCGCGCGTCGGCGCTATGTGACCGTCCCGGATTTCGGGGAGGCCTTCGACGAGCTCCCGATACCACGTGCGCAGGAAGGCCCGCACGGTTTCCTGGACCAGGCCGTTCGGCTGGCTCGAGACGAGATGCACGCACGCGGCGAAGGTCACCGGACCCGTGCAGTCGTGCGGCGCTATCGGCACGCCGAACGTGTCGGCCAGCGAGGCGATCTTCCGGGCCTCGGTTAGCCCGCCCGTCCACTGCACGTCCGCCGTCACCACGCTCACCGCGCCGCGCTCCAGCAGCGGCAGGAATCCGCGGCGGCCCACGCAGGTCTCGCCCGTCGCGATCGGGACG
>CAZVOI010000077.1:0-1978 GCA_964628275.1 uncultured Acidobacteriota bacterium | reverse complement strand
CCGCTGTACGATCCGGAGCCCTCGGGTGCCGGAAGTGTGAGGGCCTTGGCGTCGGCGAGGCGGATCCACTCTTCCACGATCCGTTTCAGCTGCTTGAGGACGCTCGCCTCGGTTGAACCGTGGCAGCAGCGGCCGATCAGTGGAGGAGCGCTGCCGACGAAGCAGGCGTCCTCGCGGCTCCATTCGACGATCCGCAGGTAGTCGCGGGCGACAAGTTTCCTCCGACGGCTCATGTCCGGCCTCCCTCCGCCGCGCGGGCCGCGGCGATTCGTTGCCCTACTTCCTGTTCCTGATAGCGCTTCGCTTCATCACCTGGACGCCCCGACAGCGTGACCCGAATCCCCGCGGGGTGCAGGAAAGTCCGGTGGCTGCCCTTGCCGCCACGATCCACGAAGCCGGCGCGAACCAGCTCAGTGATCAGTTCCCGGACCTTTCGTGGCAACAACGGATGATGATATCACGTGATACTACTCAGCGGATCCAGGTGACCCCGAGGCCAGCACGGAGACGCTCGGATTCGAGACCGACCCCTTGGTGCATGGCCTTGGCGAGGCCACCCGCGCCGATGGCGCTTGTGATCTCGTAAGCCGCGAGCCGCGTTCCCGAGGCGAGCGTCACTTCTTCGCCTCCCCTTTCCAGTTCTGCAACAGCACCACGCGATACGGATCGCTGTTCTCGACCATCAGGAAGCGTCCGTCGGGCGCGATCGCCCAGCGCTGGTGTCCCATCAGGTCGAGGGTGTACGGTCCGTCGAACAGCTCCACGGGACGGCCCGCCGAAAGCGCGGCTGTCGACGTGATGGAGGCCGCGATCACCTTGCCGCTCTTCCGGAAGAGCAGTTCCCGGCCATCGTTCGACCACAGGGGCGAAAGGCCCCCGTCCACCGAGACCGCCACTTTGGGACCCGGGCCGGGATAGGGAACGACATAAACCTGATACGAGCCGGTCTCATCGCTCACGTACGCGAGCCAGCGTCCGTCCGGCGAGAACTGACCGGAGCGTTCGTTGAAGGAAGTTTCGAGAAACTTCCTCGCCTTGCCGGCCGGCGAGAGGATCCAGATGTCCGAGGCTCCGTCGAAGAACGCGAGGTCCCCCGTCCGTGGATTCCACGAGGTCGGCACGAGCCGGCTGCCTTCGTGGAGGAGACGCGGCCCCGCGCTGCCATCGGCCGCGCGGGCGAACAGGCCCCGCTTCTCGCCGTCTCGGCCCGCGTAGGTCGCGAACGTGCCATCCGGGGTCCAGATCGGGAAGGAGCCGCCTGTGGCTGACAGGAGGCTGCGGGTCCCGCGCTCCAGGTCGCGAACGAGGAGCTCCGAGCCGATGTTCAGGAGCGCCTGCCTGCCGTTGCCGGAAAGGGCGAGGTGCGAGTAATCGAGACGTTCGCCCGCGATGGGGGTCGGACGTCCGTTTCGATCGACCCAGACGAGTCGCGCGCCCTGGTCTCCACGCACCGGAACGTAGAGCAGGGACCCGTCCGCGGCCGGATAGGGGCCTCTTTCGACACCGGTCAGAACCGGGACCGCTTCGCCGGTGAGGGCGAGCGTATTCAGGTCGAAGGGCGCGGCCAGTGCGGTGGCGCCCTGGCGGAAGACGATGTGGCCCGACGGAGCGTAGGTGGGCAGGTCTCCGGAGAGGGCCAGGGTCGCGTAGGTGCCTCGCTCGACGTCGACGACGGCGATCGAGCTCTCGCCGCCGCGCCAGACGGTCATGAGTGCATGTCGTCCGTCGGGAAGATAGAAGGGATCGGCGTGACTGGTCTCCCCGGCCGCGGTGTCGACGTGCGTGACCGCGACCACCGGTCCGCCCGACCCCGGCGTCTTGTGGAGGCCCGCGGAGTCGCCCATCAGGATGGCGCCGTCCTTCCCCCAGCTCAGGCCGCGGCCGAAACGCTCCTCCTCTTTCACCAGGGTCTGGGCCCGGCCGCCGCGGATGGACACCTTTCGCAGTCCATGGGGATCATGGACGGCCAGCCACTCGC
>CAZVOI010000076.1:0-1534 GCA_964628275.1 uncultured Acidobacteriota bacterium | reverse complement strand
GGGCTGGGCCGCCGAGCCTTGAGCCAGCTTCGGGCCCGGCCGGCCAGCAACCTGGGCGGCGTTCGGCAGCCGCAGCACCAGCCGCTCGCCTTCGAAGTCGATCGCCACGGCCTCGGCGCTCACCGAGACCACCCGGCCGCCGAACGCGGTATCGCCCACGGAGACCACACGCGTCTTGCCCCCTGAGCTGAGGATCGCCGTCGAGCGAGCGGCCGTGCCGCTCAGCACCACACCCGCCACGGCCAAGTCCGCGGGCGGGCCCTCGAGAACGAGCACGATCGCGAGCGTGAGCAGCATACCTGGTGGCCAAGCTAGCGGACACCCAGACGGCTGTCAACGCAGCTGCGCGCCGCACCGGTGTTCAGAGCCACCCGGCCGGAGGGGCGGTATCGAGCGGCGCAGCTTGACGCGCCGTGCATGTGGTCATTACAATCTGACCAGTTGGAGGAGGTCGCTGATGGCTACGGTTCCCGCGACGAAGTTCAAGGCGCAGTGCCTGGCACTGATGGACCGCGTGGCAGAGGGCCGCGAGACCTACGTCATCACCAAGCGCGGCAAGCCGGTCGCCAAGCTCGTGCCCGCCGACCCGCCCCGCAAGAAGAGCATCTTCGGCTGCATGGCGGACCAGACCGAGTTCGTCGGCGACATCGAGAAGCCCCTCTGGACCGACGAGCAGTGGAAGCAGTTCGAGCGCGACCGGACTGCGCAATGGGACGCCTGGGAACGCGAGTGGCAGACCCACGGGACCATCTCTGGCAAGAAGTCCGTGGGGCAGCCTCCGCACCTGGCGAAGGCGCAGGCGGGCCGACACCAGCGCCGCAAGCAGCGGCCTAGAGCTGCGGGCAGGGGTGGCCAAAGGCGTAGTTCCCCCGCCTCGTCCGGGCGCCGCCGCTCGTGATCCTGCTCGACACGCAGGCTGCGGCGTGGCTCGTGACCCGTCCCCAACGCCTGTCGAGCGTCGCGGCCGCCGTGATCCGGCGCCACAGGCTACGCAACGGCCTTGCGATCGCGTCTGCGTCGCTGATGGAACTGGCCTCGATGCTGGCGGCCGGCGAGATCCGACCGAAGGGCACTCCTCAGGAATGGCTTCGCGCGTTCGTCGCAGAAACCGGCGTTGTGGTTCGCGACCTGACCGTCGATATCGCGGCCGTTGCAGCCTACCTTCCACCCACCTTTCCCGGGGACCCATTCGACCGGCTGATCGCGGCGACAGCTATCATCGAGCGGGTATCGCTCGTCACGTCGGACACACACATCCAGCGCAGTCGAGTGGTCCATACGATCTGGTGAGTCGCTCGGGGCGGCGGTCGAATCGACGCGCTCGCGTTCGTGCGGGCGCCGCGAATGCTAGATTGAGCGTCCCGATGATCCGGCCACCCCTACTCGAAGCCCTGGTACCCGAGGAGCGGAGCGCGTGACGCCCGAGCGCGAGGGGCAGCTCGTCTGTCTCGCGGAACGGCTCGGCCACCGCTTCACGGACCTCGCACTCCTCGAGCGCGCGCTCACCCACGCGAGCCAGGCGAACGAGGCGCAC
>CAZVOI010000075.1:0-21312 GCA_964628275.1 uncultured Acidobacteriota bacterium | reverse complement strand
CCGGTGCGGGTGCGCGCGCGGATGTACTCCTCGCGCCGCTCGTTGAGCAGCGCGATGCCCAGGACGCTGGGCTGAGACTGGAGCAGCGCCCCGAGAACCTCGCGTGACTCGCGCGAGCGCGGGTTTCCTTGCACCAGTGGGTTCAGCGCCAGCGAGACGGCCGCGCTGCGTAGCGGATAGAGCGCCGCTTGAACCCGGGCTGCCGCGCTCTTGGCCGCCACCGCGTGCAGCCGTAGCACCTGGGTTTCCATGGCGTCACGGTTCAAGTCGACCAGGAAGGGCACGATGCCGAGGGGCAAGAGGCCCACTGCGCACAGCGCCAGCGCCGAACGAGCGGTCAGGCCGAGCTTCGCGAGGCGGAACATCGGCACGAGATCTTACCTTTTGGGTGATACTTACGCCTTGGAGCGATACTCACGCCGGCATTCCCGCCAAGCTGGGTGAGTCGCTGGTCGCGGTCGCGGTCTTTGATTACGCCGTTCGAACCGATGTGGCTTCCCGCCGAAGTCCGGCAGGCCCTCGAGCCGGCGCCATGAGCCCTTGGGACTCGGCGACGGCCGAGTTGCGCGGTCCCGAAGCCGAACCGCACCCGCCGGCGCGCTTCCAGGCGCTGGTCGTCGAAGACGACGACTTGGCGCGCGCGCTCTTGAAACAGCGCCTGGAGCAGGAGGGTCACGACGTCAGCGCGGTGGCCTCGTGCGCCGAGGCGGATGCGGCGATCCAGGGGCGGTTGCCCGACGCCATCATCTCCGACGTGATGCTGCCCGACGGCTCGGGCTACGAGCTCGTGAAGTCGGTGCGGCGGCGCATCGACGGCGACGAGATCGCGATCTTGATGGTGAGCGTGCGTTCGGACTTCCTCGACAAGGTGGAGGCGATCAGCAGCGGCGCCGACGGCTTCTTCGAGAAGCCGGTGGACTGGGACGCGCTGCTGCGGCGGCTGCAGCACCTGCTGGAGCGGCGCCGCCTCGATCCACCTCGAATCCTGTGCGTCGAGGACTTCGAGGAGCAGGCTTCCTTCCTTCGAAAAGTGCTGGTGTCGGCCGGCTACGAGGTGCGTATCGACTCCGATCCACGCCGCTTCGACGCCGAGCTCCGGGCATTCCGGCCCGACCTGATCCTGATGGACGTGTTGCTGCCCGGCGTATCCGGCTACGACCTCACCCGCTATCTCCGCCAGCACCCTCGCTTTGCGTCGCTGCCGGTGGTATTCCTGGCGACCGAAGCCCAGCCCGAAGCCCGGATCCAGGGCCTGCGTGCGGGAGGCGACGACTTCCTGGTGAAGCCGGTGAGTCCATCGCTCTTGCTGTCGGCGATCGCGGCCCACCTAGAGCGCGCGCGCCTGCTGCGCAGCTTGATGGAGCGCGACGGGCTCACCCGGCTGATGACGCATTCCGCGTTCCTGGAGCGGGCCAAGGACGCGCATGAGCGCGCCCGCCGCCGGTCCGAGGTCCGGCCCGCGCTGGTGATGCTCGACCTCGATCGCTTCAAGTCCGTCAACGACAGTTTCGGTCACGCGATCGGAGACCGCGTGCTGGTCGCCTTCGCGTCGCTGTTGCGGCGCCGCCTGCGCCATTCCGACGTTCTGGGCCGCTACGGGGGCGAGGAATTTGGCGTGCTGCTCGAGGGGTTGACCGAACCCGACGCCCTCCGGCTGGTGGAGCAGCTCCGCTCGGATTTCGGCGCGCTGGCTCACGCCAGCTCCGACGGCGGCCGCTTCCACGTGACGGTATCGGCCGGGATCGCGTGTCTCGAACCGGGGATGAGCTTCGAGGAATGGAAGAAAGCGGCCGACGACGCGCTCTACCGCGCCAAGGCCGACGGTCGTGACCGCGTCGTGATCGCGCCGCGCGCCCAAGCGCCCGGTCTGTAGCGGCTCTGCTAGCATCGTTCGAGCTCGCGCAAGGCGAGCGCGTCCTTCCTTTCCAGGAGCCAAGCCGCCGATGTCCAAAGAGATGCCGGACCACCACGACGCCGAGCTGGTTCTGCGGGTGTACGACCTGCGCCGCGAAGCGGTGCTGCGCCAGTCGCGCGCCGACATCAACAGCAAGTTCTGGCCGAAGAGCTACGACGACGTCACGCCGATCTTCAAGGCCGATCACCCGCTGAACGCGGCATGGCGCCAGGTCGGCACCTACTGGGAGATGGTCTACGGCATGGTGAAGCACGGGATCGTCAACCCCGGCTACTTTCTCGAGGCCAACGGCGAAGGGCTCTTCCTGTTCGCCCGCGTACACCCATTCCTCGAGCCGCTCCGCAAAGACCAGCCGCCCGGCTCGTTCCGGAACGCCGAATGGGTTGCGACCGAGTGCCCGGAGGGCAAGGCCTACTACGAGGGGCTCACGCAGCGCGTGAAACGGATCTACGAGGCGCGCGCCGCGCAGCCGTAGCCGCGATGCGAGCCTCCGTGGTGGCGGTCGTCTCCGGAGCGGAGGCGGGTGCCTTCTACGTGCGCCAACTGCTGCGCGCTGCCGCGGCCGGGCGGCTCGAGACGGGCCGCATCGTGGTCGTCGATCGCGACCCGCGCTGCGCGGCGCGTCGTTTCGAGGGCGGGCTCGTCGAGATCGCGACGGCGGACTGGGGCGAGTGGCTGGCCCGCGAGCTTCACGGGTTGCCGGACGACGCGCAGCTCGTCCCGTATCACTGGGCGCCACACCTCTTGCTCGACTGGCTCGCCGGCGAGGCGCGCCGCGCCGGCGCCAACGCCGAGCGCGCTTCCGCGTTGCCGGCATACGGCCTGCCTTTCGAGAAGGAGACGCGCGCGGGAGACCGTGCGCTCTCGTACGCCACCTGGCCGTGTCCGCCCGCTTGTATCGAACCCGCGCTCTGCCCGCACACGCGCGGCCCCAAGAGCTGGAGCCTGGCGCGCGACCTGGGAGCGCCGCCCGAGGGGTTCGCGGCGTCGCTGGTATTTCGGTCGTTCCACCTCGTCTACGGCGTCGCGGCGATCCCGGTGACGGATATTCGTGCGGCGCGCGCTCGGGTCCTGGCCGGCCTCGACCAGGATCGGCTCTACGCCGTCGGCACCGCGAGCCACTGTCACGGTCTCGTGACCGCGCTCGCCGTCCGTCCACGCGCGCTCTAGTCCCAGGACCGGACAGCCGGCCCGGGGCCGATCGAGCGTGCGCGCGGTGCAAGCCTCGATGGGCTCGCGAGTTCCGCGCTTCGCGATGGCTGGCACGCGCCTTTCAGGTCCCGCTGTGTGTCCGCTGCTGGTCTGGCCCTGGTACCCCGCGCCCGCGGGCCGAGGATTCTGGTCGCCGACGATCAGGAGGACGTGCGCATCGCGCTGCAACTGCTGCTGAAGACCGCGGGTTTCGACGTCGCATTGGCGGATTCTCCCCGGGCGGTGCTTCAGGCCGTGGCCAAAGCGCCCTTCGCGGCGGCTCTCGTCGATCTCAACTACACCCGCGATACGACATCGGGCGGCGAGGGGTTGGATCTCGTGGCAGCGCTCCAGTCGAGAGCGCCGGAGCTGCCGGTGCTGGTGATGACCGCTTGGGGGACGCTCGAGCTGGCGGTGGCCGCGATGAAGCGCGGCGCGCGCGATTTCATCGTGAAGCCCTGGGACAACGAGCGCCTGGTGGCGTCGCTCGAGACCGCGCTCTTGGGGACCCGGGCCAGCCACGACCTCGAGATCGCCCGGCGCGTGCAGGGCGAGCTGCTGCCCAAGCGAACGCCGCCGCTGCGCACGCTGGAGCTGGCGGCGGGCTGCGTCCAGGCCGGCATCGTGGGCGGCGACGCCTTCGACTTCCTGACGCTCCCGGACGGCCGCCTCGGCTTGGCGCTCGCGGACGCGTCCGGCAAGGGCATTGGCGCGGCGCTGCTGATGGCCAACCTGATCGGCAGCCTGCGGGCCCAGACCGGGTCAGCGAAGACCGTCTCCGACTGGACGCGCGCGGTGAACGCGCAGTTCTTCGAGAGCACCGCGCCGGAGCACTTCGCGACGCTCTTTTTCGGCGTGTACGACGAACCGAGCCGCCTGTTCCGCTACGTCAACTGCGGCCACAACCCGCCGCTGGTGCTGCGAACGGACGGAGCTGTCGAGTCGCTGGCCCCGAGCGCCCCCGCGATCGGCATCATCGAGGACTGGCGCTGCGAGGAGCGCGAGCTTCAGCTGGCGAGCGGCGACCTGCTGGTCGTCTATTCCGACGGCCTGGTCGAGGCGCGCTCCGCGGCGGGCGAGGAGCTGGGCGAACGGGGCTTGGAGCGTATCCTGCGGGAGCGGTCGGCGTTGCCGCTCCCGGCCTTGCGCAGCGAAATCTTCGAGACCGTGCGGCGCTTCGCCGATGGCGGCGACCATCACGACGACCGAACGCTGATCCTGGCGCGGGGGAAGTAGCGCGGCGTTTGTTATCCTGACGCTATGGATCCGCAGGACATCCTCCAGTCGGTATTGAACGGGGCGCTCAGCGGACGTCGCAAGGGCGGGAGCAAGGCGTGGCGCGCCGCCAGCAGCGGCTCGAACCCGCTGCTGAACGCGAGCACGTTGTTGACGCTTGGCGGCCTGGCGTGGGGCGTCTACGAGACGATGACGAAGAAGCCTGAAGGCGTCGCCGGGCCAGCGCCGTCCACGGCGGGCCCCTCGATGATGCCGCCGCCGCTCCCCAAGGCAGAGGCGCTTGTCCCCGAGAACCTGCGGCGCATCGTGCGGCTGATGATCTCCGCCGCGCGCGCCGACGGGACGCTGCACGACGCCGAGCGCCAGGCGATCCTCGACCACGCCGCGGCCGCGGGCGTCGGCCCGTGGGTCAAAGCCGAGGTCGAGAGCGCTCGGCCGCTCGGCGAGATCCTGGAAGGCGTCGCCGATCCGAACTTGAAGCGCGAGCTCTACGTATTGGCTTTCACGATCGTGCGTGCCGACGGGCAGGTCTCGGGGGCGGAGCGTATCTACCTGGCGCAGCTCGCGCATCGGCTGAGCCTCTCCGCCGCCGACGTCAAGAGCATCGAGGACGCCGCCGCCGCCCGCATCGATCAGGAAACGGAAGGAGTCTAGAGAAGATGGCGAACGGGTGCCTGTGGTACATGGCGATCGGGGGCCACCAGGTGGGCCCGGTCAGCGAAGAGGAGATCGCGAACAACATCAAGAACGGCAGCGCCGACAAGGACTCGCTGGTGTTCAGCGCGGGCATGAAGGACTGGACCGCGATCCAGGACGTGCCCGAGCTGCAGAAGCACTTCGGCGCTCGAAGCGCTGCGGCTCCGCCGCCGCGCGCACCCGGCCGCCGCGCTCACGAGATCGACTTCGAGATCCAGGGCACCGAGATGCAGTTCGTCGAGGTGGTGCTGGACCCGGGCGAGAGCGCCGTCGCCGAGGCCGGCTCGATGATGTTCATGACGCCGGGCATCGAGATGGAAACCGTGTTCGGCGACGGCAGCGGCCAGCAGGCGCCCGGCATCATGGGCGCGTTGATGGGGGCAGGGAAGCGCCTGCTCACTGGCGAGAGTCTGTTCATGACGCTCTTCACCAACAAGGGTCCCGGCCGCCACACCGTCGCTTTCGCCGCGCCCTACGCGGGCAAGATCATCCCGCTCGACCTCAGCAAGCTGGGCGGCGCGATGGTGTGCCAGAAGGACTCGCTGCTGTGCGCGGCGCAGGGCGTGTCGATCCAGATCGCGTTCCAGAAGAAGATCGGCGTCGGCCTGTTTGGCGGCGAAGGCTTCATCATGCAGCGCCTGGAAGGCGACGGCCTCGTCTTCGTTCACGCCGGCGGAACCATCCACGCGCTGGACCTGAAGCCCGGCGAGACGCTGCGCGTCGATACCGGCTGCATCGTCGCGCTGCAGCCCTCGGTCAACTCCGACATCCAGTTCGTCGGCAAGATCAAGACCGCGCTGTTCGGCGGCGAGGGGCTCTTCTACGCGACGCTCACCGGCCCGGGCAAGGTCTGGCTGCAGTCACTGCCGCTGTCGCGGCTCGCGGACCGCATCTACCGCGCCGCGCCGGCGCGGGGTGGCAAGGGCGGCGAGGAGGGTTCGATCCTGGGCGCTGCCTTCGGCGGCCTGGGCCGAGCGATCGGCGGCGACGACTAGCGCGGTTTCGGCCGCTCGACCGCGGCCAGCGCCGCGCCGACGATACCGGCCTCGTTGCGCAGGGCCGCAGGGACCACACGCGCCCGCACGCGCAGCCGCGGCACGAACTTGGACGCGCGCCGGCTGACGCCTCCGCCGAGGACGATCAGCCGGGCCGTGACCAGGCGCTCGACGTGGCGAAGATACTCGTCGAGCCGCCTGGCATACGCCACCCAGCCCAGCTTCTCGCGGTCGCGCGCCTCGGCGGAGGCGTACCATTCCGCCACGCGCGGGCGGCTCTTTAGAAACACCGTGCCGAACTCCGTGTTGGGAACGAGCCGGCCGTCGACGAACAGCGCGCTGCCGATGCCGGTGCCGAGCGTGAGGATCAGCACCACGCCGGCCTGATCGCGACCGCGCCCGAACTTCATCTCGGCGGCTCCCGCTGCGTCGGCGTCGTTCAGAAGCACCACTCGCCGCTCGAGCCGCGTCGCGAGCCGCTTCTCCACCGGGTAGCCGATCCAGCTCTTGATCTGGTGAGCCGTGAAGCCAGTCAGCGGCGCTCCCTTCACGATCACGGCGGGAAACCCGACGCCGACCGGCGCCTCCCGCGCATCGAAGGACTCGATCAGATCGACGAGCGCCGCCAGAACTTCCCTAGGTTGTTTCGATGCCGGCGTCTTCACGCGGCGCCGCTCGGAGACCAGCTTGCCCGTGCGCGTATCCACGAGCGCCGCCTTGATGCCGGAACCGCCCACGTCGACGCCGATCGCAAACCGCTTCATGCGGCGCCGATCATACGAGGATTTGCTGAAGCCGAAGCGCCTCGCCGACCGACCAGGCCTGGAATGGACAGCCGCGCGGAGCGTGGGGCGCGTCGCCGTCGGCGATCTCGGAGACGTGGCCGAGCCCGGCCTCGTCGAGATGGCGGAGCAGCGGTGCCAGGAACTGCTCCCTGGCTTCCTGCTTGGCAGCCGCGGTATCTCCGCGGACGCGAACCCAGGCCTCCACGAACGGCCCCAGCAGCCACGGCCAGACGGTGCCTTGGTGATAGGCGCCGTCGCGCTCACGGACGCCGCCCTCGTAGCGAGCGGCGTATCCTGCCTCGTCGCGCGCCAGCGTGCGAAGCCCGAGCGGCGTCAGCAGCTCCTTCTCGACCGTGTCGACGATGCGCCTGGCCTTCTCGCCTTCGATGACGGCGAACGGAAGGCCACCCACGGCGAGGATCTGATTCGGGCGCAGCCGGCCGTCCTTCGCGCCAGGCTCGTGGTTGTCGTCCACGACGTCGAAGAGCGCGCCCTTGTCCTCGTTCCAGAACGCTGCCTCGAAGGCGCGCCGGCCTCTCACTTCCACCTCGGCCCATTTCGCGTCGAACGTGCTCGCGATGCGCAGCGCGTTCAGCCACAGCGCTTGCACTTCGACCGGCTTGCCGATGCGCGGCGTCACCACCCACTCGCCTACCTTGGCGTCCATCCAGGTGAGCTGCACCCCAGCCTCGCCGGCGCGCAGCAGGCCATCGGCGTCCAAGCGAATGCCGTAGCGCGTGCCGGCCGCGTGGCCCGCGACGATCGCGAGAACGGCCGCGATCAGGCGCTCGCGCTCGTTCGGCGCGAAGAGCACGTCGCCGCGCGCCGACGCCAGCAGCATTTCGTGCACGACGACGACGAACCACAGCGACGCATCGACCGAGTTGTACTCGGGCGCAGCGCCGGAATCGGGAAACCGGTTGGGCAGCATGCCCTCCGAGACCGCGGAAGCCCACTCCAGCAAGATGGCGCGCGCGTCGTCGAAGCGCCGCGTCGCCAGGCACAGGCCGCGCATCGCGATGAAGGTGTCGCGGCCCCAGTCGCCGAACCACGGATAGCCGGCGACGATCGTCCGGCCGGAGCCGCGTTCGACGACGTAGGCGTCGGCCGCCTGGACGAGCCGCGACGCGAAACTGGCGCGACGGCGCTCCTCGCTGGCACGAATCTCGTGGGCGAGGGCGAGCGCACATCGCGAGTTCGCCAGCAGCGCATCGTGAACGCCCAGGATCAGGACGCCTTCGTGGAGCGTCAGGTCGAAGCGCAAGCTCCCGGGCGAAGCCAGGTCTTCGACGTGATCGAGCCCGCGCTCGCGCTCTTCCTCGTACAGGAACCCGCGATACCAGTGAGGGTCGTGGGTGTAGAAGCCATTGCTGAGCGCGCTGACCGCCGGGACGGAATCGTAGCTTCGCCACGTCACGCGTTCTCCGGCAGCCTCGGCATCCATTCGAAGTACGCCGTTCTCGGCGTGCAGCGCGTGGTAGTCGCGTCCCGAGAGGAACGGCCGCACGCTGATCGACACGCGACCGATGGCGCCGATCGCGCGCCACAGCACGCACACGATCGGCTGGCCGTGCCGGATCACGATCTCCTGTTCGATCCGGGCGCCGTCTTCGAGCAGGAACCTCCACTTCGGCCATGGAACCGACTCGAAGCGCTCGATGCGTTGCGCGCCGTCGGGGGCGAGCGTGCCGTCGGCGTAGCGCTGCGCCGAGATCGGGTAGTGGCCGCTGGCGGTCTCGACCGTCGCGTCGAAGCCGTTGACGAGGACGAGGCGCCCGGTTGGGGGCTGCATCGCTGCCAGCAGCAGCGCGTGATAGCGCCGGGTGCGGACAAGACCGAGGGTGCCCGAGGTGAACCCGCCCAGGCCGTCCGTCTCCAAGAACTCGTGGAGCGAGCCGCGAAGCTTCATCCGCGCGCCCGCTGCAGGTACGGCAACGCGCGCAGGAATCGCACCACCAAGCCAGTCCAGCCGGTCTGATGCGCCGCGCCTACGCCGCGAGCGGTGTCGCCGCAGAAGTACTCGTGAAACAGCACCAGGTCCTTCCAGTGCGGGTCCTTGGCGAAGCGCTCGTCGGTGCCGTGGCACGGCCGCCGGCCCTCGGCATCCGGCAGGAACGTCCTCGCGAGCCGTAGCGCCAGCTCGCGCGCCACTCCGTCGAGAGTCGACATCCGGCCGGAGCCGGTGGGGCACTCGATCTGAAAGCTGTCGCCGTAGAAGTGGTGGTAGCGCTGTAGCGCTTCGACCAGCAGGTAGTTCATCGGGAACCAGACCGGACCGCGCCAGTTGGAGTTGCCGCCGAAGAGCGGCGTGTTCGACTCGGCCGGCGTGTATTGGACGCGGTGCTCCTCGCCGTTCACGTGCAGCACGTAGGGATGCCGCTGATGCCAGCGCGAGACCGAGCGCACGCCGCCCGGTCCCAGGAACTCGGCTTCGTCGAGCACGTAGCGCAGCACCCGCTCCAGGCGCTCGCGAGACGGGATTGCCAGCAGCCGGCGCCCGCCTTGAGCGCCACGCTCGAGATAGGAGATGTGGCGGGCCAGGTCCTGCCGGTTCTTCAGGAACCACTCCAAGCGCTTACGGAAGCCGGGCAGCTTTTCGATGATGCCGTCCTCCAGCACCTCGCAGGCGAACAGCGGCACCAGGCCGACCATCGAGCGGATCCGCATCGGCAGGGTCTTGCCGCCGGCGTGGAGCTGGTCGTAGTAGAAGCCGTCTCGTTCGTCCCACAGACCGGTGCCGCCGAAACTGTTCATCGCGTCCGAGATCGCGACGAAGTGCTCGAAGAACTTCGAGGCCATGTCCTCGTATGCGGGATCGTCCTTGGCCAGCTCGAGCCCCATCGACATCATGGTGGCGGAATAGAACGCCATCCACGCCGTGCCGTCGGCCTGCTCCAGATGGCCGCCGGTCGGCAGCGGCTTGCTGCGGTCGAACACGCCGATGTTGTCGAGCCCGAGGAAGCCGCCGGCGAACAGGTTGTTGCCCTCGTCGTCCTTGCGGTTGACCCACCAGGTGAAGTTCAGCAGCAGCTTGTTGAAGGTGCGCGCCAGGAAGGCGCGGTCGCGCTGGCCGCGCGGTCCCGTCATCTTGTAGACGCGCCAGCAGGCCCAGGCGTGCACCGGCGGGTTCACGTCGCCGAGCGCGAACTCGTAGGCGGGCAGTTGTCCGTTCGGGTGCATGTACCACTCGCGCAGGAACAGCACCAGCTGCTCTTTCGCGAACGCGGGGTCGATCTCGGCGAACGGGATCATGTGGAACGCCAGGTCCCAGGCGGCGTACCACGGGTACTCCCACTTGTCGGGCATCGAGATCACGTCGCGGTTGTGGAGGTGGCCCCACTCGTGGTTCCTGCCGTCCTTGCGTTCCGCGGGTGGCGGCGGATGGGCCGGATCGCCCTCGAGCCAGTCCTTCACCACGTAGTGGTAGAACTGCTTCGACCACAGCATCCCCGCGTAGCCCTGGCGCGCGACGCGCCGTTCCTCCTCGTTCATGCCTTTCGGCATCCGCGCCGCATAGAAGGCGTCGGCCTCGCCCTGGCGCGCGTCGAAGACTCGGTCGAACTCTTCCGAAAACGGGCGCGTGGCCGCCGCGTTCGCATCCACGAGACGCAGTCGAAGCGCGATCTGGCCCCCGGCCGGGATCGTCACGTGATAGAGCGCCGCCGCCTTGGTGCCGACGCTCTCTGGGTTCACCGCGTCCTTGCGGCCCTGGATCACGTACTCGTGAAAGGCGTCCTTGACGTACGGCGCCTGGTTCACGGCGCCGAAGAGCCGCGCGACGTTGGTTTCGTTCTCGGTGAAGATCAGCTCCGGCACCGCGCCGTCCGGGCCCGGCGCCGCGTCGAGGCGCAGCCGGCCCAGCGTCTCGTGCTCGGCCGCGATCGACGCGGGGCTGGCTCGGCGCAGCACCGGCCTGCCCGGATACGACTCTCCCGAGCGCCCCCACGACCAGGTGTTGCGAAACCACAGCGTCGGCAGCACGTGGAGCGTCGCGGCTTCGGGCGCGCGATTGGCGAGCGTGATCCGGACTAGCATCTCCTCGGGCGCCGCTTTCGCGTACTCGGCGAACACGTCTACGTAGCGGCTTTCGTCGAAGACGCCAGAGTCGGCGAGCTCGAACTCGCCGTGGATCTGACTCAGCCGGCGGTTCTCGTCGACCAGCCGGGCGTAGGGAAACTCGCCGAGCGGGTACTTGTAGAGAGCCTTCATGTAGGAGTGGGTCGGCGTCGAGTCCAGATAGAAGTACGCCTCCTTCACGTCCTCGCCATGGTTGCCTTCGTTGCCGGTGAGGCCGAACAGCCGTTCCTTCAGGATCGGGTCGCGGCCGTTCCAGAGCGCGAGCGCGAATGCCAGCCGGCACTCGCGGTCGCAGATGCCCAGGAGCCCGTCTTCGCCCCAGCGGTAGGCGCGGCTGCGCGCGTGGTCGTGCGGGAAGTAGTCCCAGCACGAGCCCCACGGCGAGTAATCCTCGCGGATCGTGCCCCACTGGCGCTCCGAGAGATACGGGCCCCAGCGCTTCCAGTTCTGCTCGCGCCGCCCGTCTTCTAGAAGGCGCAGACTCTCGGCGTCGCTGGGTCCGGTTGGCCCCCCGCTTTCGACCACTACAGCTCCACGATTCGTCCGCCGAATCGCCCCAGCCTAAGCGCCCTCAAGGCCGTACCTTCTGCGGACCGAACCGCATCAGCCACAGGTCCGCTTCCGAGATCGCGCTCATGATGTAGAGCCGGCGACCGTCGCGGGAGAGCGCCGCGCCGACGATCGCCCGGCTCGGCTCCGCATACAGCTCCCGGCTCTGCTTCGAGACGACGTCGAGCAGTACGACCCGCTCGCGATTCAGGGCGACCAGCCGCCGCGCGTCCGGCAGCCAGCGAGGGTAGCGGCCCTCGCCGACCCGCTCCCAGCGCCGCTGTTCCAGGTAGTACAACCAAACGGCGCCCGCGGCGCCCCCCTCCGGCGACACATGCCCTGCGATCCTGTCGCCGTCGGGAGACCAGTCGTTCAGGTAGACAGCACCAGTGCCCTCGGGCAGGGGCGGCAGCCGCTGCGGCGGCTTCGAGAGATCGCGCGCGTCGAATATGTACTGCGCGCCCGTGTTGGGTGAGGAGCCTCCGACCCAGCGCCCGTCCGGCGAGGGCACGGGGTAGTTCAGATTGAGCTCGACCTTCGTCAACTGGCGCAATCCGCTGCCGTCAGGATGGATCTCCCAGAACTGGTACTCGCCGCCGCCGCGGGTCGAGTAGAAGAGGATCGAGCGTCCGTCGGCCGACCAGCGGGGCAGCCGGTCCGAGGCCGGGTCGTTCGTGAGCGCCCGGAGCCCGGCGCCGTCCGTGCCGACGACGTAGATGTCCTCCTGGGCGCGGTACGAGCGGAGCGCGAGCAGCCGGCCGTCGGGCGACACGTCGGGCTGGGTCCAGGCGCGCCGTCCCGCGATGACCTCGGCCGCCGGGCCGGCCACGGCTGCCTTCACTGGGTCGAAGGGTACCGCGCGCACCGCCGTGCTGAAGTCGTACGCGGCGTAGGCTACCGTGGCATCGGCGGAGACGCTCATGTAGCCGGCCCAAAGCGCCGGCGTCGTCATCGGCTGGGCTTCGCCTAGCGGCCGTCCTGTCGCCGGATCGATCGCGATCCGCCACAAGTTCATGCTGCCGCTGCGGTCGCTCGAGAAGTACAGCGAGCGCCCATCCGCGGACCAGGTCGGGTTCCAGTCAGTCGATTCGCCGCCGGTGACGCGAACCGGGGTCCCACCGGCGAACGGCCGGACCCAGACGTCGCGGTCGGCGCCGGCGAACGCCTTCCCGCTCGGTTGCAGCGGCAGCCCCCAGTAGGCGACGAGCTTTCCATTCGGGGAGACGCGCGGCTGCACCGCGTCTGCCTCACTGATGCGCCGACGGTCGCCCGAGGCGACATTCACGGCCAGCAGCTCACCCGGCGCGAAGCGAGCGTGTGGGTCGCCTCCCGACTGGCTGCCGTAGACGACGTCGCGGCCGTCGGCTGTCCACGTCGGGTCGAAGCCGCCCTGCGTCAGTCGCCGCACTGACTCACCCAGCCGGCCCATGACGAAGATGCCCCCGCCGTCGCGAGACGAACGGAACGCGATGCTCCGGCCGTCAGGCGAGAAGGCTGGCGTGGTGTCGGACAGCGGCGAGTCCTTCGTGAGGTTCACCGCCGCCTCGCCCCCCACGCCGCGCAGGAAGATGTCCAACTGGCCGGACGCGTTGCTCGCATACACGACCCAACTCCCGTCCGGCGAGAGGCTGGGCCACGACTCCAAGCCGGGCTCGGCCGTCAAGCGGGTGAAGGTCGGCGCCGCCGGTGCAGACGGCTTGCGCAACGACATCCCGATGTATGCCGCGGCAGCGACCAGCGCCACGCCCGCCGTCGCGAGCGTCCACGCGGCCGGGCGCGCCCGCGCGGGCGCCTCGCGTGCGGCCGCGGCCAGCTCCTGGAGCTCGTTGCGCAGGTCCTTCGCCGACTGGAGCCGCCGCTCCGGGTCCTTGGCCAGGCAATGTCGCACCACACGATCCAGGTCGCGGGGAAGCCCCGGCTTGACCTCGCTGAGCGGCCTCGGCGGGTCCTTCAGGATGGCGGAGAGGATCGCGAGGTTGGTCTGGCCCCGGAACGGCCGACCGCCGGTTGCCATCTCGTAGAGGAGGACGCCCAGCGAGAAGATGTCCGAGCGGTGATCGACAGGCTTTCCCTCAGCCTGCTCCGGGGACATGTAGGCGACGGTGCCGAGGATGCGTCCCTCGCCCGTCAGTGGAGCGCTGGCAGTGGGAGTCTCCGACAACCCCGGCGCCGCGCCGGGCGCCAGCGCGCCGGGCCTCGCCAGGCCGAAGTCGAGCACCTTCACGACGCCGTTCTTCGTGATCATGACGTTGGCCGGCTTCAGGTCGCGGTGCACGACGCCGCGCTCGTGCGCAGCGCTGACCGCGTCCACCAGCGGGATCGCGTGCTCGAGAAGCGCGGCGAGCGGTATTCCGCCGGGCGAGATCAGCTGGTCGAGCCGCTCGCCGTCGATTAGCTCCATCGCCAGGAAGTGCGTGCCGGCCGATTCCTCGACGGAGTGGATCGTCACGATGTTCGGGTGGTTGATTGCGGCCAGGGCGCGGGCTTCGCGCTCGAAGCGGGCGCGCTCCTCTCTTCCCGCCGCCTCTCCGGGCAGGATCTTGATGGCAACGTTGCGCCTGAGGCGTGTGTCTTCCGCCTCGTACACCTCTCCCATGCCGCCCGCGCCAAGCAGGCCGCGCAGGCGGTAGTGGTTCAGCATGGTCCCGGCAACGAGCGGCAAATTCAAGGCCCGCCGGTCAGCGAGACGACGTTCTTGATTCCGCTCGGTGCGCCGAGCAGCAGATCGCGATGCGCCTCGATCGGATGGCGGCCGGTGATCAGCGCCCGGAGCGGCTCGGGCCAGCGCTCGGCCAGATCTCCGAGGTCGCGGAGCTCCGCCTGGACGCTGGAAGCCGGCTCGCGCGAGTACACGATCGTCGAGAAGCCGCGCAGCCGGAGCGCCATCGTGCCGAGCAGACCCACCGGGCCCGCGCCGAGAACCAGCGCGCGCGTTTCGGCGCCCGAGCCCGCCGGCCAGGGCAGCCGCTCCGGACGCACCACGACCGCCTTCATCGTCGAGGCCGCCGGTAGGGGTTGCGCGCGCTCAGGCGGGCGGTGGTCCCGAACCGGCGGCCGTGCCCGCAGGTGTCGCCGGCTCGATGCCGCGCGCGCGGCGCAGCAGCGTGTCCACGCTCAAAGCGCCGGGGCCCTGGAACACCAGCCACAGCAGGAACAGCAGGTAGACGAACGCCGTCACGTCGGTCAGGCCCTTCTCGCCGGCGCCGCTGAGCGCGCTCACGAAGTCCTGCCGGTCGGCGGTCAACAGCGCGACTACCATCGTCGAGGAAAGCAACAGCGCGCAGAGGCGCGTGGCGAGCCCGAGGATCAGGAGCATCCCGCCGTAGTACTCGAGCCGCGACACGAACGCCGCGTTCAGCTCGGGCATCGGGATGCCCAGGCTGGTGAAGAACGCCACGATGTTCTCGGGGTTCTGCAGCTTGCCGCGGCCGGTCAGGAAGAACGCCTGGCCGATCACCAGCCGCGTCAAGAGCGGCGCGACGAACCCCAGCAGCACGGCCGCCTTTGGACCGAGCGAAGCCGCCTTTCGAACCGCGTCGAGCGCCGCCATCGAGCGCAAGGTTACGCCTCGGCGCGCGGCCGCGCACGGAGCCAACGCGCGATCCGGTAGCCGAGCAGGGCGGCCAGGATCGCCGCGTAGATCAGCGGATCCCGGATGTCCTTCTTCATCGCCATCCCGAAGTGCAGGACGCCCAGGGCCGCGATCACGTACACGAGCCGGTGCAGCAGGCTCCAGCGCCGCCCGCCGAGGCGCCGGATCGCCGCCGCGCTGGAGGTGAGCGCGAGCGGCAGCATCAACACCAGCGCCGCCATGCCCACGATGATGAACGAGCGCTCGCTGAGATCCTTCAGGAGATCGTTCCAGTCGAGCTGCACGTCGAGCAGCGCGTACACGAGCCAGTGCAGGACGGCGTAGCCGAAGCCGAGCAGGCCGAGCGTGCGGCGGTGCTTGCCGAGCCAGGACCAGCCGGTCAGGCCGCGCAGCGGCGTTACCGCGAGCGTGATGAGCAGGAACCGGAGCGCCCACTCGCCCAGGAAGTGCTCGCCCTCCTTGATCGGGTTCGAGCCGAAGAAGCGGGTGCGGCGGAGGATGTCGGAGGCCATCGCGCCCGCCGCGACGACGGCGGGCAGGCAGGAGAGTGCGACGAGCGCGCGGCCGAAGAAGCGCGGCTCGTTCAATCAGTAGTTCTTGCGCAGGTCCAGGCCGGCGTACAGCGAGGCGACCTCGGGGTAGCCGTTGAACATCAATGTCTTGCGTTTCTTGAACTCGCCGATGCGCCGCTCGCTGGCCTGGCTCCAACGCGGGTGGTCGACGCCCGGATTGACGTTGCAGTAGAAGCCGTACTCCTGCGGCGCCGCGTCGTTCCAGGCGGTGCGCGGCATCTTCTCGGTCAGCTTGATCCGGACGATCGACTTGCAGCCCTTGAAGCCGTACTTCCAGGGCGTCACCAGCCGCAGCGGCGCGCCGTTCTGGTTCGGCAGCGTCCGGCCGTAGACGCCGGTCGCCAGCAGGGTCAACGGGTGCATCGCTTCGTCGAGACGCAGGCCCTCGGTGTAGGGCCAGATCAGGACGGGCGCCCGCTGCCCGGGCATCTGCTTCGGGTCGTAGAGCGTGGTGAGCTCGACGAACTGCGCCTTGGGAGCGGGATCGGCTCGCTTCAAGACATCCGCCAGCGGGATGCCGCGCCACGGCACCACCATCGACCAGGCCTCGACGCAGCGGTGCCGGTAGATTCGATCCTCGACCGCGCTCGGCTTCAGGAAGTCTTCGAGCGCGTACTCGCCCGGCTTGTTCACGAGCCCGTCGACTTTCACGGTCCACGGCCGGGTCTTGAAAGCCTGCGCGTTCGCGCGCGGGTCTTCCTTGGCGGTGCCGAACTCGTAGAAGTTGTTGTAGCCGGTCACGTCTTCCCAGGGTGTCGCGGTGTCGTCAGGTTGTAGTCCGTAGGGCGTGCCGACGGCCGGCGGGTTGTCGGCGGCGCCGAGCGCGCTCCCGGCGAAAGCGGCGCCGGCCCCGAGCGTCGCCAGGAAGGCGCGGCGGTCCCAATAGAGCGGCTCGGGCGTGATCTCGGACGACTTCAGGTCAGCGGCGCGGCCGATCAGCATGGGGCCTCCTGACGACGGGCGACACTCCATCATACAAACGCCGGCAGGTGCTTCGCTCTTCCCGCTCGGAAAAGCTTCGGTCTCGGCTAGGATCCGGTCCGAACCCCGTAGGAGGAACCATGCGACGCCTGGTGCTTGCGCTGCTTCTCTTGGCTGGCGGCTCCGCTCACGCCGACACGGCCGACCTGCTGCTGACCAACGCCAGGGTCTACACGCTCGACGCCAAACGGCCGTGGGCCGAGGCGGTGGCGGTTCGCGGCGAGCGGATCCTGGCGGTCGGCTCCTCGGCGGAGCTCGCGCCCCTGCGTGGAAAGACCACGCGCGTTCTCGACCTCAGGGGCGCATTCGTGGCCCCCGGTTTCAACGACGCGCACGTGCACGTCGACAGCACCGGCGCTCTCTTGGTCGGCGCCAACCTGCTCGACGTCCATACCGAAGCGGCGCTCTTGGAGCGCGTTCGAGGCGCGGCGCAGCGGCTGCCGAAGGGGAGCTGGATCCTGCGCGGGGATTGGGGCGCCTACGAGAAGTGGGGAGCCGGGCAGGCCGGAGCCGCCGGTGCTTTGTCCAGCGGCGCGCCGTTCACGCCCGACCGGCGCATGATCGACGGCGCCACGCCGGAGCATCCGGTGTTGATCAGCCGCTTCGACCGCTCGATGCACCTCGCGAACAGCCTGGCGCTGAAGCTCGCGGGCGTGGACGAGACGACACCCGCGCCGCCCGGCGGTGAGATCGCGAAGGACGCTGCCGGGCGCCTGACCGGGATCCTGCGCGGCTCGGCGGTGGACCTGGTGCGCAAGTCGGTCGCGCCTATCTCGTTCGAGCAGCGGCTGGCGCAGGTGCGCGCGGTGCTGCGCGAAGCGCGCGAGAGTGGCGTCACGACGATTCAGGACCTGTCGTCGGCGGAGCAGGTGATGGCGTACCAGGAGCTGTTCCGGCGCGGCGAGCTCAGCGCGCGCATCAACATCCGGCCACAGCTCTGGCAAGCGCCCGAGACCACAGCACTCGGTCTGTCGCGCGGCTTCGGGGACGACTGGCTGCGGCTCGTGGGCTTCAAGGCCTGGGTCGACGGCATCATGGGCAACAGCCAGGCGCTCTTCTTCCAGCCGTTCGCGCACGACTCCAGGAACCGCGGCTCGCTGCGCCACATCATGTTCCCGGAAGCGCAAGAGGGCGCTGCCGTGACGCTGGGCGAGGCCGACCACTACACCCGCTTCGGCCCCGGCAATCTGGAGAAGCTGATCAAGACCGCGACCCGGTCCGGCATCCCGCCGCACGTGCACGCAATCGGCGACCTGGGCAACCGGATCCTGCTCGACGTGTACGAGCGAGTGCTGCGCGAGGAAGGCCTCGTCGGCAAGGACCATCGCTGGCGCGTGATTCACGCGCAGCACGTCCACCCCGACGACTTCGCGCGCTTCGGCGCTCTCGGCCTGGTCGCCGAGGTGAACCCGTACCACGTCTCCGACGACATGCGCTGGATGGAAGAGCGCATCGGCTCGGTGCGCGCGCGCGACGCGTACGCCTTCCGCAAGCTGAAGAACGCGGGCGCCGTGCTCGTCTTCGGCAGCGACAGCCCTGGCACCAACGCCGCCCGCTACTACCTGAACCCGCGCTACGGCCTGTACGCGGTGGTCACGCGACAGACGCTCGGCGGCGAACCCAAAGCCGGCTGGTTCGCGGATCAGCGCCTCACCATCGAAGAGGCGATCGAGGCGTACACCAAGGGCCCGGCGTGGGCGTCGTTCGAGGAGAGCCAGAAGGGCAGCCTGGAGCCCGGTAAGCTCGCCGACATCGCCGTCCTCGACACCAACCTGGTCGAGGCTGGCCGCTCGAACCCGCAGGCGCTGCTGAAGGCGGAGGTGATCGCGACGATCGTCGGCGGGAAGGTCGTCTACGAAGCCGCGAAGATCGCGGCCGCGCTGCGCGACTAGCAGGCTGCGAAAAACCGGCCTCGCAGACTTGAACCAACTCGTTCTGGAACGAGTTGCGGCATCGTTGCAGTAGAAGCGAAGTCGCTGCGGGGTTCGGGATCAGGTTGTAGGCGCGCTGGCAAGGGTGAAGACCCAGCCGACCTTTGCAGCCTCAGCGCGGCCCCGCTTCGGCACGGTCGCGGATCGCTCGCAGCCACATCCAGCGGATGACCGCGCTGCCGGGATAGATCACCCGCCAGTACGCCGCGAAGGAACGCTCGGCTGCCGCGTCGGTCGCCTGAATTCGGGTCTGGGTGACGAGGCGCGTCCCGCCGTCACGAGGCTCGAGCTCGAAGCTCATCACGGCGCGCGCCAGCGAGCCCTGCGCTTTCTGGAAGTCCTCCGCCGTACGCGGCGGCCGGCGCGGGCCGCAACACACGATCGCGCCGACCACGACGGCGTGGCCGGGCGCGTCGTGCAGCAACACGAAGCCCGTGCCGAGCGCCACGTCCAGGATCGGCCGGTCCGCGGCCGGATTCAGGATGTTCTCCCTTCCGGTTCCCGGCCAGCGCGGCGAGCGTAGCCAGGTCAGCAGCCGGAACAGGCGGATCTCTTCGGCCGTCACGGCGCGCACAGCCGCGTACACGCGCTCCGGCGGAGCGGAGATCTGGAGCTCGTGGTGCTCGCCGAACTCGTAGTTCGACATGATTCCGTCGAGAGCCGGGGCGACGGGCGGCAGCTCGAGCCGCCGGACCGGAAGCGTCAACCCGATCGCGAGCAGGGCCAGCCCGGCTACAGCCACCAGCGCTCCGATACGACGCGAGCGGATGCGCAGGAAGCGCAGCGGCCGCACCACGGACAAGACGCCCACCGCCACCAGCGCGAGCGCAGTGTCGACGAGCAGAACCTCCACGGGGCGGCGATCAGCGTCGAACGGCTTCGATCCGCTTGCCGAGGCGGCTGACCCAGGGGGTCGTCGAGCGTTCGGCGGTCAGCAGTCGCAGGTCCATCGACTCGGCGAGCGCGATATAGACCGCGTCGTACGCCGTGGCATCGAGGCGTAGCGCGGTTTCCAGGACGCCGGCGCGGTCGGGCTCGGCCGTCTCCAGCGGGGCCTCTAGGTGAACCTCGTAGATCTCCTGGGCGGTCGGAGCGTCCAGCTCACCGCGCCTCACGTAGGTTCTCAGGACGTTCGCGAACTCCCAGAAGTGGAGGCTCGGCACGACCAGCCGGATACCGTCCTGGATCATGCGTTCTCGCCAAACACGAGCTTGGCTCGCGAAAGACTCGGGCAGGTACCAGGCGATCGCGACGCTGGTGTCGAGGACGAAACCAGTCACGCTCGATCGCGGTCGGCGCGCAGCACCGCCGAGGGCCGTTCGCGGAGGGAGAGCCCGCGCAGCCGCTGATCGAGCGAGCGCACGCGATCTCGATAGCCGCCGCGACCCGCCTCTGCCGCCTTGACCTTGACGAACGTCGCGAGCGCCTCGTCGACCAGCTCGCGCTTCGTCCGCGCCCGCGAATACCGCATGGCCTCGCGCACCAGGCTCTCATTCAGCACGATGTTCGTTCGCATACACCACATCATACACCATGGTTCTGGAATGTACACAGGGAGCAGAAGCAGGCGTCAACGCGAGCCTGTCCGGGGTCGGCAAGATCGTATTCGGGCAGACCGGTCCCAGGGTCGCACTGCTCGCGCTGGCGGCGATCGCCGGCACCTTGATCTACTGGGACCTCAAACGCCGCGGCTGGAAGACGCCAGGCGTCGCGGGCGCGTCAGCTCCGCGGCACCTCGCTCTGCAGGGCCAGCGGGTTGCCCTCGCAGTCGCGGAAGAAGGCCATCCACAGGTCGAACTTCTCCAGGCGCGCGATCATCTGCGGCGGGGTCTCGAACGCCACGCTGCGCGAGACGAGCGTGGCGTGGGCGGCCTGGATGTCGCTGACGTTGAAGTACAGGATCGAGCTCGGGTGGTCGTACTCGGGTTTCTCGGCGATGCACAGCATCAGCCGGATCCCGCCGCAGTCGAAGAACGACATCTTCGGCGGAACCGCGAAGAGATGCCTGAGCCCGAGGACGTCGCGGTAGAAGGCTTCGGCCTTCACCACGTCCTTGATGTTGATCGCGATCTGCGCGACACGGTCGATGCCGAGGCCGTCAGGCATCCGGGGCTCCGGTTTCGCTGATCGCGACCGAGCAACCTGCGGGATCGCGCAAGATCACGAAGCGCGACGGCGACTTGCCGCGCGGCCCATCGAGAACGGTAGCGCCCGCCTCCTGGGCTTTGGCCAGGCTCCGGTCGAAGTCGGCGACGCTGAAATACACCAGCCAGCCCGGCGGGATCTTCGCGTTCTCACCGCGCGCCTGGCAGATGCCGGTGACGGGCTTGCCGGTTCCGTCCGTCATGTTGTAGTCGGAGTAGTCGCCCATCCCGACCGGTTCCGGTTTCCAGCCGACGACCGCGGCGTAGAAGTCACGAAGCGCGTCGGCGTTCCCGACCGTGTTGTCGATCCAGACGACCTGGCCCGGTGCGGCGCTCAAGCCGGCAGGCCCTTGGCGATCACCTTCTCCATCTCGTCGGCGAACGCGTCGACCTCGCCGAGCGTGGTGTATACGTTCGGCGTCACGCGCAGACCCGAGAACTCCTCGTGGATGATCGGCACCACGATCAGCCGGCGCTTCGCCCACAAGTGCTGGCCGAGCTTGGCGATGTCGACGCCGGCGATCCCGATGTTGCCGATCGCGCAGGCCATCGCCGGGTCGGTGCTGGTGTGGATCTTGACTCCCGGCTCGCCCGTCAGGCGCTTCAGCCAGCGGTCGCGCAGGTAGCGCAGGCGCGCGGCCTTGCGCT
>CAZVOI010000074.1:0-3147 GCA_964628275.1 uncultured Acidobacteriota bacterium | reverse complement strand
CGCGGGAGCCATAGGTGTAACAGGGTCGCGTCGTCGCTTCTTTACTCTCCAACAAGCCTCCGTCGGAACCGCGCTCGAGCGGACGACGCCGGCCCGAAAGGAGCACGACGATGCGAAACAGCACCCGTTCGCCGATCCTGGCCGTCCTGATGGGCCTCGTCGCCGCAGCCGCCCCGGCGTGGGAGGGTCAGGACGCCCCCGACGACCTGAAGCACATCGACGCAGGCGGTGAGTCCCTGACCCTGTGGCCCTACACCAGCTCCGACTTCGAGAACCCGTCGGACCCCATCAACCTGGTCTTCCCGAACGCCGACCCGCGTGCGATCCGCCAGGAGCTCATGAAGCTCGACGGCAACCGGCCCCCGTTCGCATCGCTGCCGGGCGGCAACTGCACATGGACCGACGCCATGGGCTACGAGCAGGCGGCCTACGCCGATCCCGCCGGCTGGGTGGGCGGCGCCGTCCAACTCGCTTGCGTCCAGCCGGGCGCCCCACTCGGCAGCCCGGTCCGGTTCCACATCCGTCTCTTCCGCTCGGGCGAGCACACGCTCGGCACCGCGCACTTCGAGTTCCTGATCCCCGGCACGGCCGAGCACGAGGTCCTGAGCTGGGACCTCGCGCGTGAGTTCGCGACCTTTGACATGGGGCGGACTGGCGCTCTCACGGCCGCCCCGAGCGCCGTCGGGCTCGTCCCACCCGGGACGTTTCGGGCGGTTCGCCGCCCGGTCTACGTCGGCCTCGCGCAGGCGGGCGCCGGCCCTCTCCTGACCTCGCTGGGGCTCGTGACCCCCGCTTCAGGGGACGTCCCGATTCCCACGAGCGGCCAGGCGAGGGTGCTCGTGGGCGCCATCGACTTCGAGCCCTGCCGGTCGAAGCAGACGACCACGACCCGGGTTACGTACTCGATCGTGGTCCCGAAGCCGTTCTGCGCGACCGGGCCCTACGACCTGGTCAAGCTCGAGGGGCCCCTCGACTTCTCGATGACTGTTCAAACCAGCCGGTCGGGCCGCTACGACCGTACGTACATGGTCGGAGGAACGCTGCAAGCAACGCCGATGAGGCCGACCTCGCCCACCACGTTCGAGCCGGCCGGTGACCCCGTCGAGGCCCTCGTTTTCGAGGCCCATCGAGGAACGCTCACCGATCGTCGCGGCCAGGTGACGGAGCGGGCCGCCCAGGTCCTGCTCGGCGACCCGCGGCAGTCCCTGAGCTGGCGCTTCTCCGCGGGGCACGCGGACCACTTCGCCCGCAAGATCCTCTGCGGCATCGACTGACCCGCGCGCACTCGGGTTTGTTGGTCTCGGTCGCGCCCGGCCGGTCCTGCCCAGGACCGGCCGGCGCGCGTCAGCTTGGCTGCCAGGCGTTCAGGAGCGGAAAACGCAGGCCCGGCGTCCGTCTGTGTCCCGAGCAGCCCTGGAGGAGCATTGACGGAGGCGAGCGTGCTGGGAGCGGAGCGGACGATCTTTGCCCTGGTGCTTGCCCTCGGGGTCCTGGGCGCGAGGCCCGCAGGTGCGGAGGGTGTCGACGAGCCCGGCGCAACCCCGCGCGTACGGGTCACGACCGCCCACGGTCAGTTCACGGGGCGGCTCGTGGCCGTCCGCGGCTGGACGATCGATCTCGAACAGGCCCAAAAGGGCAAGCTGCTGACTGTCCAGATCTCGCGGGCGGACATCCTGGGCCTGGAAGTCAGCCGGCGTTCCAGTCGGAAGGGCCGCGGATTGGCCGCCGGTTTCCTCGCGGGCGCGGGCGCGGCCATCGTCATTGGCTTGACCGTGCCATGCGGCGGGGTGTGTGCGTCCGGCGACGGGGGCTGCTACGACATCCACTGCGTCGACACGGCCCTCCTGAGCGGGTTGCTGACGTTGCCGCTCGGTGCGTGTCTGGGCTACTCGCTCGCGCCGGGCGAGGGGTGGCGCCCCGCCGACGTGACGGAGCTTTCCCTGCAGCCCGTGATGCCCCGCGGCGGAGGAGTTGGAATCCGTCTCGCCATCGGTTTCTGACGTTCGAGCTCTGAAGCGCGCCCTTGACGGGGCGCCATCCCTTTCCCACAATCGGGCCCGGACTCGGGATCCGCTGGCCCGACATTGACGAGGACATCTCGGTCGCCGGGTTGCTCGGGCTTCCTGATCGATCAGCGCGCGCTTGAAGCTGCGTTGAGGAGCAGCCGGGCGGACTCGCCATCCAGGCGAAGCTCGGCGCTGCCGATGCGGTGGGCGGCTTTCGGGACGCTGTGCTGCAGCGAGAACTCGACCTCGACGATGCCAGTATGCGCAGCCACCGGCGTCACGAGGCGGAGTTGCTCCGACTCGGGGCCCCGGCAGACGACGGCGTCGGCCTCGTCCGTCGCGGTCCAGCCCACCGCGCGGAGCTGCTTCACGAGGCCCTCGCGCTCGGCCGGGGCGAGGGCGATCGTGAGGGCCGTGACGTCCTTCAGCAGCGCCGACTCTCGCCGGTCGGACTGGCTGATCTTCGCGACGTAGCGGTCGAGGACGTCCGCCCGAGCGATCGAGCGGGCTGGCGTGAGCGTGGCGTACCAGCGGGCGAGGAAGTCGCGGTGGTACTCCATCAGCCAGACGCGCAGGCCGGGGACCTCGCCCGCGTAGGTCATCTCGAACCAAGGGGCTTCGTCGGTTTCGGTCTTGCGCGTGACGAGGCCGCCGCCGGCCGTCCCGAGCGCGTCCTTCCATCGCTGCTGCACCACCGCGCTTGCCCCCGGCTCCTCGACCCCCAATGCCAGGCCGCTGGCTCCGATCGGCCCTTGCGCGGGCGGCTCGAAGAGCTCGAAGTACGTCCGGCGGCCGTACCAGTAGCTGCCGGTGTAGCTCGTGTCGTTGCGCACGGTCGTGCGCGCCTCGAACGGCGCGAACACGCGCGTCAGGAACGCGGACGTCCGCGCGGCTTCGTAGGTCGGTGCGTCGACGACGACGTAGAAGTGGTTCAGGGTGACGACGGGCCCGTGTTCGTCCGCGGCGGTCATGCTGGAGAGAGCCACCACGGCCAAGAAGACTGCGATTCGCATGGGATCCCCCGGTGCGGGAATGCTACCAGACGGGGTTGGCGGCCGTGCGACACGGACTCCACGAGCGGGCGGCTCAGGTCGGGCGCTCTGACGGCGACGCAATCTCGACGTCTTCGACGACCCTCTCG
>CAZVOI010000073.1:0-5828 GCA_964628275.1 uncultured Acidobacteriota bacterium | reverse complement strand
CGGATGTCGTAGACGCCCGACAGCGCCAGGCAGCGTTTGAAGACGTCGGGGTGCTTCAGGAGCGAGTTGGCCGCGTGATACGCGCCGAAGGATGCGCCGCTGGTGGTGATCGCGATGCCCTGCGAGCGACAGTGGTCGTAGATGAACGGCACCGCCTCGAACGCGACGTAAGCGTCGTACATCGCCTGCATGTAGCTGCGGTGGCGCGGGTGAGCGCTCTTGCTGTACCAGCTGTCGTTGTTGACCGAGTTCACGCAGAAGAACTTGGCGCGGCCGGCGTCGATGTGATGCTGGAGCGCCCCGATCATGCCCTGGCCCTCGTACTCCCACTCGTCGCCGCCGCTCGTCGGAAACACCAGGATCGGCGGGCCGTAGTGGCCGTGGACGCGGATCCCCATCTCTCTATTGAGACGGTGCGAGAACCAGCGGTGATGTTCTTGATTCACCTGCGAGCCTTTTCAGGGGGAGCGCCGGTCTAGCGATAGCGGCGCGTGCTCGCCGTCATGCCGGATGGCGCGACGATGCCGGCCAGGAACGCCGCGTTCGACGGCGTCTTCTGGATCTTGTCGATCAGGAACTGGGCGGCCTCGGTCGACGACAGGTCGGCCAGCGCGCGTCGCAGCAAGTGGCGTTTGGCCAACTCGTCCGGCGGGCAGAGCAGCTCTTCGCGCCGCGTGCCGGACTTCAGCACGTCCACCGCGGGGAAGATGCGCCGGTCCGCGATCGAACGATCGAGGATCAGCTCCATGTTGCCGGTGCCCTTGAACTCCTGAAAGATCACTTCGTCCATGCGGCTGCCGGTGTCGACGAGCGCGGTGGCGAGGATCGTCAGGCTGCCGCTGCCCTCGCAGTTGCGCGCGGCGCCGAAGAACTGTCGCGGGAACTGCAAGGCGCGGTTGTCGACGCCGCCCGACATGGTGCGGCCGCCGGGACCCATCTCGCGGTTGCTGGCTCGCCCGAGCCGCGTCAGCGAGTCGAGCAGGATCACCACGTGACGCCCCTGCTCGACCATGCGCTTCGAGCGGTCCATCGCCAGGCGCGCCAGACGGATGTGGGAGTCGGAGGCCGAGTCGGACGAAGACGCCAGGACCTCGGCTTTGACGGCGCGGCGAAAGTGCGTGACTTCCTCGGGCCGCTCGTCGATCAGCAGCATGATCAGATGGACTTCGGGATGGTGTTTCGCGATCGCGACGCCCAGGTGCTCGAGCAGTGTCGTCTTGCCGGCCTTGGGAGGCGACACGATCAGGCCGCGCTGGCCACGGCCGATCGGCGCGATCAGGTCGATCACGCGCAGCGAGGTCTCGGCCTGCTCTCCCGCCAGGCGGAATGCCTCGCTCGGATTGATCGAGACGAGGTCTTGGAAGTGAGGCAGAACCTTGTACTCGTCAGGGGTTCGTCCCCCAACCTTCGTCACTTCAACGAGTGTGCGGCGCCCGTTGCCACCGTCACGCGACAGGCCTTCTACCTCGGCCCCTTCGCGAAGCCCGTAATCTCGGGCGATCTGCGGCGGGATGATCACGTCATCCCGCATGGGGAGATAGTTTTGCGAAACCTGCCTCAAGAACCCGCCGACGCCATCACTGATGTCCGCGACGCCATCCGCTGGCGTCGTCGGCCCGGTCGATGGGATCGGAACTTGTCGCGGGTCCCGCGGTCCGCGCGGACCTTGGTGCTGCTGTTGCGGGTAAGGTCCGCCGGGCCGGTTCTCGTGCCGGTGACGATGGCGCCGCCGTCGCGAGCCGTGCCTTTTGGGCTGGCCCGCTCCTGGCGGAACGGTCATCGTCGCCTCCGGAAAGCACTATAGACGCCGCGATGGGGTGTTTGTCAAGTGCGCAAAGCGTCATCCGGGGACGCCAGTCGCTAATCCAGCAAGGGACGCAACGCCGCCCAGACCGTGTCCGCCATCTTCTGCTGGCCTTCGGCGGTCGGGTGAAGGCCGTCGGCCTGGTTGAAGCGGGGCACGCCGGCGACACCCTCGAGCAGGAACGGCACCAGCGTGGCGCCGGTCTCGCGTGCCAGGTCCGGGTAGACCGACTCGAAGCGCCAGCCGTAGTCGGGTCCATAGTTCGTGAGCGCCTTCATGCCGATGAGGACGAGCTTCGGCTGGGGCCGGCGCCCTTTGGCCAGGCCCAGGATCTCGCGAATGTTCGCGCGCAGCGCGTCGGGGTCGTGCCCGCGCAAGCCGTCGTTGGCGCCGGTTTCGAGCACCAGCACGGCAACCGGCTGGCGCAGCAGCCACTCGATCCGGCGCAGCGCTCCCGCCGACGTCTCGCCGCTCACGCCCGCGTTCACGACGCGGTAGCGCAGCCCCTCGGCCTCGAGCCGGCGCTGAATCAGTCCCGGATGCGCCTGTTCGGGATCATCCAGGCCGTAGCCTGCCGTGAGGCTCGTGCCGACGAACAGGATGACGCGAGCCTGGATCACGGGAGATGATGATGCGGCAGCCGTGCCGGGCTTGGCGGTCGTGTCCGCGCGGCAGCCAGTGAACAGGAGCATCACCAGGATGGACCACAACTTTTCACGCGCGGCTTTCGTCTTGCCCGTCTGATGATCCTCTGCGAGAAGCTCGGCCAGACCTATCTGTCCGGCGGACGCGAGCTGCCGGTGCTTCAGGATATCAACTTCACGCTGGCGGCCGGCGGCTTCCTCGCGATCGTCGGCCCGTCGGGCAGCGGCAAGAGCACGCTCTTGGGGTTGCTCGCCGGCCTCGACCGGCCCCGCTCGGGCCGGGTCGTGCTCGACGGCCAGGACCTCGGCTCCCTGGACGAAGATGCCCGCGCGCGGCTGCGCGGGGAGAAGGTCGGCTTCGTGTTCCAGTCGTTCCAGCTCATCCCCACGCTGACGGCGCGCGAGAACGTACAGGTCCCGCTCGAGCTGCGCGGCCAGAACGGCGCGGCCCGCGCCGACGAGCTGCTCGCGCGCGTCGGCCTCGAAGATCGCGCCGGCCACTACCCCGCGCAATTGTCGGGCGGCGAGCAGCAGCGGGTCGCGCTGGCGCGCGCCTTCAGCATCCGGCCTCGGCTGCTCTTCGCCGACGAGCCCACCGGCAACCTCGACGCTGCGACCGGCGCGACCGTGATCGACCTGATGGTCGAGCTGAACCGGGAGAGCGGCGCGACGCTGGTGTTGGTGACCCACGATCCTGAGCTTGCGGGGCGCGCGCGCCGCGTTATCCGGCTGCTCAGCGGGCGCGTCGTCTCCGACGTCACGGCGCCGATCCAGTGAACGGCGCGCGCTTCGCTCTGGCGCTGGCCTGGCGCGAGACGCGCGGCTCGCGGCGCACGCTGCTGCTGCTGTTGGGCGCTGTCGCGGTCGGCGTGGCGGCGCTGGTGGCGATCCGCGGCTTCTCCGCCTCGGTCCGCCAGTCGGTGCAGTCGCAGGCGAGGGCCCTGCTCGGCGCCGACCTCGTCGCGGGCAGCGCGCGGCCGTTCTCGGCGACGGCCGAGAGCGGCCTTGCCTCGCTAGTGGAGGCCGCGCGCGGAGCGCAAATCGCGCGCCTCACGAGCTTCGGCGCGATGGCCTATGCAGAAGGCTCGACCAGCGCACGACTTGCCCAGGTGCTCGCGCTGGAGCACGGCTACCCCTTCTACGGGGAGGTGCAAACCGATCCTCCCGGAGAGTGGGCGAGGCTGGCGGAGGGCGACGGCGCGCACGCGCTCGTGGACGAGGCGTTGTTGATCGCGCTCGACGCCCGCATCGGCGATACCTTGGCCATCGGCGAAGCACGCTTCAGGATCCGGGCCGCGGTGCGGAACTTCCCCGGCGACATCGGCGTGCGGACCGCTCTCGGGCCGCGTGTCTTCATTCCGTTCCGCGCGACCGCCGCCACCGGCCTGCTCGGCTTCGGCTCGCGAGCCCGCTACGAGGCATTCCTGCGCGTGCCGGAGCGGGTGGACCTGCAGCGGCTGGTCGAGCGGCATCGGCCGCCGCTGGCCGCCGAGCGCGTCTCGCTGCGCACGCTGGCCGAGGACCAGCGCCGGATCAGCGAGAACCTGGACCGCCTCGGCCGTTATCTCGGCCTGGTGGGCCTGGTCGCGTTGTTGCTGGGCGGCATCGGGGTCGCGAGCGCGACTCACGTTCTGGTGCGACGCCGCCTGGAGACGATCGCGGTGCTGCGCTGCATCGGCGCCTCCTCGGGCCAGGTCACGGCGGCGTATCTGACTCAGGCGCTGGGCCTGGGTCTCGTCGGCAGCGTGTGCGGGGCGATTCTCGGAACCGGGCTTCAGGCCGTCTTGCCGCGTCTCTTGCGTGACTGGGTTCCGGCGGATCTCGGCTTCTCGATCTCCTGGACCGCGATTGCCTCCGGCCTGCTCACGGGCGCGTTCGTGGCGGCGCTCTCCGCGCTCTCTCCCCTGCTCGCGGTGCGGCGCGTCCCTCCGCTCTTGGCGTTGCGTCGTGACGTCGAGCCAGTCAGTAGCCCACCGCTCGAACGCGGGCTCGCGGCGCTGGCGCTCGCCGCCGGGGTCTTGTTGATTGCCAGCATCGAGGGCGGCGGGGCGATGGTCGGGGCCGCCTTCACGGCCGGAGTCGGCGCGGCGCTCCTGGTGCTGTGGCTCGCGGCGTCGGGCTTGCGGGCGATGCTGCGCCGGGTGCTCTCGCCGCGCCTGCCCTATGCGTGGCGACAGGGGCTCGCCAACCTGCATCGGCCCGCGAACCAGACCCTGGCAGTCGCCCTCTCGCTCGGCTTCGGCGCCTTCCTGCTCGCGACGCTCTTGGTGCTGCAGCACAACCTGCTGCGCGAGCTGCGGATGCCCGAGGGCCCGCGCACGAACGTAGCACTCTTCGATATCCAGCCCGACCAGCTCGACGCGGTGCTCGCCGAGCTGAAGGCGGCCGGCGCCGTGCCCAGCGAGACGGTGCCGATCGTCCCGATGCGGATCCACTCGCTCAAGGGCGTGCCGACCTCGCAGAAGCTGGCGCAGGCGGCAGCCGGTGCGCGCCAGGCGACGCCTGCGTGGCTGATGCGGCGCGAGTTCCGAAGCAGCTACCGGGCCAGCTTGGGAGCCGCCGAGGAGATCGTCCTTGGCTCCTGGTGGAGGCCGGACGCCGCGATGGCCGAGGAAACCGAGGTCTCGCTCGAGGCCGACGTCGCCCGCGACCTCGGCGTCACCATCAACGACGAGATCGTGTGGGACGTGCAGGGCGTGCTCTTGAAGAGCCGTGTGTCGAGCCTGCGTCGCGTCGAGTGGGCGCGGCTCGCACCCGGCTTCTTCGCGGTGTTTCCGAAGGGCCCGCTCGACCAGGCCCCGCAGACCTTCGTCACGCTGCTTCGCCTCGAAGCAGCCGCCGATCGCGCCCGCCTGATTCGGCTGATGGTCGAGCGATTCCCGAACGTGAGCGCGCTGGATCTGGCGGATGTTCAGCGCGCGCTCGAGGGCCTGTTCTCGCGTTTGGACTGGGCGGTGCGTTTCCTGGCCCTGTTCAGCGTCGCGACCGGCTGCCTGGTTCTGCTCGGTGCGGTTGCTGCCAGCCGGCTCGAGCGGCTGCGCGAAGCCGTGTTGCTGAAGACCCTCGGGGCGACGCGGCGCCAGGTCGCGCGCGTGGTGGTCGCCGAGTACGCGGCACTCGGAGCGCTCGCCGCCTCGACTGGCGTGCTGCTCGCCACGGCAGCCGGCTGGGCGCTGGTACGCTTCCTGTTCGAGACTCGCTTCACGTTGCCTGGCTTGTCGCTGCTCGGCTTCGGGGCCGGCGTGATGG
This sequence comes from uncultured Acidobacteriota bacterium, assembly GCA_964628275.1. Classification (GTDB taxonomy): domain Bacteria; phylum Acidobacteriota; class Vicinamibacteria; order Fen-336; family Fen-336; genus CAZVOI01. The sequence goes on along the minus strand of CAZVOI010000073.1, from coordinate 131 downwards.
TGCTGACCGTCGCTCTCGGCGCCTCGGGCAGCCTCGAGATCTTCCGGCGAACGTCCCTGGAACTGCTGCGGAACGAATAACGAACGATGACCAAACTCAGCCTGCTGCTCCTCGTCTTGGGAGGCGTCATG
>CAZVOI010000072.1:0-1902 GCA_964628275.1 uncultured Acidobacteriota bacterium | reverse complement strand
TCCCTTCTGGGCGAGCACGCTCGCCGAGAACGGCGGCACGACACCGCTCGACTGGCCGTAGAGGACCAGCATTCCGAGGGGCGCGAGCGAGCCCAGGCTCTTGTCGAAGGTGGTCGCGCCGACGGAGTCGTAGACGACGCTAACGCCTTTTCCGTCGGTCGCCTTCTTGATCTCGGCCTCGAAGTCGTCGCGAGTGTAGAGGATCACCTGGTCGGCGCCGGCCTCGCGCGCGAGCGCCGCCTTCTCCTCGGTCGAGACGGTGCCGAAGACGTGCGCGCCGCAGCGCTTGGCGAGCTGAATCAACAGCAGGCCGACGCCCCCGGCCGCCGCGTGGATCAGGCACGACTGGCCGGGCTTCAGCGGGAACGTCGAGTAGACCAGGTAATGCGCGGTCATCCCTTGAAGCAGCGCCGCGGCGGCGTGCTGCAGCTCCATGCCATCGGGAATCCGCACGGCCTTGTCTTCGTGAACGAGCGCTTCCTCGGCGTACGAGCCCAGGAGCGCGATCGACGCCACGCGGTCGCCGACGCGGAGCGACTTCACCTCTGGCCCGACCGCCACGACCTCGCCGGCGCCTTCACCACCCAGCGTCATCGGCAGCGGGTTGGGATAGAGACCCGTGCGGTGGTAGACCTCGAGGAAGTTGAGGCCGGCGGCGGCGACGTGGATCCGAACGTGGCCGGGCGGCGGCTCCGGCGCGGCGAGATCCTCGATCTTGAGAACCTCGGGACCTCCAAACGAGTGGATACGGATGGCTTTCATGCGCCTGCCTTCGGTCGCGCAGCCTACCATCGCTGTGGCATAGTTGCGGCCCATGAGCGAGACGCTGAAGACCGCCGAGATCGCACAGCTCGTGAAAGAGACGGGGCCCGCGCCGGAGAAGCGACTGGGCGCGATGGCGCGCGGCCTGATCGGCTCCGAGATCCTGCGGATCGCGAACGAGATCCGCGCGCTCGTCGCCAAGGGCGCGAGCGTGTGCGACCTGACGGTCGGCGATTTCAGCCCCAAGCACTTCCCGATTCCGGACGTCATGTCGAAGGCGCTCACGGCGGCCATCGAGAAGGGCCAGACGAACTATCCACCCACTTCCGGCTTGAACGAGCTCCGCGAGGCGGTGCAGAAGGGGTACGCGCGCGAGCTGGGGCTCGAATACCCGCTCGAGTCGATCCTGATCACCAGCGGCTCGCGACCCGGGATCTACGGGACGTTCCGCACCGTCTGCGACCCCGGCGACCGCGTCGTCTATTCGATTCCGAGCTGGAACAACAACCACTACACCCACCTGGTCGGCGGCGTGGGCGCCACAATCCAGACCGGGTTGGCCGATCGCTTCCTGCCGTCGCGCGAAGCCGTTCGCGCGGCTCTCCCCGGCACGCGCCTGCTGTGCCTGTGCACGCCGCTGAATCCCACCGGCACGATGATCGCAAAGGACGTGCTCCAGGGAATCAGCGAAGACATCGTGCGCGAGAACGAATCCAGGGAGCGCCGCGGCGAGCGCCCGCTCTACCTGCTCTACGACCAGGTGTACTGGACGCTCACCTTCGGCGACGCCAAGCACTACACGCCGCCCGCGCTCGTTCCCGAGATGGCGCGCTACACCGTCTTCGTCGACGGCATCAGCAAGGCGTTCGCGGCCACCGGCCTGCGCGTCGGCTGGGCGGTCGGACCGGTGGACGTGATCGCCAAGATGTCGTCGCTGCTCGCGCACGTCGGCGCCTGGGCCCCGCGTCCCGAGCAGTTCGGCACGATCGCTCTCCTCGGCGACCCGACGGCGACCCGCGAGTTCCAGACCGGCATGAAGCGCGGCCTCCAATCGCGCCTCGACGCCCTGCGCCAAGGCTTCACCGCGATGCAGGCGGAGGGCCTGCCGGTAGACAGCAGCGAACCCGCCGGCGCGATCTA
>CAZVOI010000071.1:0-3530 GCA_964628275.1 uncultured Acidobacteriota bacterium | reverse complement strand
GTCATCCGCTGCTGGCGGGCCGCGCGGCGGATCTCACGCAACTCGGCCTGTTGCACGACCACCTGCAAACGCGTACTCATGGGATGAGTATGATCCCCGTACCCGGTCCGATCAAGCCCGAGGCCCACGCCGTGCCTGGCGCAGGCCGTACGCGAGGCGCTTCACGGACCAACCCTGAAGTAGTTGAGCAATCCCTCCAGGTCCTTCTGATCGGCCCTGCCTTCGCCGGGTCGATCGTCACTCATCCACGGATATGCGTCCGTGGCCGACGAAGTGGCGTGGGGCGTGATCGAGGCGAACCTGGCGGCGTTGAAGCGCGAGGCCGCGGAACTCATCGACGAACCCTGACACCCGCGTACCTCACCGCTGGCTCAGAATGTGCTACCGCCCGACTTTTCGCATCGAAATCGTCGTCACATCAATCTGTGTCCCTGGCGAAGGATCAGTCTTCGATCAGGCGGCCCGAGGCGTACTTGTGCAGGAGGCTCGAGATCAACGTTTGGTAAGGCAGCCCCTCGGCAAGTGCGCGCTTCTGAATCGCCTCCAGGTCCTTGCTCGAGAGGCGGATGTTCAGACGGCGATCCTTGCGAAATGTGGCCGTGGCGTAGCGGACGTAGCGGCTGCGCTCCCTTTTGCCCCCACGCGCAGGCCGCCATTCGCCACGTTCGACGGACTCGAGCAGGTCTTTCTCGTTCGGGTCAAGCTTCATGGTCGTCCGGCTCCTTGCCCAAATACAGTTTGGTGGCCTTGCGGCTCGGAATGATCGTCTTCAAGAACACCAGCCGGTCGTCCTCGACAAACGGCACCAGGTACACGTAGTCATCCCAACGGACGACGAAGATGCGCTGGCCCCCGTACCGAGTCTTGTTCGGATGCTCGATCACTTCCAGCAGATCGCCCCGCTCGATGTGAAACACGATGTCCTCGAACCCGATCCCGCGTTCGGTCTTCAGCCTTTCGTTCTTCGCGTCGTCCCAGGCGAAGTACTTCACCGGGTTCCAGCGTACCAAAGTGTGTGCCTATCAGGCACACATGAAAGCCGCGGCCTCGTTCCGCCTATGCCGGGTCGATCGTCACGTATTCGAAGCTGCCCTTGAGCGGCTGGTAGCCGGGGCGCAGCTTGCGCGGGCCGGCCACCTCGCAAAGGACGTAGTAGCGGTTGCCGATCTGGACGTAGCTCTCGTCGGGGCCCGGCTTGGCCTCGACGCCAATCAGCACGTGGTTGGGCACCCGGATCACGATCACGCGCGGCGGCAGCCGCCGCCACATCGCCGCGAAGGCGACCGCCTTCGAGTCGCAGTCGCCCTTGCCCTCGGCCAGCACCTCGGCGGGGACCCACAGCCCCAGGATGTGCTTCGGCCCGACGGTGTCGGGCGGGACCTCGTACTTGAGCTCCTGGTAGAAGGCGAGCAGCAGGCCGAGGAGCTGCTTCAGCGGATGGCCGTCCGCGGCGCCCAGCAGCTCCTGCAGGCAGTTGTCGACGTGCGCCATGGCGCGGCGCGCGAGGGCGTTGTGGTCGATGACCAGCTCGCGGCCGCGGAGCAAGAACCCGCGCTCTCGGTAGACCTGTCTGCTGGATCTCCTCCCTGCGGGCGGGCATCTCGGCTTTGAGCTAGCCCTCGAATGCCCCCAGCTTCTGGCGGATCTCGTCGTCGGGCCAACTGGACTCGAAGCGGTAGCCGCCCGAGCCTTCGGTTCTCAGGCGGACGTGCTCCGCGATGCCGCGCCGCGAGGCTTCCGCGTCGATCAGCCGCTGAAGCGGCTGTTGAGCGCCGCCCTCACCTCGCCCTCGACGTAACCGTAGGCGGCCTTCTCGGCCTGGATGTCCGACTTCCGGATCGTGCACGTGACGATGTGACGCTTGCCGACGGAGTCGACGAAGCCGTAGCCGAGCCTGAAGCTCTGGCCCCGCGTCCTCCCGCGCGAACTGTCGCTCCTCGCCCGGATGTCGGGGGTGTCGGGTCATGTCGGGGGTCGGCGAAGGGGCTTAGACAAAAGACACGGGTGCGTGGGACTTCATGGCGAGGTGAGCTACGGCGGCCGAGCGCGAGCGCCGAGCTTGGCCAACGCCTCGTTGCATTTGGCGATGGCCTCCTGGAGACGCTTGGGATTCGTTGCGGATTCACCCTCGAGTGGCTTGCTCCTGCCCAGTTCGATCCAGGTGGCGAGGGCCAGCGAATACGCCTGTCGCGCATGTCGCCAGTGTTCGTGCCTGCCAGGCCCCGGCCGGGACGCGATCGTCGTGTAGTGGTTGCCGAGAGACTCGTGAAAGGACGCCTCCCATGCGGCATTGCCGTGGGTGGAAGGGTGGCTCCCTTCCCATGACTCTCGCAGTTTCAGCGTTGCCCGCTCGTGGTCGACGGCAGCGGCGAGATCTCCCTTGCGAGCGAGCACGCCGGCCAGCGACTGATGTGCCCGCACGAGGCTCCTGAACCCGAACTCGTTGGCGGGATCCGCCTCGTAGACGGCCTGCCTCAGTTCCAGCGCCTTCTGAAAAGGAGCCACGGCAGCCTCGAAGTCACCCTCGTCACGCAGGAGTGAACCGATCGAGGCATAGCTGAAGGAAAGGTCCAGCTTGAAGTGAGGGTTGGAGGGGTCGGCTTCCGCGACCTTCCGGTCCAGATCGAGGGCCTTCTCGTAGAACTGTCTTGCGAGTTCGTGCTCGCCGAGCGCGTGAAGGGCTCCACCGTAGTACTTGCAGCCCACGGCCAGGGAGCGCTGCCTGGCCTGGCTGGCGGGCTCCCTCTCGAGCAGCTTCTCCGCAACGCCCACCTGCTGGCGGCGGCTCTCGGCCAGAGCGCGGAGGTCACCGGGCGCCCCCTCGAAAAAAGCCTTGGCATACCAATAGCTCTCCCAGGCCTCGAGAACGGCGGACTCGCCGGCGTGTCGAGCCGGGACCGAATCGAGCGTCGACCTCATCTTTTCCAGGGCGGCGCGGCCCTCGGCGGGGTGCGGGCGCAGCAGCAGCCTGGCCAGCACGCCGCAGCTTCGAACGAGACCGCTGATCCGGGCCAGGTCACCGGGGTTCGCGGCAGCCAGTCGCTCATGCAAGGCCACGGCCTTCCGCAAGCTCGCGAGTGCCCCCGAGGTGTCTCCGAGGTTCGCCGACCCTACGTCTCCCTGGACCGCGCCGAGCCGCTCGTAGCCGCGCGCGATCTCGCTGAGCAGAACGGGGTCGGTCGCTGCTTCGCCCGCCAGGTGATCGAGGTACTCCAGGGCCTTCTCGACGAGCTGCTTGCGAGCCGGGGTCGATCCGGGGAGGCGGACGATGGCGTCGTGCATGTCGAACATGACGAAGTTCGCCAGCCTCCGCACCTCGTTGAACCGGCGTTCGGCGCGCAGGCGGTGCGCCTCCGCGCGCCGCCACTGCCAGGCGGTCGCGGCGATGCCGCCGACCAGGCTGACGAAGAGAAGCGACATCGCCGCCACGCCCGTTCGATGCCGCCCCACGAACTTCGACATGCGATAGGTGAACGTGTCGGGCCGCGCGAGCACCGGCAGCCCGGCCAGGTGCCTGCGGATGTCCTCGC
>CAZVOI010000070.1:0-2400 GCA_964628275.1 uncultured Acidobacteriota bacterium | reverse complement strand
GATCCCCTCGCGACCGGACGTATCGATCGTCGTCTGGGCGTCGGGCAGGCTCTTCAGGTTCTCCAGGAACTCGGCGATGCCTCCCTGCCTCCGGCCCGACACGTTGTGGGCCGTGAAGCAGCCGCCCGGCAGCAGCTTGGGCCAGACCGCGACGAGGTAGTTCTTGTACCAATCCTTGTCGGCGTCGGAGAACACGAAGTCGAAGGGCCCGGCGAGCTCCGGGACGATCTGGTGCGCGTCTCCAAGTCGGGCGTCGATGTAGCTCGACAGCCCGGCTGCCTTGAAGTTCGCGAGCGCCTGCTGGTGGCGTCGGGGATCGATCTCGACCGTGATCAGTTTGCCGCCGGTCTTGGCGAGCGCCCACGCAATCCAAATGCCCGAGTGTCCTGTGGACGTGCCGATCTCGAGCGCACGGGCATACCGATGCTTCACGATGATGTCGTGCAGAACCCGGCCGTCGTTCTCCGAGACGTTGAGATCCCGCCAGGTGCCTCGCTGGCGATCGAGAAATGCCGGGACGGTTCGGTCCAGATCGCCGCCGCGCTCTTGTTGTTGCGGAGTCGCCGACCCGGCTGACGCCAGCAGGACGACCGACGCGGCTCCGACGATCACGCTGCGCATGATCTATCGTAGGCCGAGCTGGGCAGGGGTGAAACATGAAAGCTGTGGTGTGCCGGCAGTTCGGCCCTCCCGAATCGCTGACGATCGAAGAGCTGGCGTCGCCGTCGCCCGCGGCCGGCGAGGTCGTCGTCCGCGTGCAGGCCGCGAGCCTCAACTTCCCGGACGTGTTGATCATCGAGAACAAGTACCAGCTCAAGCCTCCGTTGCCTTTCTCTCCCGGCAGCGAGCTGGCCGGCGTCGTCGAAACGGTGGGAGCGCGGGTCTCGGGCGTGAAGCCCGGCGATCGGGTGATGGCGGTGACCGGTTACGGCGCTTTCGCCGGAGAGGCGAGGGGCGAGGCGGGGCGGCTGGTGCCGATCCCCGAAGGCATGGACTTCGTGACCGGATCGGCGTTCCTGCTCACCTACGCCACCTGCGATCACGCGCTGCGCGATCGCGGCCGGCTGGCCGCGGGCGAAACCCTACTCGTTCTCGGAGCCGCCGGCGGAGTGGGCATCGCCGCGATCGAGATCGGCAAGGCGCTCGGGGCGCGAGTGATCGCCTGCGCGTCCAGCGAGGAGAAGCTGGCCGCCTGCCGCCAGCACGGCGCCGACGCCACGATCGACTACTCGCGCGATGGTTTGCGGGACCGCATCAAGGAGCTGACCGAGGGCAAGGGCGTGGACGTGGTGATCGACTCCGTCGGCGGCCCGCACACCGAGCTGGCGCTGCGTTCGACGGCCTGGCGCGGGCGGCTCTTGGTGGTCGGCTTCGCGGCGGGCGAGATCCCGAAGATCCCGTTGAACCTGACGCTGCTCAAGGGATGCTCGATCGTCGGTGTATTCTGGGGCGACTTCGCGCGTCGCGAGCCAAAGGCGTTCGCGGAGAGCGTGGCTGAGCTCGGACGCTGGTATCGCGAAGGCAAGTTGAAGCCCCACGTCTCCGCGACGTTCCCGCTCGAACAGGCGAGCGACGCGCTGACGCTCCTCGCATCACGCAAGGTGATCGGCAAGCTGGTGCTGACTACGACGGCATGATCTGCTCGCGCACCGGATCGAACACGATGCGCCGCTTCTCGAGATAGGCGATGTTGCCGAGATGCGAGGCCTGCGCCGAACGGTGGCCGATCAGCACGTCGCCGTTGGGCGGCGTTCGCGAGCCGACGCACTCCAGGAAATTGCTGATGTGATCCTGGTCCATGCTGCCGGAAGCCTGTACGACGGCCGTGGGCGGCGGCGGCCCGGTGTTCCCCGGCGCTGCAGGCGAGCCTTCCGGCGGCGGCGCGTCGTAGTACTCGTACCGGGCGCGCGTGATCCGGAGCCGTCCCGCGGTGCCGCAGAACTCGATCCCGCTGCCCGTGAGGCCCGGCGCGAGCGTCGCGTCGAAAGTCGCCGTGAACTGCGAGGGATACTCGAGCAGGACGTTGATCGTATCGGGGGCGGTCCGGCCGTCCTTGTAGTGGTAGACGCCGCCCGCCGCCGAGGCCGCGATCGGGATGTCGTCGCCCATGAACATGTGCACGACGTCGATCCAGTGCGTGAACAAGTCGGTGATCTGCCCGCCGCCGAAGTCGAGGTAGGCCCTCCAGTTGTAGTACTGCTGCGGATCGTAGGCACGCCACGTCGCCGGCCCGAGGAAGCGCGTCCAGTCCAGATTCGCGGGCTGCGTGCGCAGCGACTCAGGCGCTCTCCGGAGATGGAAGCTATTGCCATGCCACCAGGTCCGCACCAGCGTGACCTTGCCCAGCTTGCCGGTGTCGAAGTATTCCCGCTTGGCCTGGAGATAGTGGCGGCCCGACCG
>CAZVOI010000069.1:0-1587 GCA_964628275.1 uncultured Acidobacteriota bacterium | reverse complement strand
CGTGCAACCGCTGCCCAAAGGCCCGAGGAAGGTCTTGCAGCGAGGCGGCTACCACGGCCGCTATCTCAAGAGCGGCCACATTGTCTACATGCACGAGGGGACGCTCTTCGCCGCGGCCTTCGACCTCGGCCGGCTGGAGCTCCTCGGCCCGCCCGCGCCCGTCCTCGAGGGCGTCACAGCCAACGCGGGGACCGCGGGGGCCCAATTCGCGTTCTCGGACCGCGGCACGCTGGTGTTCCTGCCGGGACAAACCCTCGGGGCCGCCGTCCCCATTCAATGGATGGACAAGGACGGGAAGACGGAGCCTCTCCGAGCCCTCGCCGGCAACTTCAACAACATCCGTTTCTCTCCCGACGGCCAGAGGCTCGCCATGGACCTCCGCGAGGGCAGGGAGCAGGACGTGTGGGTCTACGAGTGGGGGCGCGACACGATGTTCCGCCTGACCTTCGATCCCGGCGAAGACGCGTGGCCGGCGTGGACGCCGGATGGGCAAAGGATCGCTTTTGCCTCCACGCGGGCGGACAAGGCGACAGGGAACATCTACTGGCAGCGAGCCGATGGGACGGGTGAGGCGCAGCGCCTGACCGAGAGCAAGAACCCGCAATTCCCCGCGTCGTGGCACCCCAGCGGGAAGTTCCTGGCGTTCCAGGAGAACAATCCAAAAACGAACGCCGACATCCTGATCCTGCCGATCGAGGGGGACGGAACCTCGGGATGGAAGCCCGGGAAGCCCACCGCATTCCTGACCAGCCCTTTCATCGAAGCCGCGGCGGCGTTCTCCACCGACGGCCGATGGCTGGCGTACCACTCCAACGAATCGGGAAGGCAGGAGGTTTACGTGCGTCCGTTCCCCGGCCCGGGCGGCCAGAGGCAGGTCTCCACCGGAGGCGGCCTCCATCCGACCTGGTCCCGAAAGCGGAAGGAGTTATTCTACCGGACGCTCGAGTCCGAGCTCATGGTCGCCCCGTACGCCGCGGAGGGGGACTCGTTCCGCGCGGAGAAACCGCGGCAGTGGTCGCGGGGGCTGGTCCCGCCACTACGCGGCAACAGCCGCACCTTCGACCTGCACCCGGACGGCCAGCGCGTCGCGGTGCTGAAGGCCGCGGAGCAGCAGACCGAAGAAAAGCGCGACCACGTCGTCTTCATAGAAAACTTCTTCGACGAGCTGCGCCGGGTCGCGCCGCCGGCGAAACGCTGATCGGGCAGCCCGCGCGGCTGCTACTTGCTCTTGGCCCGATAACGGACCTTGGGCAGGTTCTCGAAGTCCGAGTCCTGGGTCCATACCAACGCATCCAGGGCTCGTGCCGTGGCGTAGACGATGCTGTCGGCGGTCGGAAGCCTCAGCTCGACGCCGAGCCGCCCGGCGTCGCGTGCCAGGCTGGCGTCCAGCTCGATGACCGTGCCCTGTTGTTGCATCGCCGCAGTCGCGCGCAGCGCCGCGTCGATGCCGAGCTGCTGCATCATCCTGCGGAACACCTCCACCACACAGATGGCTGGCACGGCCAGGTTTCGGTTGTCTTCGATGGCCGGAGCGAAGAAGCGGGCGTTCGGTCCGTCCGCGAAGTACTCCAGCCAGGCGCTGGAGTC
>CAZVOI010000068.1:0-10832 GCA_964628275.1 uncultured Acidobacteriota bacterium | reverse complement strand
GTCTGCCGGTGCGGGACCTTGATCGCTACTTTCTTGTCGATCCAGGCATCCTTGGCGAGAAACACCGTGCCGAAGCCGCCGGAGCCCAGGTTGGACAGGACTTGATACTTACCAACTGCCTGTCCGAGCAGGAACATTATGAGGGGGACGGAGTATAGCACCCGCGCCGAAACGGCCTCTGGTTGTCGGCCTAAGCCTGTGACTGGCTAACCCTTGAGCAGCGGCAGCAGCGTCTTGAAGGCGCCGGCGTCGCTGCGGCGCAGCAGCTCGTAGAGCGCCATCTCCGCGCTCGAGATCAGCGCCCCCGCGGCTTCCATCCTTTGCAGGCCGACCTTCCAGTTGGCCTCCGTGCGCGAGCTGATCGCGTCGCTGGCGACGTGTACGTGGTAGCCGTTCTCGAGCGCCCCCAGCACGGTCTGGGTCACGCAGATGTGGCTCTCGATGCCCGTGACGAGGAGCTGATCGCGTCCGACCAGGGACTCGAGATGCGCGAGAAAGCCGGCGTCGCCGAAACAGCCGAAGCTCAGCTTGTCGAGCGGCGCGACACCCGGAGCGGCCGCGCCCACTTGGGGAACGATCTCGCCGAGTCCCTTCCGGTACTGTGTCGTCAGGACTACCGGGACGTCGAGCAATTCCGCGGCCTTCATCAGCAGCAGCGAGTTCTCGAGCACGCGCTCCCGCTCGAAGATCGCGGGCAGCAGCTTCTCCTGGAGATCCACGACGACGAGCGCTGCGCGGTTGGCGTCGAGCAGACGGGCACCGGGTGTCATCGAGGTGCCTCATTCTCGACCATTCGGGTCGGCGTTGTCAGCTCATTCGAGGGGGCGATCCACGAGATCACCCCACAAGACCTGAACCGTGGTCAGCGCGGCGATGGCGGCCGTCTCGGTGCGCAGGACTCGTGGTCCCAGGCTCGCGGCTTCGAAGCCGGCATCGCGAGCTGCGGCGATTTCGCGCTCGTCGAATCCGCCGGGGGGGCCGATCAGCAGCAGGACGGAATTCTGCCGCGGCTCGCGGGAGATGGCGGCAACCCCGTGAGCTTCGAGGAAGACCAAGCGTCGCCCTTCGAAAGGAAGGGCAACGAGTTGCTCCAGCGTGGCTGTGGGGAAGACCGCGGGCACGACCGCGCGACCGCATTGCTCGGCGGCGCCACTCGCGACCCTTTCCCAGCGCTCCTGTCGCGTGCCGCGCAGCGCCGGCCGAGCCGCGGCGTCGGTGCGGCTCGTCACCACCGGCCGGATCTCGGCAACGCCCAGCTCGACGGCCTTCTGAATCACCAGCTCCATCCGGTCGCCCTTGAACGCGGCCACAGCCAGCGTCACGCAGAGCGGCGACTCGGGGCGAGCCTCGGACTCGGCGCCGACTCGGGCGATGACCTCGCGGCGGGTCACGAGCTCGAGGGTGGCTTCGTACTCTCGACCCGCGCCGTCGAAAACGCGAACCGGGTCGGCGGCGCGCAGTCGCAGAACCTCGCGCACGTGGTGAGCGGTGTGCTCGGCGAGCACGACGCGCCCGCCGAGCGCGGCCTCTGGCACATGGAGGCGGGCGATGCTCACGGTGTCTTCTCCAACGCGACGGCCGCCCACTCGCCGTCGATGGTCTCGATGGAACGCGTCCCGAAGTGGCTGCGGATCACGGGCAGGTCGTCGCGAAGCAGGCCCGACAGGATGATTCGGCCGCCGGTCGCGCAAGCCTCGATGATCTCGACGCCTCGTTCGACGAGCAGCGGAGCCATCAGGTTGGCGATCACGGTATCGAAGCGCGCCCGCAGCGGCCGCGCCAGGTCCCCGACCACAACGTGGATCAGGGCGGAGTTGAGGCGCGCGTGTCGTTTGCCCGAGAGAACCGCGTCCGAATCGTTGTCGATTCCGAGCACGGGATGCGCACCCAGCCGTTCGGCCGCGATCGCCAGGATGCCGGAGCCGGTTCCGAGGTCGAGCAAGCTTCCCAGAGGCCGCTGCTGCGCCGCGGCCTCGAGGGCTGCGAGGCAGAGTCGCGTGCTCTCGTGGGTGCCCGTGCCGAAGGCCTGGCCTGGGTCTACGATCAGCGTGCGTGGGCCGGGCGCGATCGAGTCCCGGTTCCATTCGGGCTCGATGCGAAAGCCGCCGGCGTCGAAGCCACGGAAGTTCTCGCGGAATCGGGCGACCCAGTCGACCTCCGGGCTCACATAGGGCGCACAACGTCCGAGGCGTGCGAGCGAGCTCTCGAGGTCCTGAGCGCTCTCGGGAAAGAAGACGAGCCAGCGAACGACGTCGCCGTCCTCCAGCTCTTCGATTCCAGTGGTACCGAGTTCCGCCAGCGTCGCTAGCGCCCGATCGGTCTGGTCGCGGGCGACATCGAGCCGAAACGCGAGCAACGCCCTAACCCAGCAGATCGCGAATGCGATCGAAGATCGACTTGTCCTTGTCCTTGGGTTTGATCTCGAGCTTGGGAAGCGTCTTGGCGAGCTGATCGAGCAGCTTGCGTTGCTCCGGGGACAGCTTGGTCGGGACGATCACCCGGACCGTGACGTGCAGGTCGCCGCGGCCCTTGGAGCCCAGGTGCGGAACGCCGTGGCCGCGCACCCGAAGTGTCGTTCCGGTCTGGGTGCCCTCGGGGACGTGGAGCTTGGTCGGCTCGCCCTCGGGTGTGGGGATCTCGAGCGTGGCGCCGAGCGCGGCCTGGGTGAAGCTCAGCGGGACCTCGCACAGGAGCTCGGAGCCCTCGCGTTTGAAGAAGGGGTGCTCGGCGGCGCGGATGAAGACGTACAGGTCGCCCGGGGGTCCGCCCAAAGCGCCCGGCTCGCCTTCGCCCGTCATCCGGAGCTGGCTGCCGGTGTCGACGCCGGGCGGGATCTTGATCTGGAGCCTGCGCTCGACGGCGACCTGGCCCTCGCCCCGGCATTGCTTGCAGGGGCTCGTGATCACGCGGCCGGTGCCTCGGCAGCGACCGCAGGTCCGGGCGACGCTGAAGAAGCCTTGTTGAAAGGTGACCTGTCCGCGGCCGCCGCAAGAAGGACACGCCGCGGGTCCCGACCCCGGCGCCGCGCCGCTTCCCGAGCAAGCCGAGCATGCCTGGGCGCGCGGAAACTGGATGCTGGTCTCGGCGCCGAAGACGGCTTCCGAGAAGGTCAGGTCGAGGTTGTAGCGAAGATCGGAACCCCGGCGCGTGCCGCTCCGCGAGCGCCTGCCAAAGGCGTCGCCGAAGCCGAAGAAGTCTCCCAGGATGTCGCCGAAGTCGGCGAAGATCGTCGGGTCGAAGCTCTGGGCGGCGGCGCCCGTCACGCCGGCGTGCCCGTAAGTGTCGTATCGCTGGCGCTTGTCGGCATCGCCCAGGATGCCGTAAGCCTCGGCTGCTTCCTTGAAGCGCTCTTCCGACTCCTTGTCGCCCGGGTTGCGGTCGGGATGGTACTTGAGGGCCAGCTTTCGATAGGCGGACTTGACCTCCTGCTCGGAGGCGTTCCGCGGCACACCCAGGACTTCGTAGTAGTCGCGGTTCGTGGTCACTGGGGCGGGGAAGATCTAAGGACGGAGCATGGCTTGCCCGATCAGGCTGGCCGCCTTTTCCATGTCGGCGAGCCGCGCCTTCAGCTCGTTCAAATCGCCTTCGCCCCGCGCTTTCTTGGCCTTCTCCATCGCCGCCAGGATCCGCTGCTGCTCGTCCGAGGTGAGCTTGCCCTCGAGCGCCTGGACTGACCGCATCGTGTTGGTGACGAGGCCGTCGAGCTGGCGAACTACGGCGTCCTGGTCCTTCTTCTGCTTTTCGGTCTGATCGCGGTTGCGCGTTTCGCCGACCAATCGATTCAACTCGGACTGGCTCAAGCCGCCTGATGGATGGATCACGATCTGCTGGCTGCGACCCGTTGCCTGGTCTTGCGCGCCGACCGAGACGATGCCGTTCACGTCGATCTCGAAGGTGACTTCGATCTGGGGCACGCCCTTGGGAGCACCCGGGATGCTGGTGAGCTCGAACTTGGCCAGGCTCTTGTTGTAGGCCGCCATGTCGCTCTCGCCCTGGAGAACATGCAGGTTGACGGCCGTCTGATTGTCAGCGACGGTGGTGAAGACGCGTGACTTGCGGGTCGGGATCGTGCTGTTTCTCTCGATCAGCGGCGTGAACGTGCCGTCCTTGGTCTCGATACCGAGCGTGTGCGGCGTGACGTCGAGAAGCACCAGGTCGCGAACCTCGCCGGCCATGATGCCGGTTTGGATCGCGGCGCCCATCGCGATGCCTTCGTCGGGGTTCACGGCGCGGTTCGGCTCGCGCCCGAAGACGCGGCGCACGATCTCGGCGACTTTCGGCGCGCGCGTCTGGCCGCCGACCAGCAGCACCTCGTCGATCTGCTCGGCCTTCAGGCCGGCATCGGACAGGCATCGCCTGCAAGGCTCGGCGGTCTTCTCGATCAGGTCGTCTGTGAGCGATTCGTACTTCTGCCGCATCAGGACGGTGTTGAGGTGCTTGGGTCCGGAAGCGTCGGCTGAGATGAACGGCAGCACGATCTCCGTCTGTTGGGCGCTCGAGAGCTCGCACTTGGCTTTCTCGGCGGCCTCCTTCAGGCGTTGCAAGGCCATCCGGTCCTGGCGCAGGTCGATCCCGGTCTCGCGCAGGAACTCGTCGATCAGCCAGTCGATGATGCGTTGATCGAAATCCTCGCCGCCCAGAAACGTGTCGCCCCCGGTGGCGCGAACCTGGAACAAGCCCTCGGTCATCTCCAGGATCGAAACGTCGAAAGTGCCGCCGCCCAGATCGTAGACCGCCACGAACTGGCCGCGGGCGTTCTTCAGGCCATACGCCAGCGCGGCTGCGGTCGGCTCGTTGATGATGCGCGAAACCTTCAGGCCCGCGATCAGGCCCGCGTCCTTGGTGGCCTGACGCTGCGGGTCGTTGAAGTACGCCGGAACGGTGATGATGGCTTCCTCGACCGGCTCTCCGAGGTAATCCTCGGCGGCGGCTTTCAGCTTCTGGAGCACGAAGGACGCGATCTCGGGCGGGGAATAGACCTTGTCCTCGATCTTGATGTGGACGTCCGCGTTCGGCGACTCGACCAGCACGTAGGGCATGAAGCGCAGCGCCTGCTCGACCTCGGCCGACTTGAACTTGCGCCCGATCAAGCGCTTTACCGCGAAGACGGTGTTCTTCGGGTTGGTGAGTGCCTGGCGCTTCGCGATCTGGCCGACCAGCCGTTCGCCCTTGGCCGTGAAGCCGACGATCGACGGCGTGGTGCGGGCGCCTTCTTGATTGGGAATCACCTGCGGCGCGCCCCCCTCCATGACGGCGACGCACGAGTTGGTCGTCCCGAGGTCGATTCCGATGACTTTAGCCAATCCTGGTCTCGCTCCGCGTGTCTTCTACCCGAACCAGACGCCTAATGGATAGCACCGGCATCCCCGTCGGCCGGGGCGACCTCGCCTTCCTTCGCCACCTTGACCAATGCCGGTCTCAACAATCGATCCCTGAAAAGATACCCTTTACGCAACGTCTCCACAACCGAGCCTGGAGAGATGCCCGGCACGGCCTCGAGCGACAGGGCTTGGTGACGCTCGGGATCGAAGGGGTTTCCGGTCGGATCGTCGATCGCCATGCCGCGCGCCTCGAGCAGCGCGAGCAGCTCGCGATGGATCAGCGCCACACCTTCGCGCACCGAGGCTTCCGACCCGCCGGCTTGCAGCGCGCGCTCCAGATTGTCGATCGTGGGAACCAACTCGCGGATCAACTCGGCGGAGGCGTCGCTCGACGCCTGTTGACGGTCGCGCTCGATGCGGCGCCGGTAGTTCTCGAAGTCGGCCCGCTTGCGCAGCAATTGATCCTTGAGATCCTCGATCTCGGCCTTGAGCCTCGCGGCCTCGTCAGCCGGCGCGGTAGCTTCGGGCGCCGCGTCGTCGACGGGCGTGAGACCCGTCGGCGCGGCCTCCACGGCGGCCTCGACCACGGGCACAGCGTCGTGCTCCGACTCGCGCGGCTTCTTCACGCCTGCATTTCTTTGAGCGCCTGCGAAACGGCGCGCGCGACATGGTCCACGAGCGCGATCACGCGCGCGTATTCCATCCGTGTCGAGCCCAGCACCCCCACGCCCAGGCCGAGGCTGCCTTCGAGCGGATACGCGGCGGTCACCAACGAGACGTCGCGCAGCCCGGGATCGGGATTCTCCCGGCCGATCAGGATGCGCACACCCTCGCCGATCATGCAGGCGTTCAAGATCTTCACCAGTCGGCTCTTCTCTTCGAAGGTTCGGAACAGCTCGCGCAGCCTTTCCAGGTCGGCGGTCTCGGCCCCATCCAGCATGTGCGACGTTCCGTCCACGAACACCTCGCGCTCGCGAGCGGCCGCTTCGTCCTCGGCGGCGAAGGTGCTGCCTGCCACGCTGATCACGTGCTTCAGCAGCAGGTCGTAGTCGGCCTTCTCCTGCCGCATCATCTCGAGCAATCGCATCCGGATCGCGTCGAGGGACAGCCCGGAAAAATTGGCGTTCAGGTAGTTGGCGCAGGCCTGGAGCTCGTCGGCGCTCAGGTCCTCGTCGAGCTCCACGATCTTGTTGGTGACGAGGCCGGAGCGCGAAACCAGAACCGCCAGCACGCGCCGCTCGCGAAGCCTCACGAAGTCGATGTGTCCGAAGCTGGCCAGCGACAAGTCGGGCGCCACCACGAACGCCACGTTTCGCGACAGCCGTGACAAGAGCTGAGAAGCGCTCTCCAGCATTCGCCCGGGGGATCCCCCGGCCGGCCGGAGCGCCGAATCGATCGCGGCCGCTTCGTTCTTGGGCAGCGGTTCGGGCTGCATCAGGGCGTCGACGTAGACGCGATAGCCTTCATCGGTCGGCAGGCGCCCGGCGCTGGTATGCGGGTGGTCCAGCAGCCCCTGGCGTTCCAGATCGGCGAGGATGTTGCGGATCGTGGCGGGCGAGAGTGCCCGGTTCATCCGAACGGCCAGCGTCTCGCTGCCGACGGGCTCGCCCGTATGAATGTGGTGCTGCACCAGGAGCCTCAAGACCCCCCGAGCACGTTCGTCCAAGCTTGCGGTCGCTTCGGCCATATGTCGTTTGCCGTCGAGAAATTGTACAGGAACCGTCACGCCGGACGGCCGGTTGTCAAGAGACGGCTATCTGGTCCTTGCGCTCTTCCTTGTGCTCTTCCTTGCGGGCCGACATGTCGCTGTTGCCCTTGAACACGGCGCCCTCGGCGATCACGATCTTGGGCGCGCGGATGTTTCCGGTCATGCGGCCGGTCGCCTGGATCTCGACCTTGTGCGAGGCGTGGCAATCGCCGGTCAGTTCACCGCTCACGACGATCGAGTGCGCTGTGACGGTGGCCTTCACGATGCCGCCAGGAGCGACGTGGACGTCCTTGGCAATCCGGATCTGGCCCTCGACCGAGCCTTCGATGACCACGTCTTCATCGCCGCTGAGCTCGCCCTTCAGCACGGTCTTGGCGCCGATCAGGCACGTCGTGCTCCCGCCGGGCGATCTTTCCGGAGCCGCTGGTCGCGGCGCCGCCGGCGACTCTGCCGGTTTCGCATCGGGCGCTTTTCCGAAGATCCCCATTCTGCCTCCTGAGTACGCCGCTCGCGCGAACCAAGACCGAAGATCCGCGCTTCGGGCCGATTGGAGCGGGCGACGGGGTTCGAACCCGTGACACCGAGCTTGGGAAGCTCGTACTCTACCAACTGAGCTACGCCCGCTCGCGCGTCGCGGATCTTAACACGCTCAATACTTCGTCTCGCTTCTCGACCATGCGCTCCTCGGAGTACGCCTCCAAGTTCAACCGCAGCAGCGGTTCCGTGTTCGACGGCCGGACGTTGAAGTGCCAGTCGTCGTAGTCGACGGAGAGCCCGTCCAGCCTCGCGATCCGAGCCCCGGAATAGCGCTCTTCGAGGCGGGCCAGCGCCGCCGGAACGTCGTCGACTCGGGAATTGAGCTCTCCCGAGAGGTGGTAGCGCTCCCGCAACGGCGCGAGCAGCTCGGAGAGCTTGCGGCGTGACTTTCCGAGCAGCTCCAGGATCAAGAGCGCCGGAATCATGCCGTTGTCGGCGTACCAGTTGCCGCGAAAGTAGTAGTGCCCGGACACCTCGCCGCCAAAGGCAGCGTCCTCGTCGCGCATGCGTTTCTTGATGAAGGCATGACCGACGCGATGGATCAGCGCCTGACCTCCGGCCGCGCCAATCCGATCGGCCACCGCGCGCGAAGCGCGGACGTCGTACACGATCCGCGCGCCCGGCTCCTTGGCGCAGAACGTCTCGCCCAGCAGCGCGGTCACGAAGTCCCCCGGTACGAACGCCCCGCTATCGTCGACGAAGAGGCAGCGGTCGGCGTCGCCGTCCCAGGCAATGCCGAGATCGGCGCGCTCGCTGCGCACGTGCTCCACGAGATCGCGTCGATTCGCCTCTTCGAGAGGGTCGGGAGGGTGGTTCGGGAAGCTGCCGTCCAGCTCGAAGTTCAGCTTCGAGAGTTCGAGCGGCAACCGGCTCAGGATCGCAGACGCGCCTACGGCGCCCATGCCGTTGCCGGTGTCGAGAACCAGCTTGGCGGGCCGAACCGCGCTCGGGTCGATGAAGCTCAGGCAGTGATCGGCGTAGTCAGAGCTGATCGGTTGGGACTGCGCCGAGCTGGTGGTCGCGGGATCGTCGGCGAAGCGGCCGGCTAGCAAGCCGTCGCGGATTTCCTTGATCCCGGCGTCGCCGGAAAGCGGCAGTGCGCCGCGGCGCACCATCTTGATGCCGTTCCACTCCTTCGGGTTGTGGGAGGCTGTGATGATGGCGCCTCCGTCGAGGCCGTGTTTGCCCACCACGAAGTACAGCATGTCGGTCCCGACCTGGCCGACGTCGACCACCGAAGCGCCCTGCGACAGGGCGCCGCGCACGAAACCGCTTGCGATCTCGGGCGACGAGATGCGCGCGTCGTAACCCACCGCGATGCGTCCGCCGCCGATGTACTCCACGAAGGCGCGTCCGATGCGACGCGCGATCTCTCCGTCGAGCTGCGCGGGTGCCAAGCCGCGGACGTCGTAGGCCTTGAAGATGCTGGGATCGATCATGGTTTCGGGGCCGGCTCTGCGCCCGTTCCGGAGAAGTCCGACAGCTCGGTGTCATCTCCCAGGACGGCGCCGGGCGTTACTCGTGCGTTGGCTCCCAGCGCGACGCGGTGGCCCAAGAGCGCGCCCTCGACCCGAGCCCCTGGCCCGAGCCTCGAGCCAGGCCAGACCACCGAGTCACGCACCAAGGCGCCAGCGCCGACCTGAACATCGGAGGCGAGCACCGCCAATGGCCCGACCTCTGCGCCGGCCTCGACCCGGCAGCCTGGCCCGATGAAGAAGCTTCCTGTGAGGCGCGCCGCCGCGTCGATTGTGGCGCTCGCGGCGACATAGCCCGCGCCACGCGGCTCGGCTTCGAGAACCACGCGAAAGCGGCGTTCGAGGATGTCTCGGTGAACTTGCAGGTATTTTCCGGGCGTGCCGATGTCGATCCAGTAGCCCGCGTGAACGTGGCCGCGCACCAGTTCTCCGCGCTCGAGCAGGCTCGGGAAGAAACCGCGTTCGATCGAATAGGGTTGCCCGGCCGGCATCAGCGCGAGCGAGCGCGTGTCGAGCACGTAGATGCCGGCGTTGATGGTGTTGGTCGTGACCTGGTCGGGCCTGGGCTTCTCGACGAAGCGCCGGACCCGTCCGTCGGCGTCCGTCTCGACCAGACCGTAGGCCGACGGGTTGGCGACGGGGGTGAGCACGATGGTCGCGACCGCGCGCGTCTGGCGGTGGCGGGCGACCACCGCAGTCAGGTCGACGTCGCTCAAGACGTCGCCGTTGAACACGATCGTCTCGTCGTCGAGGTTCGCCTCGGCGTTCTTGATAGCACCGCCGGTGCCGAGCGGAACGTCCTCGACGGCGTACACGATTCGGAAGCCGAAGTCGGAGCCGTCTCCGAAAACGGCGCGGATCCTCTCGGGGCGGTATGCCAACGAGAACACGACGTCGCGCACTCCCACCGACGCCAACAGGTCGAGCTGGTAGCGCAGGAACGGGCGATCGACCACCGGCACGATCGGCTTGGGAGTGCCGAGCGTCAGGGGCCGGAGCCGCGTCCCCTCACCTCCGGCGAGGATTACCGCCTTCACGGGCCGCGGAGGTTATCATCCGACTCGCTTGGGGGCCATCGCCGAACGACTCGAAGCTCGAATTCAGGCCGGCGAGGCGCGTGTGGGAGCGATCGGCTGTGGCCGCTACCCGGAGATCGTCGACGCAGCGAAACGGGTCGTGGACACCACGGCATCGTCTCGGGCAAGATCGTGAAAGCTCTGGGGGCCGACACACGACTCTGAACCTGCCGATCGCGCTGACGCTGCTACGGATCTTCCTGGTCCCGGTGTTGGTGGCCGCGCTCTTGGCGCGGTCGGAGACGGGCGTGCTGATGGGGGTCGTCGTCTTCGGGCTGGCCGTTCTGACCGATTATCTGGACGGTTACTTTGCGCGGCGCCGGAACCAGGTCACCAAGCTGGGAATCCTGTTGGACCCGATCGCCGACAAGCTGCTGACCACGGCGGCGTTCCTGTCGCTGGTCGAGCTCGGCGCGGCCCCGGCCTGGATGGTGATGATCATCCTGGGACGGGAGTTCGCGGTGACCGGGCTTCGGAACATCGCGGCGGGCAAGGGAATCATCATCGCAGCCTCGGCGCTTGGCAAAGGCAAGATGGTGATCCAGGTAATCGCGGTGTTCCTGCTGTTGTTGTCGCGGAGCTTCCCGATCCTGGAGACGCCCGGCCTGTGGGTGCTGTGGCTGGCGGTCGTGGCGGCGCTGGTGTCGGGCTTCGACTACTTCCAGCGCTTCTGGCGCGACTGGAATCGAGGCCCGGGCGTGACCCGAGCGGCCTA
>CAZVOI010000067.1:0-5519 GCA_964628275.1 uncultured Acidobacteriota bacterium | reverse complement strand
CCGTCAGAACCTCTCCGCGCTGCTGCGCGAGGTGCGCAAAGGGCGAGAGATCGTGATCACCGATCGCGGCGAGCCGGTCGCCCGGCTGACGCCGCCGAGCGACGGCTCGGCGCGTCCGTTCCCCGATCTCTCGTCGTTTCGCCGCGGCATGCCGCGTCTCGTACCGCCGCTATCGGCGACCGTGAACGAGGACCGTGGCGATCGGCTCTGACGCCGCTGCCGCATCGCTGCTCTTCTCTGCGCACGATCCCTCCGACGGCGGCTTCGCAGTCGCCCTCGCCGAATGCTGTTTCGCGAACGAGACGGCGGGTATCGGCGCGACCGTCGAGCTTCCGGCTGACGCGTTCGCCGATCACGTGTGGCTCTTCTCCTAGTCCCCCTCGCGCATGATCGTCGAAGCCCGCGACGCGTCGGCTCTCCGCGCGCTGGCCGCGAAGCATGGCGTGCCCTGTTCCGAGATCGGCCGCGTCGGCGGTGATCGCATCAGGGTGGTTCGCGCCGCTCGCCCGCTCATCGACTTGACTGTTGCCCAGTCGCTCGAGGCCTGGATGAGCCTGGAGGCGCGACTATCGATCTGCTGCTGTTCCACCGCCGCTTGAAGAGCCTCGTGGCGATCGAGCTGAAGATCGGCAAGTTCCAGCCTGAGTTCGTCGGCAAGAAGCATTCTCAATGGGACAACTTGGACCAACAAAACCAAAGACTCCGGACCTCCCGCGACTTGCTGCTACCGCGCCTGATGAGCGGGGAGATCGCGGTGTAGATGGGCTGTCTCGTAAACTCGGGTAGATCCTTTGACGGAGGATTATCCCGACCATCGAGTACGAGCGTGAAGCGGAGGTGCCGGTTTGGGAGTTGTCTTGTATTTCTGGTAAATCCCTTGACGGGGGATTAACGAGAAATATAGAGTGCATTCATGAAAGGGCGGATCGGGCGGTTGGAAGCCCAGTTCCTGGCCTACGCGCAGATGCGGAAGCTCCGCACGGTGCGCCTTGGCGATCTGCCGCGGACGATGCTCCGCCTGTCGGCCGATCAGGAGCGCAAGCTCCTGAGCCGGCTCTCCCGGAAACGGATGATCGCGCGGGTGCGGCGCGGGCTATACCTCGTTCCGCCACGGCTGCCGCTCGGCGGGGCCTGGACGCCCGACGAGATCCTGGCGATCAACACGCTCATCGAAGACCGTGAGGGTCGCTACCAGATCTGCGGTCCCAACGCATTCAATCGCTACGGCTACGACGACCAGGTACCCAACCGGATCTACGCTTACAACAACCGCATCTCAGGCGGACGAGCGATCGGGGCCGTCCACCTGACCCTCATCAAGGTCGCGGACGAACGGCTGGGGGAGACAGAAGAGCAGAAGACGGTTGATGGCGAGACCGCCGTCTACTCCTCGCGTGCCCGCACCCTCCTCGACGCGGTCTACGACTGGTCGCGGTTCGGTAGCCTTCCCCGGGCCTACGACTGGATTCGCGCCGACCTCCGAGCTGGACGAGTGAGGCCGGCCGAACTGGTCCGCGTCACGCTGCGTTACGGCGACATCGGCGCCATCCGGCGGATCGGCGCGCTGCTCGAGCGCGAGGGCGTCGGTGACCGGCACCTTCGAAGGCTCGCTCAGGATCTCCGCACGCCGAAGAACCCGATCCCCTGGATCCCCGGGCGTGCGCGACGGGGCGCCGTCGACCGGCGCTGGGGCGTCGTCTGGAACGACCGTGCCTGAACCGACACGCCTCCGCTGGCACGAGGACCAGGACGCGTTCCGGGACCTCTTGACCCTGACCGCTGCGAGAACTGGATTCCGGGTCGCACTCGTGGAGAAGGACTACTACTGCTCCGTGCTGCTCGAGTATCTCGCCGCGAGTTGCCCGGTCATGATCTTCAAGGGTGGTACCTGCCTGGCGAAGGTGCATACGGACTTTCATCGCATGAGCGAGGACCTGGATTTCGCGATCCCGATCTCGGTTGGCTCGGCGAGATCCGCGAGAAGCCGGCTCGCCGAGGAGCTGAAACGGGCCATGGCCGAGCTCGAACGCCGGCTGCCGGGCCTTCGCACGGTCACGGCCCTGCGCGGAGCGAACAACTCGACCCATTACAATGCCGTCGTTGCCTACACGGCCCAGGTCGGCCGGCAGCAGGAAACGATCAAGATCGAAGCTGGCCTGCGTGAGCCGTTGCTGACGCCGGCGATTCGTGGCGAGGCACGTACCCTCCTGCTCGGGCCCGCGTCGGATCTCCCGCTCGTCCCGGCCGTGCCCCTCCCCTGCATGTCCTACAACGAGGCCATGGCTGAAAAGCTGCGCGCGGCCCTCTCACGTCGCGGACCGGCGATCCGCGACTTCTACGATGTCGACCACGCCGTGCACCGTCGTGGCTTCCCCGTCCGAGATGCGGCGTTCGTCGCCCTCGTCCGGAGAAAGCTCGCGGTTCCTGGAAACCCAGCCGTCGATCGCTCGGCCGACCGAACCGCGGCCCTGCGGTTACAGATTGAGACGGCCCTCGCGCCGGTGCTGCGCCCGGCGGACCTCGAGAGATTCGATTTGGATCGCGCCCTCGCGATCGTCGCCACCGTCGCCGACGCCGTCGAGAGCACCCGATGATCACCGACATCAACAGCGAAGACCGGCTGGTCCAACAGACCTTCGCCGAGCATCTGCCGAAGTAAGGTGTTCGTTCTCGACAACCTCTGGCGGGCGTTGCCAAGGCCGCCTTTCACGGACGAGGAAACCGAGGCGGTTGCCAATCGCGTGTACGACTTCGTCTGGCAACAGAGCGCGAGCGGGCACGACCTGGCGGCGGCGTAAATGTGGACTAGTCTTCTAGACCTTCGCGAACACCATCAGCGCGTTCTTCGTCGGGTCGCCGTCCTGGAACAGCGTGCGGCCGTCGGCCTTGAAGCCGATCTTGTCCAGGAACGTCACGAGCTGGGCGATCGAGGTGAAGTAGCGGATCTCCTGCTGGTTCTGCGCCCAATCAGCCTCGAGGCCGAGGTTGAAGACGTCGTGGGCGAGCGCGACCATGCGGTTCATCGCTGGAGAATCGACATCGTGGTCGCGCAAGATCATCCGCCCGCCCTTGCGGAGCACGCGCTGGAAGGAACGCGCGAACGGTTCCAGCTTGTCGAGCGGCGCGTGGTGGAAGCCGATGAAGTTGGTGACGAGGTCGAGGCTCTCGTCGCGGACGTCGGTCGGCGCGACCGGAATGTAGTCGCGCATCGACACGAAGCGTCCGACCTTGCTCAGGCTGCGGCGCTCGATGATGTCGCCCGGCGAGTATGTCGGGCCGCTGGTGTGGACCAGCACCACGTCGCCCTTGATCTGCACCGCCGAGCGTAGCGTGCTCAGGTAGCGGCCGGTGGTGCCGACCTCGAGGTAGCCGTCGAGCGTCTTCGTCCCGCCGAGCAGCTCGAGCGCCTGCCGCGTCATCTCGAGCTTCTGGGTGCGCAGCGCCGGCAGCGCGTAGGTCACGTCGCCGAACAGCGGCTTGATCGACTTGAGCTGGCGCTGGACCTCGCGGTAGATGTCGCGGTCGGTGACCTTAGACTGGGCGGCGTTCTCGATAAGGGTCTGGAACTTGGCCTCCGGGTACAGGTGAAAGACGTTCTTCAGGAACAGGAAGAACGAGGCCTTCAGTTGCGGGTCGCCGTAGATGGCCTTGAAATTCGATGACTGATCGATCGCCCAGCCATTCTGTTCGTCGCCGCCCGCCGCACGTAGCCGCCCCGAGGGCAACGATGCCGCGAAGATCGCGACCAGTCTCAGCAGCTCTCGGCGTTCCATTCCCGGGCTTCCTCCCCATCCTCACTGTATGCCTGTCGCTCGCGGCCGCCGCCTGTGCCACGCCCCCGCCACCGCCGAAGGACGACCGCATCGTCAACGACGTCACGCAGTTGAACCCGATCCGCGTCGCGCGGGTGGTGACGCCGCGCGAGATCCCCGAGATCCAGGAGCTGGTGAAGACTCATAGCGGCCCGGTCTCGATCGGCGGCGGCCGCTTCAGCATGGGCGGCCAGACCGCGACCGACGGAGCGCTCCAGATCGACATGCGGCAGTTCGACAAGGTCCTGGCGCTCGACACCGAAGCGCGGACGATCACCGTCCAGGCCGGCATCACGTGGCGCAAGATCCAGAAGGCGATCGATCCCCAGAACCTCTCGCTCAAGATCATGCAGACCTACTCGAACTTCACCGTCGGTGGGTCCTTGAGCGTGAACGTCCACGGCCGCTACATCGGGCAGGGCCCGCTGATCCGGTCGGTGCGAAGCCTGAAGCTCGTGCTCGCGGACGGGTCGCTGGTGGAAGCGAGCCCGCAGCAGAACGCCGAGCTCTTCTACGCCGCGATCGGCGGTTACGGCGGCATCGGCGTGATCGTCGAGGCGACGCTCGACCTCGCGGCCAACACGCGCGTCGAACGGCGCCACCGGGTCGTGCCGCTCTCCGACTACCGGAAGATCTTCGCCAGCCAGATCCGCGACGACCCGAAGGTCATCTTCCACAACGGCGACATCTACCTGCCGCGCTACGACCGGGTCTCGGTCACGGACTGGGTCGAGACCCAGAAGCCGGTTACGGTCGCGGAGCGCCTGATCCCCGAGAACCAGGAGTACAAGTGGGGCGCGCGTCTCATCAACTGGTGGACCACCTGGCCGTTCGGCTACTGGCTGCGCCAGAACCTGCTGGAACCGTACTTCTACCGTAATGACGTCGTCGAGTGGCGGAACTACGAAGCGAGCTACGACGCGAGCGAGCTGGAGCCGCCGAGCCGCCGCGACTCGACCTTCGTGCTCCAGGAGTACTTCGTGCCGGTCGAGCGCTTCGACGAGTTCGTGCCGCGGATGCGCGACATCTTCGGGAGCAACAAAGCCCAGATCTCCAACGTCTCGATCCGCCACGCGCTGCCTGATCCCGGCTCGCTGCTGGCGTGGGCCAGGAGCGAGGTCTTCTCGTTCGTCGTCTACTACAAGCAGGGCACGACCGACGCCGACCGCGCGCACGTCGCCGTCTGGACGCGGGCGATGATCGACGCCGTCGTGTCGGTGGGCGGCGCCTACTACCTGCCGTACCAGATCCTCGGCAGCGACGAGCAGTTCAAGAAGGCCTACCCGCGCGCCGACGAGTACTTCGCCGTGAAGCGCCGTGTCGATCCCGACAACAAGCTCAGGAACCGCCTGCTCGACCGCTACTACCCGCACCCCTCGACAGCCGCCGAGAAGAAGCTGGCGACGCTCGAAGGCTACAAGCGCGGCGAGGAGCAGTCGTTCCTGACCGTGCCCGAGTGGTACATCGTCTTCAACTCCGAGGAATACGCGCGCCACTTGCAGACGCGCCGGCCGAGCGCGTTTCCCTACTTCCGCAGCATCCGCGAGTATTGGCACGTGAGCCGCAGCGTGCGCAAGGAGACGCGCGCGCGATACCCGAGCAACTGGGGTTACGACCTGATGCTGGCCGTGATCGGGTCGAGCTTCACGGTCGAGAACGCGTTGAAGGGCGTCTACGAGGGCAGCGTCGGACGCGTGACCGAGCTGG
>CAZVOI010000066.1:0-2556 GCA_964628275.1 uncultured Acidobacteriota bacterium | reverse complement strand
TCAGCAAGGACCTGAAGAAGCGGGGCTTTCGCTTCGTCGGTTCGACGATCGTCTACGCCTATCTCCAGGCGGTCGGCGTCGTGAACGACCACGCCGCGACGTGCTTCCGCGCCAAGCGCTGAGCAACCGTACAATCGTTTGGATCTAAACGATTTCCGCTTGAGAATGGAGAAAGCCGGGCACTACACTTCTCGTCCTCGAACTCGGAGGACGCCATGCGCGAAAGAGGAAATGGGATGAGCCGTAGGGATGCGATCAAGATCGGTGCGGCGACGCTGGCGAGCACGGCGATCAGCGACGTGCTGAACGGGCCCGCTACCGCGGCCGCCGGTCCGTCCTCGGGCGTCTCGTACTTCGCGCGCTTCGGCGTCGACGAGCGGATGCTGCGCGAGGCACTTGGAACCGCGCTCTCGAGCGGCGGCGACTATGCCGATCTCTTTTTCCAGCATCGCGTGACCAACAGCTTCGCGCTCGAGGACGGGGACGTGAACCGTGCCTTCAAGAGCGTCGAGCTGGGCGTGGGCGTTCGCGTAGTCCGTGGCGACCAGACCGGCTACGGTTTCACCGAGGACCTGACTCTCGAAGGCCTGAAGCTGGCCGCGCGCACCGCCGCGGCAATCGCGCAGGGTCCGGCAGGGAAGTCACCGCAGGCGTTCCACGCGGCGGCCGGAGTACCCTCGCGCTACCCCGTGAAGCTGCGCTGGGAGGACGTGCGACCCGAGCAGAAGCTGCCGATTCTGAACGACCTCAACCAGCGCGCCTTCAAGGCCGACCCGCGCATCCGCAAGGTCAATCTGGGCTTCATGGACCAACAGAGCGCGATCCTGATCGCCGACTCGAACGGCCGCGTCACCGAGGACGTCCAGCCGATGACGTCGCTGAACCTCTCCTGCGTCGCCGAGCAGGACGGCAAGCGCGAGCAGAACGGCTACAACATCGCGGCTCGTTCCGACTTCGCCTTCTACACGCCGGAGCGGCTGGAGCGGCTGGTGAAGCAGACGGTGGACCGAACCACGATCCTGTTCGAGGCCGTGCAGCCGCCGGCCGGCGAGATGCCGGTGGTGCTGGCGGCAGGCTCCTCGGGGATTCTGCTGCACGAAGCGATCGGCCACGGCATGGAGGCCGACTTCAATCGCAAAGGCGTCTCGATCTACGCGGACAAGATCGGGAAGTCGATCGCGAAACCGTTCGTGACGATCATCGACGAGGGAACCCAGACCGGCGCGCGCGGCGCGATCAACGTCGACGACGAAGGCAACGTGGCCGACAAGACGCTGCTGGTCCAGGACGGCGTGCTGGCGACGTATCTGCACGACACGATCTCGGCCAAGCACTACGGTGTCAAGCCCACCGGCAGCGGCCGCCGCGAGAGCTACCAGTACGCGCCGATGCCGCGGATGCTCTCGACCTCCATGTTGCCCGGGCCACACAAGAAGGACGAGATCCTCGCGTCGGTGAAGCACGGCATCTACTGCACCAACTTCACGAACGGCCAGGTCCAGATCGGCGCCGGCGATTTCACCTTCTACGTCAAGAACGGCTACATGATCGAAGACGGCAAGCTGACGCGCCCGATCAAGGACGTCAACATCATCGGCAACGGCCCGAAGGTACTCGAGAGGGTCGACATGGTCTCGGACGACCTGGTGATCGACGAGGGCGGCTGGACCTGCGGCAAGGACGGCCAAAGCGTGCCGGTCTCGCAGGGGATGCCGACGGTGCGCGTCTCTTCGATCACGGTCGGCGGCCGCGGGACGAAGGGTTAGGGCCGATGACCAGCAACGGAAAAGACGAGATGCTACAAGCGGCCGAGGGCTGCGTGGCCACCGCGGCCAAGCACGGCGCGCAGCAGTGTGCGGCGCGCGCCTACCGGGTGCGCGACGTGACGGTGCAGTGGCGGGATGGCAAGCTCGAGCAGATCAACGAGGCCACCACCCGCGGCGTCGGCCTGCAGCTCTACGTGGACGGCCGCTACGCGTCGGTCGCCTCGAGCGACCTCAGGCCTGAAGCGCTCGACAGTTTCATCGCCGAGTCGATCGTGATGACGCGCGCGCTCGTGAAGGACCCGTTCCGTTCGCTGGCGGACCCGAAGCTCTACGCGGGACAGGCCAAGGCCGAGCTGCAACTTGAGGACCCGAAATACCTGTCGGTGACGCCGGAGCAGCGGAAAAACCTCGCCAAGGAGATGGAGGACGCCGCGCGCTCGGTCAAGGGCGCCGATGCGATCCTGTCGGTGACCACCGGGTTCAACGACAACCGCTCCGAGATCTTCCGCGTTCATTCGAATGGCTTCTCAGGCTCGCGCGTCGACACTTCGTTCTGGACCTTCGCGCAGGTGAGCGTGAAGGATCAGGACGGTCGCCGGCCCGAGGACTGGTCGGCCAACGGCGTGCGCTTCATCGGCGAGCTGCCGGCGGTGGCGACGGTGGGTCGCGAGGCCGCCGAACGCGCGCTCGGACGGCTGGGCTCGAAGAAGGGCGATTCGGCCGTGCTGGCGATGGCCGTCGACAACCGTTCCGCCGGCCGCGTGCTCTCCGCTCTCTTCGGTCCGCTGCA
>CAZVOI010000065.1:0-4032 GCA_964628275.1 uncultured Acidobacteriota bacterium | reverse complement strand
GATTGTGTATCCGCCATTTTCCATAAGTTCCTTACATTTCCTGTGAATTCTTTCACCATGCGTGCCTACCAGCAAGTTTGTTATCGTGCCGCTACCCGGCTTCGAACGTAGGAGGTGCTAGCCACCTTTTTCGGTCCTCTTCTCCCGCCCCGAAGAAGAAGAACCGGGGCGCCGGCACCTTGAACTTGATCACGACCGTGTTGGCGTCGGTCAGGCGCGCGAAGTCGAGCAGCGAGCGCGAGAGGCGGTCGACCTTGTAGACGATGACCAAGTCGACCGCGCCGCGCTCGATGTCATCCATCAAGCGCTCAAGCGCAGGGCGCTCGATGTTCGCACCGGTGAAGCCGCCGTCGTCGTAGCGCGCGGGAAGGATCGTCCAGTTCTGGTGCGCCTGCGCGCGGATGTAGTGTTCGGCTGACTCGCGCTGGGCGTCGAGCGTGTTGAAGTCGGAGTCGAGCCCCTCGGTCGTGGACTTGCGCGTGTAGATCGCGCAGCGCACCGGCCCCGCCGGCGCCTTGCCGTTTCCGTTCTTGCCGTTCGTTCCGTTGCCGCCGCTCATGCGGACTCCTTCCGGAGCAAGCCGAAGAAGCCAAAGCCGTTCCACCGCGTGCCGGTGATCTCTCTCGCGACCAGCGAGAGGCTCCGGTACGGCTTCCCTCCGAACATGAAGGAGTCGTCGAGCACCGTGACGACGTGCTCGGTGCCATCGAACGTGCGCCGCAGCTCGGTGCCGGCGGGCGGGAGACGTGGATCGCGATTTGACGGCGGCTCGGGCACAACCTCGGGCGCGTCGGCGTTCGGCGAGAGGCGCCGTCGGATCGGCGCGTCCTCGGCGAGCAGCGCCGCGCGTGCGCGGGCTCGTGGCGTGAGGCCGCCGTACTTACGCTCCTGCAGCCGGTACGCGATGCGCTTGAAGATGTAGTCCTTGTTGCGGCTCGTGGTCTCCTCGCCGAACAGCTCCAGGTAGCGCGCCCGCAGGTCGGCAACCGGGAGCGTCCGCAGCTTGTCGACCTCGTCGATCAGAGCGCTGTCTGCCTTGGTCATCGGGTTCGTCCTCCTTTGGCGGCGCTGGGATCCTCGCCGCGCCTGACCATGAGGGCGTCTCTGGGACCGTTAATCAAGGCGCTTTCCAACGTGTTTCCAGACACTTGAGCAACACGAGCATCATCGCTCGCCGAGGCGGTGTCCTCGGCAAGCAGGAGGCGCGCGAGGCCGCGGACGAGGATGTCGGCGATCGCGTCGAGGCGGCGCTCGGGCGACAGCGCGACCGCCGCGGTGGGCGCGCTCTGGTCCTGGGCATCGGCTGGTGTGGCACGCATCGTCGGCTCCCTTGCGATCGGCTCCTGCAAGGAAACGTCTGGATCGGGCCCCGCTGGGGACAGTCTGGTGCACAAGGCCAGCTACGCCGCGTTTGCAGAACACGACGATCATCGTCTGGATCTGCAAACGGAACGCGTCGGAAAGCTCCGTTTCCTAGCCAGAGCCATTCGGAAAGAAGCCTTTACTAACGGGATGCTCTTGTACGTGGGAGGGGCAGCGGTGCGGCGGTCCATCGTTCCGCAAACTTTCATGTTCCGCGACGCGCGGAACGCTGAGATCTTGCGGGCAGTTCCCAAAACTGACATGTTCCACGTTATGCGGAACGGAAGTGCAGGTGGAACGACAAGCAGCCGATCGGCAGCCGATGCGCTCCGCGAGCGCCTTCCGCCGGGCTGGTCGGTGGAGCTGCGTCCGGGAACCAACGGTGGTAATCTACTGACCCTCCGGGCGTCGGATGGACGGCGCGCGAAGCTCGCGGTGGTCTCGCGCAAGCGGGTCAGCCCGAAGGACGTTCCGCATCTGGTGCGCCAAGCCGAAGGCGCCGCAGGCCAGCTGTTGCTCGTCGCCCCGTTCCTGAGCCCCAGGGCCCGGGAGATGCTCGCCGATGCGAATGCAAGCTATGTGGACGCCACCGGCAATCTCCGCGTCGTCGTCAGCGATCCGGCGGTGTTTCTCGAAGGCCGGGGCGCCGATCGGGATCCGCACAGGCAGCCGCGCCCGCTGCGGAGTCTCAAGGGTGCAGCCGCCGCGCGCGTGGTGCGAGCTCTCTGCGACTTCGTGCCGCCCTATGGCGTGCGAACGCTCGCGGAGACCTCATCAACCCCGCTCAGTACTGTCTCTCGCGTGGTGAGTTTTCTCGAAGAGGAGGCGCTCATCACCCGCGACGACAAGAAGGTGATCACAGCCGTCGACTGGCCGGCGCTCATCAAGCGCTGGGCGGGCGACTACAGTGTTACCGGCTCCAACATCATGCGCTCCTACCTGGAGCCGCGGGGGCTCGCCGCGCTGGCTCCCAAGATGGGGAAGCTCGGTCGCTACGCGGTCACCGGTTCGCTCGCCGGGCCGGGCGTGGCTGCCGCGCGGCTCGCGATGATCTACGTGGATGACCCGGAGCGCGCAGCACAGACCCTCGAGCTTGTTCCCACCGAGGCCGGCGCCAACGTCTGGTTGCTCGAGCCGTACGACAAGGTCGTGTTCGAGAGAACGCAGTCACGGCCGTTCAGTTCGGCGCCGCAGACCACCTCCGTCGTCGTGGTGGCACCCAGCCAGTTGGCTGCAGATCTCATGACGAGCCCCGGGCGCGGACCGCAAGAGGCGGATGCGCTCATCGAGAAGATGAAAGGAAGCGAGCATGTCTGGCGCCAGAAGCCCGGAGCCTGAATACGTCGCCGCGCGGCGTGTGCTGCTCGATGCGTTCGAGGCTCTCGGCAAGCATCGGAAGGCGATCGTGTTGGTCGGGGCGCAAGCCATTTACCTGCACGTGGGCGACGGCGACCTGGCTGTTGCCCCGTACACCACCGACGGCGATCTCGCCATCGACCCTCGCGAGCTCGACGACGAGCCGGCGCTCGCCGCCACACTCGAAGCCGCCGGGTTCGAGCTCACCGTGCGCCCGGGCACCTGGACCATGGCCGAGGTCCAGATCGACCTTCTCGTGCCGGCGTCGCTTGGCGGTCCGGGCCGGCGAGGCGCGCGTCTCGGGGTTCATGGGACCGAGGTCGCGCGAAAGGCCACCGGCCTTGAAGCGGCCGTGATCGATCACTCGCCCCATCGCCTTTTCGCCCTCGACCCAGCCGACGTCCGGGCTTTCGATGTGTCTGTCGCAGGCGTGGCGGCGCTGATGGTCGCCAAGCTGCACAAGATTGCCGAGCGCAAGGATGTCCCAGAACGTATTCAAGACAAGGACGGCCTCGACGTCCTGCGTCTGCTTCGATTTGCCGACACCGCGCACCTCGCCAGCACGCTGACGAAGCTGGCAGCAAATCCCATTTCCGGGGAGGTCACGCAGCAGGCACGCACTCTCCTCGAAGATCTCTTCGGCGCTCGCGCGAGCGTCGGAGCGCAGATGGCCGTTCGCGCCAGCGTCGGACTCGAGGACGAGCTCGCCATCGCCATCTCCTGCGAGGCGCTCGCACTGCGCCTTCTCGACGCCTGGACGCCATGATCATCTGCGCGGCTGGAGACATTCACGGCGCCATGAACCGCCTCTACGAGGACGTCCTCGCGTTCGAAGGCGCGCTCGGTGTGCGCTTCGACTGCGTCATGCATGTCGGCGACTTCGGCGTATGGCCGGATCCGAACCGCATCGACAAGGCCACCAAGAAGCACGACGGCGCCGGCGACTTCCCCGCGTGGCTCGCCGAGCGACGTGAGGCACCCCGGAAGACGGTCTTCATCAAGGGCAACCACGAGGACTTCGTCTGGCTCGACGCCCAGCAAGACCCCGAAGTCCTGCCCGGGCTCTTCTACCTGCGGAACGGCCGAACGATGGATCTCGGCGAAGGCCGTGATGTCGTGCGCGTCGGCGGTGTCGGCGGCTGCTTCGGACCCTCTGACCTCGAGCGCCAGTCGAAGCATCTGCAGGGCTACGCCAAGCGCTCGTGCGCTTCTCGCGTGCGCAGACCTCGTTGAAGATGCGGATGGTCCACACCGAGTCGACGTCCCAGCCGTCGTGGACGCGGAGGTCGAGCAGCTCGCGCGTGTGCACGTCGA
>CAZVOI010000064.1:0-8286 GCA_964628275.1 uncultured Acidobacteriota bacterium | reverse complement strand
GTTCCAGGACGACGAGCTCTACGCGCAGCTGGGGTACGGGAAGCTGGCCCCCAAGCAGGTGCTCGACAAGCTGGTTCCTCAGGGCGAGCTCAAGGAGAAGGCGCCGGAGCACCCGGTCCTGTCCGCCTTCAAGCGCGTGCTCAAGGCCGGCGCCACAACCGACCGCATCGTCGTGCGCGGCGTGGACGATCTGATGGTGTTTCGCGCGCGCTGCTGCAACCCGATTCGGGGAGAAAAGATCGTCGGCTACATCACCCGTGGCAAGGGCGTGTCCGTCCACTCTGAGAACTGTCCGAATGTCGTCAAGGGCGTCTACGATCCCGAGCGTCGCATCGCTGTCGAGTGGCAGCGCGGCGCGGCGGCCGCCTACGAGGTAGGCGTTTCCGTGCGCGTCGCGGATCGCCCTGGCCTGCTCGCGGCGATCACGCGCGCGGTCGCCGACCAGAAAGCCGACATCCGCAACGCCGAGGCTCGCGCTTTCGATGACAGAACTGCATCCATCGAGATGACGCTCCGCGTCAACGATCTGCGGCACTTCGAGAAGGCCGTGAAGTCGATTCGCGCCGTGACCGGCGTCATCGACGTCGAGCGGCAAGCCGTTGCACGCTGAGCTGCATCACCGTTAGGCTGAAACCGATCCGTCCCACTTTGAGAGGAGCCTGATCGTGCCGAAGAAACACGTCCAGACATCCAGCGCCCCGAAGCCCATAGGGCCCTATTCACAGGGCGTCATCGCTGGCGGCCTGCTCTTCCTGTCCGGGCAGACGCCGATCGACCCCGCCACGGGCCAGCTCGTGAGCGGCGACATAGAGGTCCAGACCGACCAAGTGCTCAAGAACCTGGTGGCGGTGCTGAAGGAAGCCAAGATGGGCGCGGAGAACGTCGTCAAGGCGACCGTGTATCTCGCCAACTTCGCGGATTTTCCGAAAATGAACGAGGTGTACGCTCGCTAC
Organism: uncultured Acidobacteriota bacterium; assembly: GCA_964628275.1. Lineage (GTDB taxonomy): Bacteria > Acidobacteriota > Vicinamibacteria > Fen-336 > Fen-336 > CAZVOI01. Next base: position 7,333 of record CAZVOI010000064.1, on the reverse strand, counting down.
TTTCCGAAGGATCCCCCGGCGCGCACCACCATCCAGGCGGCGGCTCTACCCATGAACGCCCAGATCGAAATCGACGTGATCGCGGCGTTCTGAGTTCTAGGCGGCGGATTTCTTCTGGGGCGAAGGCTTTTGAACCTTGCCGGAACGAAGACAGCGGGTGCACACCCGCAGCCGCTTCTGAACGCCCTTGATCAGGGTGCGAACTCGTTGGAGATTCGGGTTGAAGCGCCGCTTGGTTACGTTGTGGGCGTGGCTGATGCGGCTGCCGAACAGGGGCCCCTTGCCGCAAACGTCGCATCGCTGAGCCATTCTTGGTCTTGCTCCTCGTGAGTCGTGGGGCCCGTCCAGTCCTGGCCCGCGCACGAAAACGCGTATTGTAGCCCCCCGCCCGTCCCTTCTCAAATCCGCCCCACGAGCCGGCCCGCGCGTTTGACCCCAGAAAAAGGGATATAGTCCACCGTCAGGCAGCTATCTCCATGGTCCAGTTCAATTTCAGCGAACGGACCATCAAGGCCAAGGTGGTCTACTACGGTCCCGCTCAGTCGGGCAAGACCACCAACCTCGAGCAGGTCCACGTGCTCACCGATCCAGCTGGCAACAACCGGCTGGTGTCGCTGAACACCGCCCAGGATCGAACGCTCTTTTTTGATCTCCTGCCGTTCAGCCTCGGCACCGTGTCGGGCTACGACTTCCAGGTACAGCTCTACACAGTTCCGGGCCAGGTGCAGTACAACGCGACGCGCCGCGTCGTGCTGGCGGGCGCCGACGCGGTGGTGTTCGTCGCCGATTCGCGTAAGTCGATGGTGAAGGACAACCTGGCCGCCTTCGAGAACATGAAGGTGAACCTGCTCGCCAACCGCTTGGTGCCCGAGAAGGTGCCGCTGGTCCTGCAATGGAACAAGCGGGACATGGCCGACCTGCAGAGCGAAGCCGAGATGACCAAGTCCCTGAACCCGTGGGGTCGATCGGCGATCCCGGCGGTGGCATTCAAGGGACAGGGCGTGATGGACACCTTCACTACGATCGTGCAGCAGATGCTGCAGGCGATCGCTGTGAAGTACAACCTCAAGGAAAAGGGCCTCGACCCTGCGGCGGTTCCCGAGCTCGTCGCGGGAGCGTTCGAGAGCCTGATGAAACAGGCGGCCTCCGCCAGGCCACAGGCCGTCGAGGGCGGTCCGGCGCCCGCTCCGCCCTCGCCAGCCAAGGTCGTGCTGACCCAGATGCCCGACGCTTCCGTGGGCCCGGCTTCCGCGGCAGCGTCGCCCGACGGCGGTCTCGTCGCGGAAGAGTTGCTGGCGCGTTCGATCAAGTCGAACGTCGAAATGGCAGAGGCGCTCTCCACGATCGCCAAACAGATGACGCTGGGCCTCGGCGCGATTCTTTCCAGCGCCGAATTGTTACGTGTCTTCCGGGAGGACCAGCGCGAGAAGCGACAAGCCGCCGCAGACGCGATTTACAAAGAAGCGCTGCGGTTGCGCAAGATCGTGCAGGAGTTCGGCCAGCAGACGGCCAAAGCCGTTCCTGACGCTCCCGGCACCAACCCGCGCTCGATGCCGCCGGCCGCATCGCGAACCCACACCATTACGGCCTCCAAGCCGCCCGGGGGCATCAAGTCGCCAGAGGCGTTACACCCGCCCGCGACGCCTACGCTCGAGGGCGCGATGCGCGAAGCCCTGCAGTCGACCCGGGCCGCAGTCGACGCGCGGGGCTTCAAGGTCGATCTGAATATCCCGGCGGGCCTTGCGATGCCGCGCTGCCCGATCGATCCGATGAAGAAGGCGGTGCAAGCGTTGATCCTCGGGGTGTCGTCAACGGCCCCGTCGGGTGCCTCGGCCACGCTGCGCTGCGAGCGAAAGCCCGTGCTGCTGCGGGGAAAGAGCGGCGAGGAGGTCAAGCGCGAGTTCCTGATGGTCGCGCTCGCGCACGGACCTTCGCTCAGCGCATCCGACCAGCAGCGGGTCCTGAGTGGTGCCGATTCGGGTCCGCTGGGCGACGCCTGGCGGCTGGTGCGCGAGATGGGCGGCTTCGTCCGCTTCGCGCCGCTTCAGAACGGCGTCGAGACGCGGCTGTTTCTCCCCGCGCAGTAGCGCTCCCGAGATTCGAGTCGGCGTCAGGCGGCTACTAGTTCGCGAGCGCTGGCGCCGGGAAGTGTTCGTGCAGCGCGTCGGCTATGTCCTCGGCCGTGATGTCCCAGTTGTCGCGGTCGAACACGGGCTTGCTGTCCTTGAACAGGATCAGCTGGGGCGACTCGTGAATGATTCCGGTCCGCTCCGCGACGTGATTGCTCGCCTGTCGCGACTCGATCACCCGGATCATGCCGAGCGGCAAGTCCTCGCGCGGGCCGAGCTGGGCCTCGACGTTCTGGAACATCTCTTGAGTCTTGTGGCACATCCCGATCTTGAACAGCGCTGCCCTCGGGTTCTCGGCGAGAAACGCGTCGACTTCCTGCGGTGTGGCGAGCAATTGGATCCGATCTTTGAGCGCCAAGGACTTCCTCCGAAATGAAGCCTCGATTCTAAGTCACTTCACAAAAGCGTCACGGTTTCGCCCAGCTGCGCCACGTGGGTCACGAAACCACGTTCCTTGGCGATGCGCGCGGCCAGCGCCTCGGCGGCTTCGGGCTCGCCGTGGGTCATGTGGACGCGTCGCGGGGACGTGACCGCCGAAAGCCAGCGCAACAACTCGCCTGCGTCGGCGTGTCCCGACATGCCTCTGAGCTCGGCGATCTCGGCCAGCACCGAAACCGAGCCCTTGTGAATGCGCACGACGCGTGCTCCATCCTGGAGCGCGCGTCCCAGCGTTCCCACCGCCTGGAAGCCGGTGAGCAGCAGCGTGTTCTCGGGCTTGGGCAAGCGAACCCGACAGTGATGAAGGATCCGGCCGCCGGCGAGCATGCCCGACGAGGAAATGATCACGGCGGGACCACGCAGCTTGTTCAGCTCCTCCGATTCGGCCCGCGTCCGGTGCAGCGTGACCCACTTGTTGTAGAGCAGGCTGCGGCCGCCGATGCCGTTCAGGCTGACTCGGTGAGCGTCCGGGAACTTGGCGTAGATCCGCGTCGCATCGATCGCCATTGGGCTATCGAGGTGGATCGGGAAGGGCCGCATCCGGCCTTCGGAGACCATCTCGTCCATCAAGAAGATCATCTGCTGCGCCCGCCCGACGGCGAAGGCGGGGATCAGGAGCACTCCGCCGCGCGCGAACGTGCGCGCCAGGATTCCTTCGAGCTGCTCCTTCACCGAGACCAGCGGATGCGCGCGATTGCCGTAGGTGCTCTCGACGACGATTTCGTCGGCCTCACAGGCTGGATCGGGATCCTTGGTGAGCACGGCATCGTAGCGACCCACGTCGCCGCTGAACAGGATCGTCCGCACCGGTTCGCTCGGGACGCGCACCAGCGCCGAAGCCGCCCCGAGCAGGTGTCCGGCGTCCCGGAACGTGAACTCGAAACCGCCTTTGGTCCGGCGCGGCTCGCCGAGCGGCACGGGCTCGAAGAGCTTCAGCGCGGCCTTGACGTCCTCGTCGTCGAAGAGCGGCACTGCGGGCTGGTGTTTGGTCAGTCCCTTCCGGTTCAGATACTCGGCGTCTTCCTGTTGAAGGTGCGCGGCATCGGCCAGCAGCACCTCGGCCAGCTCGCGGGTCGCCGGGGTGCAGTAGATCTTCCCGGTGAACCCCTGCTTGACGAGGCGCGGCACGCGTCCGATGTGGTCGAGGTGGGTGTGGGTCAGGATGAGCGCGTCGACCGAGCCGGGGTCGAAGCTGGGCTCGGCCCAGTTGCGCAGCCGCAGCTGTTTCTCGCCCTGGAACATGCCGCAGTCCACCATCAACAGCTTGCCGTTCGCTTCCACCAGGTACTGCGAGCCTGTCACGCTACCGGCTGCGCCGAGGAACGTCAGTGAAGCCACGCGCTAAGCCTTCAGCATCTTGCGGAGGACGGTCTGCAGAATCCCGCCGTTCTTGTAGTAGTTGATGTCCACCGGCGTGTCGAGTCGCGCCGCGACGGTGAACGTGCTCTTGGCGCCGTCCGTCGTGGCGACCTCCACGATGACATCCTGGCGCGGCCGCAGCTCGCCGGTGAGCCCGCGGATGCTGAGCGTCTCCATGCCGGTCAGGCCCAGCGAGTCGGCGCTTTGGCCGGGCTTGAACTGGAGCGGCAGCACGCCCATCCCGACCAGGTTGCTCCGGTGGATGCGCTCGTAGCTCTCGGCGATCACCGCGCGAACGCCGAGCAGCAGCGTGCCCTTGGCGGCCCAGTCGCGCGAGCTGCCGCTGCCGTACTCCTTGCCGGCGATCACGATCAGCGGGGTGGCGGTCGCCTTGTAGCGCTCCGCCGCGTCGTAGATGTCCAGCCGCTCGCCGCTCGGCACGTGAATCGTGACACCGCCCTCGACGCCGGGAACCATCGCGTTCTTCAACCGGATGTTCGCGAACGTCCCGCGCACCATCACACGGTCGTTGCCGCGGCGCGAGCCGTAGGAGTTGAAATCGACCTTTCCGATCTCCTTGGACTGCAGGAACCGGCCGGCGGGGCTCTTGAGCGCGATGTCGCCCGCCGGCGAAATGTGGTCGGTCGTCACGGAGTCGCCCAGCACCGCCAGCACGTTCGCCGATTCGATGTCGCGCAGCGGCGTGGGCTCGAGCGTCAAGCCCTGGAAAAACGGCGGGTCCTGGATGTACGTCGACGCGTCCTGGAACGCGAACAGGTCGCCTTCGGGAACGCTGACGGCGTTCCAGGTCGGGTTCCCGTCGAACACGTTGGCATAGGTCCTCGAGAACATCTCGCCGGTGATGCGCCCCTCCAGATCCGCCACCTCTTTCTGCGTCGGCCACAGCTCGCTCAGCATCACCGGCTTCCCGTCCTTGTCCTTGCCGATCGGCTCCCGAGTCAGATCGATGTCGGTGGTGCCGGCCAGCGCGAACGCGACCACCAGCGGCGGCGAGGCCAGGTAATTGGCCTTCACGTCCGGGTTCACGCGGCCTTCGAAGTTCCGGTTGCCCGAGAGCACCGCCGAGGCGACTAGTTTGCCGCCGTTCACCGCCAGACTGACGGGCTCGGGCAGCGGGCCGCTGTTGCCGATGCAGGTGGTGCAGCCGTAGCCGACGTTGTGGAAGCCGAGCGCTTCGAGATCGCCGGTCAGCCCCGAAGCCTTCAGGTACTCGGTCACCACCTTGGATCCCGGCGCCAGGCTGGTCTTGACGTAGCCAGGGACCTTCAGGCCGCGAGCGTGGGCCTTTCGCGCGACCAGCCCCGCGCCCAGCATCACCGACGGGTTCGAGGTGTTGGTGCAGCTGGTGATCGCGGCGATCACCACGGCCCCGTGGCGGAGCTCGTTCGTGCCGCGAAACTCCGCTGTGGCCGAGCGCCCCAGGTCGGCGTCGGCCAAGCCAAAGCCGCGTTCCTTGACCGGCGCCGACAGCGCTTTCCGGAAAGCGTCCTTCATCTGTGCCAGCGCCACCCGATCGTGCGGCCGTTTCGGCCCCGCCAGGCTCGGCTCGACCGTGGCCAGGTCGAGCGCGAGCGTGTCGGTGAACTCCGGATCGGGGGTCGCCTCGCTGCGGAACAGCCCCTGCTCCTTGCAGTAGCGCTCGACCAGCTCGACCTCGGCGGCGCTGCGCCCGGTTCGGCGCAGATATCCGAGCGTCTCCTGGTCGACCGGGAAGAAGCCGCAGGTCGCGCCGTACTCGGGCGCCATGTTGGCGATGGTGGCGCGGTCGGCCAGGCTCATCTGCGCGAGGCCGGGCCCGAAGAATTCCACGAACTTCTCTACCACGCCCTTCTTACGCAGCATCTGGGTCACGGTCAACACCAGGTCGGTGGCGGTCACGCCTTCCTTCAAGCCGCCGGTGAGCCGGAAGCCGATCACCTGCGGCGTGACCATGTAGAGCGGCTGGCCGAGCATGACGGCCTCCGCTTCGATGCCGCCGACCCCCCAGCCCAGAACGCCGAGCCCGTTCACCATCGTGGTGTGCGAATCGGTGCCGACCAGCGTGTCGGGGAAGGCGACGCTCTCGCCGCCGTCCCGCTTGGTGAGCACGCCCTTGGCCAGGTACTCGAGGTTGACCTGGTGAACGATGCCCGTCGCCGGCGGAACCACGCGGAAGTTCTGGAACGCCTTCTGTCCCCAGCGCAGGAACTCGTAGCGTTCGCGGTTCCTCGAGAACTCGAGGTCGGCGTTCTTCTGGAGCGCGTCCGCTGAACCGAACACGTCCACCTGCACCGAGTGGTCGACCACGAGGTCGACCGGCACCAAGGGGTTGATCTTGCGCGGGTCGGCGCCCAGCTTCTGGACCGCCGAGCGCATCGCGGCGAGGTCCACCACCGCCGGCACCCCGGTGAAGTCCTGCAGGATCACGCGCGCCGGCATGTAGGGCAGCTCGACGTCGAGCGTCGTCTTGGCGGTCCAGCTCGCGAGCCGCTTCACGTCGTCTTCGGTGACGAGCTCGCCATCGACGTTGCGCAGCACCGCCTCGAGCAGCACTCGGAGCGAAAACGGCAGCCGCCCCAGGTTCGCAGCGAGCCCGGACTTCTCGAGCGCGGCCAGCCGATACAGCGCCGCCGGGCCGCTGCCCGTCTCGAACGTGGAACGGGCGCCGAAACTGTCGGTCTTCATGAGTCGGATTTTACTCCGAGCGCCGCGCGCGCTTCCGACGCGGCCCCGAGACGGCTTCGCTTCGCGCATCGAAGAAGCGCAGCAAGCGCTCTCCGCCGTGGCGGATTCCCACCCGCGTCGAGACACCGATGCGCCACGGCCGCGGGCCGTCGCTGAGCGTCAACCTCGCGTCAGGCTCGAAGAGATGGTGGCCCGAAAGGCTCGTGCCGATCTCGAGGCAGTGTGTCAGCCGACCCGGGCCGCTGGCACTGCTCGTGTCGGCATCGCCGTCTGGACCCGGGAGTTCGGCCGCTCGAATCAGCACGCAGCCGGCCCGTCCCTCCCGATCCACGGCCAGGTTCAGGCAGTGGTGCATTCCGTAGACGAAGTAGACGTACAGCGTTCCGGGTCGACCGAAGAGCGGCGCGTTGCGCGCGGTCCGCCCGCGAAAGACGTGCGCCGCGGGATCGCCCTCGGCCAGATAGGCCTCCGTCTCGACGATGCGCGCACGCAAGGTTCGCCGACCGAGCCGCCGCTCCAGGATCTTTCCGAGCAGGAAGCGAGCGGCGCGCTCCGGCGGCTGGCCGAGCCCGCGCAGCAGGCGCTGTCGCTCGGGTTCAGTCTTCGTGCTGGCCAGTGCCCTTCCACTCAGGCAAGAGCCCGTGGGCGAGCCCCATCCGCTCCAGGACTCGGGCCACGGTGAAGTCCACGATGTCGTCGATCGACTTCGGGCGCGTGTAGAA
>CAZVOI010000063.1:0-1636 GCA_964628275.1 uncultured Acidobacteriota bacterium | reverse complement strand
GGGCCACCGCTGCGAGATGGGCAAGGACGGCGCCGCGGTGATGGAGGAGTGCTTCTACGACGCGCTGCTGCTGGTGCGCAAGGCGATCGAGGACGACCGGGCGACCGCCGAGGCCATGGCGGCGCGGCTCGAGGCCGCGCGGCAGCGGCTCGACGCCCGCGGCCGAACGCCCCGCGAGCGAGCGCCGCGCGTGCAAGCCGTGTACGAGCTCGCGGCCGAGGCAACGACAACCCCGCCCGAGCTCGCGCTCAAGCCCGGCACGCTCACCACACTGCGCGGCGAGCTCGGGCGCGCGCTCCAGCACCTCAACAAGGCTTCGGGTGGGGCGCTGCTGGTGGCCGCCGCGGACCTGCTCGGGTCGACCTCGGTCAACAGCATCGCGGCGGGCTTCGGCGAAGGCTACTGGAACGCGTCGGGCAACCCGGCCGCGCGCACGCTTTCGATCGGCGGGATCTGCGAGGACGCCATGGCCGGCATCCTCTCGGGGATCTCGAGCTTCGGGCGCCACATCGGCGTCGGCTCGTCCTACGGGGCCTTCCTGGCGCCGCTTGGCCACATCGCCGCGCGGCTGCACGCGATCGGCGCCCAGGCGAAGGCCAAGAACGGGCCCTTCTCCCCGTTCGTGCTGGTGTGCGCTCATGCCGGGCTCAAGACGGGCGAGGACGGGCCGACCCACGCCGACCCGCAGCCCCTGCAGCTGCTGCAGGAGAACTTCCCGCGCGGGACGGTGGTGACGCTCACCCCCTGGGACCCGGCCGAGATCTGGACGCTCGTGGCCGCGGCGCTGCGACGGCGGCCGGCGCTCATCGCCCCCTTCGTCACGCGGCCGAACGAGACCGTCGTCGACCGTGCCGCGCTGGGCCTGGCGCCGGTCGAGGCGGCCGCCGACGGCGTCTACCTGCTGCGCGCGCCCCGCGGCAAGGGCGACGTGACGGTGGTGCTGCAGGAGAGCGCCGTGACCTACGCCTTCGTCGAGCAGGCTCTGCCGATTCTCGAGGGCTGTGGTATCGACGTCCGCGCGTACTACGTGGCGAGCGCCGAGCTCTTCGACGCGCTGCCACTGCAGGAGCAGCAGCGCATCCTCCCGGAGGCGCAGGCGCGCGCGGCGATGGGCATCACGGGCTTCACGCTGTCGACGATGTACCGCTGGATTCGCTCCGACCTGGGACGCGAGCACACGCTGCACCCGTTCGCGAAGGGCCATTTCCTCGGCAGCGGCACGGGCGCGATGGTGCTGGCTGAGGCGGGGCTCGACGGCGCGAGCCAGGCCGAGGCGATCCGCCGCTACCTGGCGGCCCGGGCGTAGCGAGCCGCGTCGCGAGCCCCGCCGGCTAGCGGGCGCGTGGCAAGAATGGGTTCTCTACTCGGACGCTATAGACTGCGGCGCCATCACTCGGGGAGAATCCGGCATGAAACCACTTGTTCTCGGCGCAGTTGCCGCCATCCTTTGGCTGCCTCCGACGTTGGCTCGTGCACGCGCAGAGCCCGTCCCGACGCCGAGCAAGCTGAACGTCCTGTTCATCATCTCCGACGATCTCAACGTGGACCTGGGCGCCTATGGGGCAAGCGTCAAGAGCCCGAACATCGACGCCCTGGCCGCGCGCGGAGTCCGCTTCGAGCGCGCGTACGCGCAGTA
>CAZVOI010000062.1:0-2816 GCA_964628275.1 uncultured Acidobacteriota bacterium | reverse complement strand
CCCAGTCTCTCCCAGAGCGCCTCGCACACGTGAGGCGTGAATGGGTTCATCAGGCGTACCAGGGCTTCGAACGCTTCGCGCAGCACCGCCCGTCCGCCCGCGTCCTTGGCGAGCTCGGCTTCCAGCCGATACACGTCGTTCACGAGCTCGTGGAACGCCGCCACCGCCGTGTTCAAGCGAATCCGCTCGACGTCATGCGTGACCTTCCGGATCGTCTGATGGACCTTGCGCCGCAGCTCCTTGGCGGCGGCCGAGCTTGCGGCCGCGGGTGACGCGCCCTCGTCGCCCGCCAGCGCCTCCGCCTGCCGGTCGATCGCGCGCCACACGCGCTGGATCAGCCGGAACGGGCCCTCGATGCGCGCTTCGCTCCATTCGAGGCCCATCTCGGGCGGCGCTTCGGCGAGCACGTAGAGCCGGAGAGTGTCGGCGCCGTACTGGGCGATCACGTCGTCGGGCGCGACGGTGTTGCCCTTCGATTTGGACATCACCTCGCCGTCCTTGTGGACCATGCCTTGTGGAAAGAGCCGCACCACCGGCTCGTCCAAAGTGACGAGACCCAGATCGCGCATCACCTTGGTCCAGAAGCGCGAGTAGACCAGGTGCAGGATCGCGTGCTCGATGCCGCCCACGTAGAGGTCGATCGGGAACCAGTAGCGGATCTTCTCCGGCTCGAAGGGAGCAGCGTCATGCTTCGGCGAGATGTAGCGATAGAAGTACCAGGACGAGTCCACGAACGTGTCCATCGTGTCGGTCTCGCGCCGCGCCGCGCCGCCGCACTTCGGGCAGGTCGCGTTCACGAACGCCGGGACCTTCTCGAGCGGGTTCCCGCCTTCGCCGGTGAACGGCGCGTCGGCCGGCAGCACGATTGGCAGGTCCTTTTCGGCGACCGGCTGCATGCCGCAAGTCGCGCAGTAGACGACCGGGATCGGAGTGCCCCAGTAGCGCTGCCGGCTTATCAGCCAATCCTTGAGCCGATACGTGACGGTGCCCTTGCCGAAGCCCTGCGCCTCGGCGTGAGCCGTCATCTTGGCGATCGCCGCCTTCGCCTCGAGGCCGTCGAAGGGCCCGCTGTTCGCGACCCGGCCGGGCCCGTCATACGCGGCGGCCAGGGTCATGCCGTCGAGCGTCTGTCCCTCGGGCTGGATCACCACGCGCACCGGCAGGCCGTACTTGCGCGCGAACTCGAAGTCGCGCTGGTCGTGCCCGGGCACCGCCATGATCGCGCCGGTGCCGTAGCCCATCAGCACGAAGTTTCCGATCCAGATCGGGACCTTCTCTCGTGTGAACGGGTTCACCGCGTAGCGGCCGGTGAAGACGCCCTCCTTCTCGAGCGCGCCCTCGAGCCGCGCCCGTCGGTCCTGCGAACGCAGCCGTGCCACGACCTCGCGCGCTTTGCCTTCCTCGGGTGAACCCGCGATCAGCGCGTCCACGAGCGCATGCTCGGGCGCCAGCACCATGAAGGTCGCGCCGTAGATGGTGTCCACGCGCGTGGTGAAGACGCGGATCGGCTCGCCGCCCTCGACCGCGAAGTCCACCTGCGCTCCGGGTGAACGGCCGACCCAGTTGCGTTGCTGGACGAGTACGCGGTCGGGCCAGGTCGGGAGCTGCGCCATGTCGTCGATCAGGGCATCCTGGTAGGCGGTGATGCGCAGGAACCACTGCTCCATGTCGCGCTGCTCGACCTTGCTGTGGCAGCGCCAGCATTCGCCGCCCTCGGCCTGCTCGTTGGCCAGAACGGTCTGGCAGGACGGGCACCAGTTGACGGGCGCCTTCTGGCGATAGGCGATCCCTTTCTCGAGCATCCGCAGGAAGAACCACTGGTTCCAGCGGTAGTACTCGGGATCGCACGAGGCGATCTCGCGGCTCCAGGGATAGCTGAAGCCGAGCCGCTGGAGCTGGCGCTTCATGCCGGCGATGTTGTCGCGCGTCCATTTCTCGGGATGCACGCCCTTCTTGATCGCAGCGTTCTCCGCCGGCAGACCGAGAGCATCCCAGCCGATCGGGTGCATCACGTTGAAGCCCTGCATCCGCTTGGCGCGCGCCACCACGTCGGTGATGCAGTAGTTGCGGACGTGGCCCACGTGGATGTCGCCCGAGGGATACGGCAGCATCTCGAGACAGTAGAACTTGGGCTTCTTGGGATCCTCGGTGACTTCGAAGACGCCTTCATCCCGCCAGCGCGCCTGCCAGCGGGGCTCGATCTCGTCGAAGCGGTACTCAGCCATGGGAACCGGGTCTCTCGGGTTGCACGAAACTGATTTTACCGCGTGGCGAGCCTCCTTTCGCCGGCTCACGACGCTCACCACGCATCCAAGTTCACTCATGAGTAAAGTTTGATATCATGAAGTTTACACGTGTCCCGGATCTCGCAGCGCTACCTCTTCGACTCCATCGATGCGGACCTGTCCGAGAAGATGGTCTTCATCAGCGGCCCGCGTCAGGTGGGCAAGACCACGCTCGCGCTCCAGCTTGCCGGCGCGACTGACCTGCGGCATCCCGCCTACCTGAGCTGGGACGACGTACGCGCGCGCCCGGGCATCCGGCGCGGCGAAATTCCGCCCGGGCAGCCACGGGTGATTCTGGACGAGATCCACAAGTACGCGCGATGGAGGGGCCTCGTGAAAGGCCTTTACGACACGCGGGAGCCGGGCCAATCGTTCCTTGTCACGGGCTCGGCACGGCTCGACGTCTACCGACGCGGCGGTGACTCGTTGCACGGCCGCTATCATCCATACCGGCTCCACCCGCTCTCCCTGACCGAAGTGGGAGGTCATCCAACTGCCGTGGCAGCGCTGCTCCGCTTCGGCGGCTTTCCC
>CAZVOI010000061.1:0-9640 GCA_964628275.1 uncultured Acidobacteriota bacterium | reverse complement strand
CTCGTCGTTGCGGGTCAGGAAATCACCTTCCAGCACCTGGCGGATCTCCAGCGACGTTTGCGTGCCCACCGCGGAGAACTCGGGCAGCCGAAGATAGGAGAGGCCGGCGGGGTTCCAGGAGGCCGCCGTGGCGTCGTCGGGGCGAGCGATGAACGCGCCGCCCATTCCGAACGCACGCGCGCCGACGCCCTGAACCACGTTGGAGCGCGATTGCAGGTTGTCGAGCGCGTCCTGTTGCAGACGCGCCTGCGCGGCGAGCGAGCCCGCGACGAGCAACCCGAAGACGCCGGCGGCCGCGGCTCGTGCTCGTTTCAAGATCGCGTGGCGCCCCGAGAGTTAGAGGCGCAGCATATCGCTATCGGGGCCGGCCCGGCGAATCCACGGGGTCGCGCGGGACCTCGAGCGGCCAGTGACGCGCCCTGGCAATCGCCTCGGGCCGCATGAAAGCCAGCTCTGGGACGAAGATCGGCCGCTGGGCATCGGCGGCGGTTGCCGCGCCGCGGGCGCGGCTGAGCGCGGCGAAGAAGGTGTCGGCCATGATCTTGTAGCCCGCCTCGTTCGGGTGCACGTGGTCGAAGAAGAGATCGCCGATCTCTTTCGTCTGGAAGAACGCGTACCACATGTCGGCCACCACGCAGTTCTCCTGTTTCGCCATCTCGCGGATGGCGGCGTTCATCAGCTCCAGCCAGTCGTTGCGGACCTGGGGAACGAAGGGGCTGTAGTTGGTGTTGGTCGGGATGATCGTCGCCAGGATCGGCATGCTGCCCTGCGCGCGTGCCTCGCGCAGCATCGTGCGCAGGCTGTCGATCGTGAAGCAGGGGAATTGCGAGCGACACGCGGCCTCGTTCCAGTCGTTGGTCCCATAGTGGATCAGCGTGAACGCGGGATGCTGGCGTCTCAGGCTGTTGCCGATGCGTTCGGCGCCCGCTTGCGAACGGGTCGCCGAAACGCCCTCGTCCGAGATTTCGGCTCGACCGAAGTAGCCCTGCAACAGTCCTTGCAGGCGGCCGCGGTAGCCCTCGCCGCTCCTCGATCCCTCGCCGACTGTGATGCTGTCGCCGAAGGCCATGTAGGTGTTCGGCCGGTTGCTCGCGCCGATGCCGAGCGTCACCGGCACGACCGCCTGCGACTGCTGCGGCACGTTGACCGTCACGGCCGCGCCCGGTTGAAAGTAGGTCGGCAGCGAATCGGTCGCGACCGTGAGGCCTTGCGCCCCCGCCGGCGCCATTAGCGTCGCCGTGCCGCCGGCCACCGTGCTCGCGGCCGGACCGGCGCCCGCCCGCAGCGTCACCCCCGGAAGCCGGACGCCCTCGTTCGGGTCCAGAACGCCGTTGCCGTTCTCGTCATAGAAGACGACGACCGAAATCGGATAGCTGGTGGCCGTCTGGGCGGAGACCGGGCTCGTGACACCTCCGCTGCACGCCACAGCGGCCGACACCAGGGCGAGAACGGGAAGGCGCAGCCGCCGCAGCATCATCACAGAGCCTATTGTCTCTCGGCTTTCCCTTCCGCGGAAACCCGCGTCCACAGGGCCCAGGCGAAGCCGGCGTAGGCGACGAGCGTGAAGACCGTGGCGGCTTGAACGGAGAGCCACTCGATCAAGAAGAAGGACCGGCCGTGCGAAGGCCGCGCCCAGTCGGTTGGCCCGCCCCAGGTGAAGGGCGCCCGCCCGGGGATCAGCGGGTCGTGCAGCACGAGGTTGAGCAGCACCGCGACGCTCAGCGCCGCGAAGACGGCCGGCCAGGGTCGTCCCAGAGGCAGCGCCGCGGCCAAGAGCGGCAGCGCCAGGAACAAGTGGTTCTCGTGCATGTGCGTCGCGAGGATGAAGAACGACGCCGTCACGAAACCGGCCGCGAGCGCCGCCTCCGACGGGGCCATGCCGTCGGCTCGGTTTCGCAGCGCCCCCGCGAGCGTCGCGGCGTAGGCAATCCCGAACAGACCAAGCCCAATCCACGTCGGCGTCAGGAAGAGCGCGACCGCTTCCTCGGCTGGCTGCCATGGAGCCAGAAGCCCCCAGAGGTTATGGGCGTTGACCGCGGTGAAGGGCATGCGGTCGAGGTCGCCGCGTACGCGCGCGAACACGAAGGCCGCGTCACCGCTCCACACGAACGGTGCGAACACGAGGGCGCTCACGGCGGCGCTCGCCAGGCCGCCAAGCGCGAGCGCGCGCAGTCCGCCGCGACGCCAGGCGAACGCGATCAGCAGCGGGAACAAGGGCGCGGCCAACGGCTTGGTGAGCGCGCCCAACGTGAGCAACGCGAAGGCCGTCGCGGCGCGACCCAGGGCGACCGCGACGAACGCTCCAAGGACGAAGAAGCCGAGGATCGAGTCGGGATGACCCCAGTAGCCGCCGTCGAAGACGACGGCGGGGTTGGCTAGATACGCGCCTGGCAGCAGCAGCCGCCAGCGCGATCCTTCCCGCGAATCGATGCGTCTCCCAATGCCGAAGAGCAGCAGGGCCGTCGCCAGGTCGAAGGCCAGCGGCGGCAGTTTCACGAGAGCGGTCCAGATCGCGAGATCGCCACCTTTGCGGGTTCCGGCGCCCGGCGACAACCACGCGTACGCGTGACCGAGCGGCTCGAGCACGTAGGCGTACAGCGGGGGATAGTCGATGTCCGTGGCGCGGTAGATCCCGGAAAGACCCTCGCGGACCGCGCCCATCGCCCAGCGCCGGTAGGCGGCCAGGTCGTCGGCGTAGCCCGGCTCGAACAGCAACGCGCCCCGGAGCGCCAGGTAGAGCAGCAGGAAGGCGATCGCTCCGCGCTTCTCGTTCGGCCGGGTCTTCAAACGTTGTCCCTATCGCAGTGGCGAGTCGGGGAACTCGCCACAAAGCAACGACAACGTCCGGCCTTCCTCGGCGAGACCCAGGCACTCGAACAGGTTGCGAACGTGCTGACCCAATTCTGGCGAGTCTGCCACGAGGCGGCGGCGCCCGGTGAACGGGACCACGTGCGCTGCACCCGCGCCTGCCGTAGCATCTATCCATGACGACTGCGAAAGGCCGCGATGCGCGCGTACCCAAGGAGCCGGCACTCAGTCAACTGCGCATCCCCATGATCCGCAAGGCGACGCTTGCCTGGCGCGGGCGGAAAGAAGAGGTCTTCGTGCTCGATGTCGCCCTGCTTGGCGTCTTCATCGAGCGCAAGGAGGCCATGCCGATCGACGAGAAGGCGGAGATCCACTTCGCCGTTCCCGGGAACGAGCTGCCGATCCAGGCGCGCTGCCGCGTGGCCTGGTGTCACCCGAAGGGCAAACCACTCGCGAACAAGCTGCTGCCGGCGGGCATCGGGCTGCAGTTCGTGGAAATCGCCGATGCCGACAAGGCGCGGATTCGCGAGCACGTCGTCGCGTACTGCCGCCGCCATCCCAAGACGCGCCAGTTCCAGCCGAGCTGGCCTGAGGACGAGCTGGCGGGGAGGCGCGCGCCGGTCGATTGACACGGCTCCGGGTCCGCGTCGTCCTGGTTCGGCCCGAAACCGCTGCCAACATCGGCGCGGTTGCGCGCGTCGTCCGCAACACCGGGCTTCTCGGCTTGGATCTCGTCAATCCCGGCGACTGGCGCACCGTCGAGTGTTGGCGGACCGCGTGGGGCGCTCAAGACCTGCTCGAAAGCGCGCGTGTCTTCGAACGTCTCGAGCAAGCACTCGGTGAGGCGGCCCTGGCCGTTGCCTTCACCGGCAAGTCCGACCGGGAAGCGGCGATCGACGACGTCGAGCTGGCGGCCGCGCAGGTCGCTCAGATCTCCCAGACGCAGGCAGCCTCGCTCGTCTTCGGCCCCGAGAGCTCGGGCCTCACCCGCGGGGAGATGGCGCTGTGCGGGCGGCGCGCGCGGATTCCAGCGCATCCCGATCAGCCGTCGCTGAACCTGTCGCATGCCGTGATGGTGGCGGCGTACCAGATCTTCCGGGCGAGCGTGCGCCCCATCCCACAGTCGCGCCTCGCCACGCACGAGCAAAAGGAGCGCTTCCTATCCTTGCTGCGCGAGGGCCTGGTGGCGGTGGGCGCGCTGTCAGCGACCAAAGGCGACGGCTACTTCCTGGAATGGCGCAATCTCTTCGAACGCGCCGATCTCACGCCCAAGGAGATCCGGCTGCTCGAGCACATGGCTCATAAGATGAAGACGAGGTCTTCGTGAGCGAGCAGGACCCGTTCGCCGACGTCAGGGTCGAAGTCGACGGCTTCTCGATCCCCGAGCTCAAGTGGCGCGAGCTGCTCTTCGTCGGCGCGCTGCGCCCCGATGGCGAGCACTATCGGCGCGACCCGCTACGGCCGCTGCCGCCGTTTCAGACCCCCAACCTCTTCCCGGAGGGGGCGCTCTTCCGCGCTTCGCCGAACGCCGGCCGAGTTCGGATCGAGCGGCTATAATCCGGGTTTCCAGGGGAGCCACCGCCACTTGGCGCAGCCCAAGACACCCAAAGTCCTTCCTCGCGCCGAACATACGCTCTCCCGGCGGGACATCGATCCCGACGCGCTGAAGGTCTTGTACCGCCTGAAGAACAGCGGTTACACGGCGTATCTGGTCGGCGGCGGCGTGCGAGACCTGTTGCTCGGGCGAAAACCGAAGGACTTCGACATCTCGACCAGCGCTCACCCGCAGCAGGTCAAGAAGCTCTTCCGCAACTGCTTCATCATCGGGCGCCGGTTTCGGCTGTGCCACGTGCGCTTTGGGCCGAAGGTGATCGAGGTGGCGACTTTTCGCGCGCAGGCCGAACCCGAAGCGGGCGACACGCTGATCCGCCGCGACAATACCTTCGGAACGCCGGAGCAAGACGCGTTCCGCCGCGATTTCACGGTGAACGCGCTGTTCTACGACATCGCGACGTTCTCGGTGATCGATTTCGTGGACGGCCTCGACGACCTGAAGGACCGCGTGATCCGCGCCATCGGCGATCCCGAGGTGCGCTTTCGCGAAGACCCGGTGCGGATGCTGCGCGCGGTGGCGCTGGCGGCGCGGCTCGGCTTCCAGATCGACCGCGACACGGCCGAGGCGATGCACGTGCTGCGCGGCGAGATCGTGAAGAGCGCGCCGCCGCGGATGATGGAAGAGTTCTACAAGATCCTGCGTCAGGGGGCGGCGTGCCGCACCTTCGAGATCCTGCACGAATCCGGCTTGCTCGCGTATCTGTTCCCGGAGGCCGACGCCGACATCGCCAGCGGCGCCAGCCGATTGCTCGAGAGCCTGGCCCGCCTGGACGGCTATCGGAACGCCGGCGCGCGCCCCGATCAGCTCACCAACTCTCTCCTCGCCGGAACGTTGCTGGTCCCGCTGGGTCTGGAGCGTCGCCGGCCCGCGCCCCAGCAACGGCGGCCACGCGGCGACGCGGAAGCTCCGGCTGAAACAGGACGCGCCGAACCGGCCGACGACATCACGGCTGAGATGGAGGCGCTCGGAGAGGATCCGCTGCCCGCGGAGGCGCAGCCGCTCTCGCTGCCGTTCGCACGGCGCGACCTCGACCGGATTCGGCTGGTGCTCGCCGCGCAGCGCCGCTTGCGCGAGCCCGAGAGCGCGCCGCGCGCCAAGCGCGCGCTCGCCACACGGCCCTATTTCGAGGACGCCGTTCGCTGGCTCGAGATCCACGGGGGCGTCGAGGGCCAGGAGCTCGCGGCGCACTGGCGGAGCCTCGACGTCGGCGACATCCAAGCGCCCGAGTCAGGGAGCGAAGCCCCCGAGTCGCCACAGCCACGGCCCTTCAGCGAAGTGCGCCGCCGCCGCCGGCGACGACGGCCACGACCCGGCGCGAAGCCGCCGTCGTCCTCCTGACGACGTGTCGTTCCTGAAGAGGAGATCGCGATGAGCATTCCCCGGCTTTCGGAAGAGGAGATCGCGCGGCGGCTCGGGGAGGTTCCGGGCTGGGAGCGCGTCGCTCAGTCGATCCGGCGCGTCTACGAATGGCCGAGCTTCAATGAGGCGATCGGCTTCGTGACCCGCGTGGCGGTCCTCGCCGACGAAGCCGACCATCATCCGGACATCCTGATCGAGTACCGCAAGGTCACGCTGACACTCTCGACCCACGACGCGGGCGGGCTGTCGGCACGCGACTTCGACCTGGCGGTCCGAATCATCGGGCCGTGATCCCGCTCCGCGACGACGTCCCGTCGCGCACGACACCGTACGTCAATTACGCGCTGATCGCGATCAACGTGTTCTTCTTCATGCTCGAGCTCGGGATGGGCGCTGGCCTCGAACGCTTCTTCTATCGAGCGGCCGTCGTCCCGGTCGCGTTCTCGGGGGCCGACCGCGTCTTCGAAGCCCGCGACCTCGCCGCTTCGGTCTTCGACGCTGGCCTCCGAGAGCGCGTCCTGCTCAGCATGTTCCTGCACGGCGGCTGGATGCACCTTCTCGGCAACATGATGTTCCTGTGGATCTTCGGCGACAACGTCGAAGACCGCTGCGGGCACCTGAAATACATCGTCTTCTACTTGAGCTGCGGCTACGCGGCCACCTGGGGACACATCTGGTCGGACCCGGCGTCGCGGATCCCCTCGATCGGCGCGTCGGGCGCGATCGCGGGCGTCCTCGGCGCCTACCTGTTGCTCTACCCGCACGCGCGCGTCGTCACGCTGCTGCCGCTCGGGTTCTTCTCGCAGATCATCCAGGTGCCCGCGGTTTTCTTTCTCGGCTTCTGGTTCCTTCAGCAATTCCTATTCGGAGTCGTCGAGTTCAGCAGCGAGCCGGGCGGAGGCGGCGTCGCCTGGTGGGCGCACATCGGCGGCTTCGTGGCCGGCCTCGCGCTCGTGAAGGTCTTCGCGAGACCCGAGCGCCCGCTGCCGCAGCGCAGCCGCGACCTCTGGTGGGACGACCGCCACCCGCGCCGCCGGGTCCGCGGCTGGTGAGCGGGTTTGACGGGGCGTCGCGCCTTTCCTACACTCTACGTTTCGTCCTGCCGGGCGGTTAGCTCAGCGGTAGAGCACTGGTCTTACACGCCGGGTGTCAGAGGTTCGAATCCTCTACCGCCCACCACGCTCGACACGCGCTGACTCTCGCGAGACGTCCTCAAAACCACCTAGCGGGGTGGTAGTTCAGCTGGTTAGAACGCCGGCCTGTCACGTCGGAGGTCGCGGGTTCGAGTCCCGTCCACCCCGCCAATTCCCCCTTCAGGGATGAGCAGTTCCAGTCCGACGTCTTTTCGTCCGTCTCCTCGGACACCTTCGCGCTGTCCGCGTGCGCCATTCGGCGTCTACCAATTGCAGTACCCTTGGGCACCCTCGGGCACCTCCATGAACGAAGCCGACACTTGTCGAAGGCTCGTCGTCCCTAAGCTTCAGGCAGCAGGCTGGGAGACCGAGCCCCATCGCATCAGCGAGCAGGTGACGTTCACCGACGGCCGGATCGTCGTCGTGGGTCGAAAAGCACGACGGCGCCCCGGGAAGCGCGCCGACTACGTCCTCCGCATCAGCCCGGACATGCCCATCGCGGTGGTCGAGGCAAAGCCCGAGTACAAGACGCCGGGCGATGCCCTCCAGCAGGCCAAGGAATACGCTGAAATCCTCGGGCTCAGGTTCGCCTACGCCACCAACGGAACGACCATCCTCGAGTTCGACTACACAACCGGCGTCGAGCGTGAGATCGAAGCCTTTCCAACACCTGGCGAGCTCTGGTCTCGGCTCTGCGGCGAGCAGCACCTGGGGACCGAGCAGGCGGAGCGCCTGCTCGCCCCCAGCTACCACCTCGGCGGAAAGTCGCCCCGCTACTACCAGGTCGTTGCCATCAATCGCACCGTGCAGGCACTACTTCAGGGGACACGACGCGTGCTGCTGACTATGGCGACTGGCACCGGCAAGACCGAAGTCGCGTTCCAGATCTGCTGGAAGCTGTGGAACTCGCGCTGGAACCGAGAGGGCGCTCACCGCCGCCCCCGCATCCTGTACCTGGCCGACCGCAACATTCTGATCGATGACCCCAAGGACAAGACCTTCGCGCCTTTCGGGGATGCCCGCTGGAAGATCGAGAATGGGATTGCCCAGAAGGGCCGGGAGATGTACTTCGCGATCTATCAAGCGATCGCCCGCGATGAGAACCGACCGGGCCTCTATCGAGACTACCCGCCCGACTTCTTCGACCTCGTCATCGTGGACGAGTGCCACCGCGGCAGCGCCAGCGACAACAGCAATTGGCGCGAGATCCTCGAATACTTCGAGCCCGCCTACCAACTCGGGATGACAGCTACGCCGCAACGTTCGGACAACATCGACACCTACCGATATTTCGGCTCCCCGATCTACACCTACAGCCTTCGGCAAGGCATCGACGACGGTTTCTTGGCACCGTACCGCGTCCATCGGATCGTGACCACGTGGGATGCTGCCGGTTGGCGCCCCAGCAAGGGCGAACTCGATCGCTTCGGCCGCGAGATCCCGGACGACGAGTACCACACCCGCGACTTCGAGCGCAGCGTGTCCCTTCGCGCGCGAACGGACGCCGTTGCCGCCCACCTCACTGATTTTCTGAAGTCCACCGATCGCTACGCCAAGACGATCGTCTTCTGCGTGGACCAGGAGCACGCCGATGAAATGCGGCGTGCCCTCAGCAATCGCAACGCTGACCTCGTGCGCGCACACCCGGACTACGCCTGCCGCGTGACGTCCGCGGAAGGCGACATCGGCCGCGGCCACCTCTCCAACTTTCAGGATGTGGAGAGGCGGACGCCCGTTCTCCTCACTACCTCCCAGATGCTCACCACTGGAGTCGATGCCCCCACTGTCCAGAACGTCGTGCTCGTACGCGTCATCAACTCTTTGACCGACTTCAAGCAGATCATCGGCCGGGGCACCCGAGTGCGCGATGACTACGGCAAGCTCTTCTTCAGCATCCTGGATTACACAGGTTCGGCCACTCGCCTCTTCGCCGACCCGGAGTTCGACGGCGATCCCACGATCGAGACCGAACAGCAGATCGACGAGAACGGCCAGCCCAAGGGTCGGCCGGAGGTGCTCCTGGCCGAACACGAGGGTCCTCTCGTCGATCAGGTCGCGGAGGGCTTGCCCGAGGAGTACGACACCGAACGCCCGCGGCGAAAGTTCTATTTCGATGGCGGCCAGGTCGAGATCGCCTCACACCTCGTCTACGAACTGGATCCCGACGGAAAGCAGCTCCGGGTCGTCCGCTTCACGGACTACACGGCGGACAAGGTGCGAACGCTCTTTCGCACGGCGGCCGAGCTGCGCGGGAAGTGGGCCGTACCCGCCACGCGCCGGGAGGTCATCGAGCGGCTCGCCGAGCGTGGGATCGACTTCGACGATGTAGCGCGCATGGCCGAGCAACCGGACGCCGACCCACTTGATCTCCTGTGCCACTTGGCGTTCAACGGCCCGCTGCGCACGCGGCGTGAACGTGCCCAGCGGCTCCGCAGCGACCGAAAGGACTTCTTCGAGCGCTATGCCCCCGAGGCAAGGCAGGTACTCGACGAACTGCTCGACAAGTACACCGAACACGGTACAGCCCAATTCGTTCTCCCGGACGTGCTCGAGGTGCCTCCTATCAGCACCCACGGGAATGTCATCGAGATCGCTGGTCGCTTCGGGGGCGAGAGTGAGCTCGTCGACGCGGTGAACACCCTCCAGACGCTCTTGTACGCGGCTTGACCAAGCGAGAAATGCCCAAGACCAAGAAGCCAAGACCTGACCTACAGCCTCAAACAAC
>CAZVOI010000060.1:0-6401 GCA_964628275.1 uncultured Acidobacteriota bacterium | reverse complement strand
CCGAGAGGATCCGCCCGGGCGAATCCCTGGCAGCCGGCGAGGGGGAAGAGCAGCAAGACGGCGGCGAGGAGGCCTCGAGGCACAGGCTTGAGCAGGTTGAGTACCACCCCCATGGTCGCAAGTCAATGGCCCCACAGGATCTAGCCCCTTGACACCCGGCCACTTCTGCTCCAAGCTCCGTACGCCGGTTCGGACAGGAGCACCAATATGGGAGTGAAGCGAGTTGCAGCGGTAACGCTTGCGACGTTGCTGGCCGTGGGACCAGTCTATCCCGCGACCTCGGGCGCCGTCCTCAAGGCCTCGGTGACCTCGGCAAGCGGACGTCCGCTGAAGGGCGTCGAGTTGCGCCTCGTCAACCTCGACACGGGACGCCTTACGATGGCTGGCAGCGACGCCTCGGGCACTCTGACGGCGGAACTGCCACCGGGTCTCTACTCACTCGACACCTCGGCCAGTGGCCACACGCTGCTGCGCGGACCCCGCGTCGTCTCGCTGGCGCCCGGCCAGTTGCTCACCGCCTCGCTGGCGTTCGCCGTCGCCGCGCAGGCGCCTCAGGCTGGCGGCGTGACGGTGAACCACGACCCGATCGCCTGCATCATCGCCGGCCAGTACCCGCAGTTCGACGCATCGATCCGGCCGGCGGATCAGCTCGCCACGACCCGGATCTACTTCAAGTCGCCCTTGAGCGACTTCTACTACGTGGAGATGACGCCCGGATGGCAGGGCAGGCTGCCCAGGCCGACTCTCCAAGCCTCGCCGATGACGTACTACATCGAGGCTCTGGGAAGAAACGGCCAGGGCGCTCGGACGGCCGACTTCGGCGTCCGCGTCGTCAGCGACGAGAAGGAGTGCGGCGGCAAGAAGGTCGCGCCGATCGTGCCGACCGGTCCGTCGGCGGTCTTCACCGCAGCCGGCAACATCGTGGCGGCCCCGCCAGGATTTCTCGCGGCCGGGGGCGCGTTCGCGGCGGCAGGCGCGGCCGGCGGCGGGGGGATCCTGGGGCTGGGCACGACAATGAGCCTGATTCTCGGCGGAGTTCTGCTGGGCGGGGTCATCTTCACAATCACCCAGGTCACGGGCGAGCCCGCGAGCCCAAGCCGGTAGAGCGTCGAGCGTCCCAGGCGCTTTGGCCGCGGGCGAGACCTCCAAGCTAGCGGGCCTGACCGCCGCCTGGCGGCTACGGGCGCTCGACTGGGCCCTCGAGGCCGCCCTGATCCTCGCCGTCTTCGGCTCCGTCGCCGCGATCGGCTCCGTCCATCCCTGGGCCTACGTTCCGCTCTGGTTCGCCTGCCTCGGAATCGCCTTGCTGCTGGCGCT
This sequence comes from uncultured Acidobacteriota bacterium, assembly GCA_964628275.1. GTDB lineage: Bacteria > Acidobacteriota > Vicinamibacteria > Fen-336 > Fen-336 > CAZVOI01. The sequence continues at coordinate 5,084 of CAZVOI010000060.1, read as the reverse complement.
GCGCGCGCTCGCGATCCGGTCGCTGCGCCGCATCCTCGGCCCGGTGCGCTTCAGCTTCCACGTCTCCAACCGCTGGATCACCCTCGACACCGAGCCGGCCTTCGGCGCCGCCGGCTGGTCGTTCGACCTCCGCCAACCAGCGTCACCGTGGCCGCCGCTGCTCTTGCCGGGGCTGGTGTTCCTCGGCTGGATCCTCTTCCAGACGGCGCCGCTGCCCGCGGCCGCGCTGGGCCTGCTCAGCCCCGGCCACCCCGCCGCTCGAGGCGACGCCTGGCACCCCCTCACGCGCTTCCCAGCCGACACGTGGCGGGGCATCGCCTTCGTCGCCGCCGCCCTGGTGCTGCACCTGGCCGCCGCCGCGGCCTTCAACAGCCGCGAGGCTCGCGAGCGCTTCGCGCGGGCTCTGGCCGTGCTCGGCACGCTGCTGTCGTTCGTCGGGCTGCTGCAGTTCGCGACCGGAACGAAGAGGATCTACGGAGTGTTCCAGCCGCTCGAAGGGGATGGAGCGATCTTCGGGCCGTTCGTCAACCGGGACCACTTCGCCGGCTACATGCTGATGCTGGCGCCCGCGTGCCTGGCGCTGCTCGCGAACGCCTATCGCCAGTACGAGCGCCGCGTCGGTCCGCGCCCCAACCTGCGACGCTGGCTGATCAGCCTGGGCACGCGACAAGGCACGAGCCTCTTCTACGCGGCGGTCTCGGTCCTCGCCACGGCGGGAGCCCTGATCGCCACCACCTCGCGTGGGGCGCTCCTGGCTTTCGGAGTGAGCCTGTGTCTGGCGCTCTTCGGCCTGCGCCGCGGCGGCGTCCAGGGATGGGCCCTGGGCCTGGGGTTCGTGGTGATGGCCCTGTCCTGGTTCGGCCTGGAGCGGCTGGAGAGCCGCTTCGGCCGTTCGCTGCACGACGCTCCCGGCCGGACCTTGGTCTGGAAGGACTCGCTTCAGCGAATGGACGGCCTCTGGCTCACGGGCTCGGGCTTCAACACCTTCGGTCCCGCGATGAGCCACGTGACGCCCTGGACGCTTCCCAGGGGCGCCTCACCCTGGCCCGCCCCGCTCGCCCAGGCGGTCGCCACTGGCGCCCGCATCGGCGTGCGCGTCCCCGAAGAGATTGGGGGTCTCGCCTGGTACCGAGAGGCCCACAACGACTACCTGCAGACGCTCGTCGAAACCGGCGTCCCGGGGCTGCTGGTCACCCTGTGGGCCGCGCTCGCGGTCCTGGCCGCGGCTCGAAAAGACCCATGGCTGCTGGCGGCGCTGGCCGGTGTCCTGCTCCACGCGGTCGTGGAGTTCGGCCTGCAGATCCCCGCGATCGCGGTGCTGTTCGTCGTGATCGCGGGAACGCGGCCTTCGGAACGCACGAAGCCCGACCCTGACGTGATCGATCGATAGTCGATGCGCCGCTGAGCGTCAAGCGCCGATGAGTTTCAGGAACTCGGCGTCGCTCAGGTCGGACGCCACGCCCCCCCATTCCTTCAGGCGGGCGGGATCCGTACAGGCCGCGATGATGCCCTCGATCCGATCGAACGCCGCGGCATGGTGCTTTCGCGCGAGCACGGTGCAAAACGCGCGCGCCTCTTCGATCCGCCCCTCGGCCTTGCCCTCGACGTACAGACTCGATTGCATCATGCGATCCCTCCCGACAATGCGGGCCAGCTCAGCGACAGTGTAGTACTGGCTCGCAAGCGCCAACAAGACATCCTCGGCAGCCGGCAGCCGCTCTTCCGGAAAGGCCCGCTCGATGCGCGTGACAGCCTCTTCCAGCATTGGAAGCTCGTTGCCCCCGCGCATCAGGGGGACGAGCGCCAGAAGGCCGGGAGCGCCATGCGCCAAGCTCTCTCGCGCGTCCAGCTCCCAAACGAAGATTTCCTCGAAGCTCCAGCGGTTGACCTCACGCCCGGCGAACACGACGCGAAACACTGGCTCCTGCTTGGGCCTCGGCGGAAGCAGGTACAGCACCGTGGTCAGCACCGGCGCCTGGTACTGCAAAACGAGCTGCGTGTTGTAGCGGAGGATGCGCGTCGCCATCTCCGGATCGGGCTCGGCCTGGAACTCGAGATGGCGGTAGTACAACTCGCCCTGCTTCCTGAGCTCGAGGACGCAGTCGACGCGGCGTTCGAGCGAGCGGATCTCAACAGGCCCGGCGCGCTCGACGACCGCGCCCGAGTCTCCGGTCAGCGGGAGCAGGTCCTGCGCGTACTTCAGGAACAACAGCTTGAGCGGCCCGTCGGTCTCCATGGCGCCTCTCGCCGCGAGTGAAGCCGCGACTGCCGCAGCATCGCATGACGAATGGACAGCGAAGGTCCAGACCGAACGCTTGCCGTGAACGATCTAGTCGATGCGCCGCACAGACTCGCGGACGCCATTGGCCAGGCGGTACTGGCACACGTCCATCGGCTCGAGAAAGTCCTGTTGGAAGCGCTGATGCGCGACTGAGAGTCAGGCGCCGACGAGTTTCAGGAACTCGGCGTCGCTCAGTTCGGAGCCGGAACCGGCGAGCGTCCATTCCATCAGGCGGGCGCGATCGTCACACGCTGCGATGACCCCCTCGACGCGCTCGAAGACCGCGGGATGGCACTTTTGGGCGATCGCGGCGCAGAACTTGCGGCCGACTTTCAGCCGCCCCGCTTCTTCCAAGCCGGCGGCAAAGCCCTCTTTGTAGAGACTCGTCTCTAATTCCCACATGCGATGCCTGTCGCGGACCATTAGCGACGGGTCACCGAGCAGATTGAGGAATTCAGCATCTTCTAGGCCGGACGCCGCGAGCCCCCACTCCTTCAGGCGGGCGGGATCCGTACATGCCGCGATGATGCCCTCGATCCGATCGAACACCGCGGCATGATACTTTCGCGCCAGCGCGCTGCAGAACTCGCGCGCCTCTTCGATCCGCCCCTCGACCCGACCCTTGACTTCGCCCTCAGCCTTGCCCTCGAAATACTGACTCGATTGCATCATGCGATCCTCCCGACGATGCGGGCCAGCTCTTCGACAGTGTAGCATCGCATGGCGAATGGACAGCGAAGGCCCAGCCCCGGCAGCCCCGGCGCCGATTTGCGGCTGAGCGTCAGGCGCCGACGAGTTTCAGGAAATCTGTGTCGCCCAGGTCGGAGTCGGAGGCCGCGAGGGACCATATCCTCAGTCGGGCGGGGTCGCCACAGGCCTCGATCACCGGCCTCACGCGATCGAAGACAGCCAGATGGTGCATGCGTACGAGAGCGGCGCACACATCGCGCGCATCTTCGATTCGCCCCTCCACCCGACCCTCGGCCCGGCCTTTGGCTTCGCCCTCGACCCGACCCTTGGCTTCGCCGTCGACCCGACCCTTGGCTTCGCCCTTGGCTTCTCCCTCGACGTACAAACTCGACTGCATCATGCGATCCCTCCCGACAATGCGCGCCAGCTCTGCGACAGTGTAGTACTGGCTCGCAAGCGCCAACAAGATATCCTCGGCCGCCGGCAGACGCTCTTCGGGAAACGCCCGCTCGATGCGGGTGACAGCCTCTTCCAGGACTGGCAGCTCGTTGCCCCCGCGCATCAGCGGGACGAGCGCCAGAAGGCCGGGAGCGCCATGCGCCAAGCTCTCTCTCGCGTCCAGCTCCCAAACGAAGATTTCCGCGAAGCTCCAGCGGTTGACCTCACGCCCGGCGAGCACGACGCGAAACACCGGCTCCTGCTTGGGCCTCGGCGGGAGCAGGTACAGCACCGTGGTCAGCACCGGCGCCTGGTACTGCAACACGAGCTGCGTGTTGTAGCGGAAGATGCGCGTCGGCATCTCCGGATCGGGCCCAGCCTGGAACTCGAGATGGCGGTAGTACAACTCGCCCTGCTTCCTGAGCTCGAGCACGCAGTCGACACGTCGCTCGAGGGCCTGGATCTCGACGGGCCCGGCACGGCGCACGGTCGCGCCCGAGTCTCCGGTGAGCGGGAGCAGGTCCTGCGCGTATTTCAGGAACAGCAGCTTGAGCGGCTGGTCGGTCTCCATGGCGCCTCTCGCCGCGGACCAGAGCCGCGACCGCCGCAGCATCGCACGGCGAATGGACAGCGAAGGTCCAGCCACAAACGCCGCTTGGAAGTTGTTTGGCGGGCGCTGTTGTAACCACCGGCCTGCTGGCCAGCTCAGGTCACCACTGAATATTCAGGTTGTAACTGGCCTCATCTTCATCCGCTACGCCGCTCGACTTCACCTCGAAATCGAGCCGGAGCTGCTTCATCCAGATGCCCCTTCGCTCGCAGGTGCGCACCGCGCTTCTGAGGCGCGCTTCGGGCAGCCTCGACGTCGAGAGCACGACGCCCTTGACGCCGTGCTCCGCGATCACCTCGTCGAGCTGGTCCAGGCCTCCCAGGACCGGGTACCCGTTGCTCACCTTGCCGGCCAGCGTGGCATCGTCGTCGATGAAGCCCACGGGGCGCATGCCGATCTCGGAGTTCGAGAGGTCTCGCGCACCACCCTCGCCCCCGCCCCCCCGGCCCCGTAGATCACCACCGGCTCACCGCGGACCTGGGAGCGCCGCCACGACTCTCGGAGCAGCCGGTACGAAGCGCGCGATCCGCAGACCCCCAGGCAGAGCACCGACCGTCATCGCACGCACGAAGTCGAAAGGCCTGCGGTTCGAGGCGGGATTCGAGCAGATCGACCCGGCACCCGAGCTAGCGTCCCCCGGCGTGCTTCAGCAGCAGCCGCAGCGGTCGCACCAGGTAGTAGGCCGGATTCGCCCACGCCGGCAGCGGAAGCCACTCCCAGTCGGGGGGCCGTGGCATCAGAACCCACTCGTGGAGGTAACGCAGCCGATCGGACCAGCGCTCCATCCCCCGGAACCCGACCGAGCGCACCATCCCGGTCCACAGCCCCTGCCGGGACGTCGCCGCCGCCGCGTCCAGGAAGCCCGCGCGCACGAGACCGACCAGAGCCGCCACCTCAGGATCCCGGCCTCCGTCCGCCAGCACCTCGGCCGGCACCGGGGCCTCGAGCAAGCGATGCGCCAGGTGCAGGCCCACCTGCAACGAGCGTTGGCGGCCGGGCACTCGGCTCCAGCGCCGCACCTGGTCCCAGTCGAGGCCCGGCTGTCCCCGCACCAGCTCCGCCACG
>CAZVOI010000059.1:0-2843 GCA_964628275.1 uncultured Acidobacteriota bacterium | reverse complement strand
GCGTGAGCTGGCTGGTCTGGGCGTGGGCGCTCATGGTGTTTACGAGCCTGGTCCAAGTCGGTGGCATGTTCGGCGGGGTCGCGCAGGTGATGCACCTGCTGCTGCCAGCGGTGCCCGTGCCGGCGTGGGTGTTCGTGCTGGTGGCGCTGACGCTGGCTCTGTTGCTCGGCGGCGGCTACGCGCGCATCGAGTGGCTGGCGCTGGTGAAGGTCGGCTTCTTCACGCTGCTGACCGTGCTCGCCGCGCTCGTGCTGACGCGCATGCCCGACCAGTTCTCCTGGGCGCGGGCCGCGGAGGGGCTGCGTCCGTCGCTGCCCGGCAACGGGCTGGCCACGGCGGTCGCGGTGTTTGGGATCACGGGCGTGGGCGCCACCGAGCTCTTCGTCTACCCGTACTGGTGTGTCGAGAAGGGCTACGCGCGCTTCGTCGGCCGGCGCGACGACAGTGACGCTTGGGTGGTGCGGGCGCGCGGCTGGGTCCGGCTGATGCACCTGGACATCCTGCTGTCGATGGTCGTCTACACGATCGCCACGGTGGCCTTCTACTTCCTCGGTGCCGGGGTTCTACACGGCATGGGACGCGTGCCGGCGGCGGGGGACATGATCCCGACGCTGTCGAACATCTACACCCAGACCCTCGGCCGGTGGGCGCTGCCGATTTTCTATCTGGGCGCCATCGTCACGCTCTACGGCACGATCTTCGCGGCGACGGCGGCCCACTCGCGCCTCTACGCCGACTTCTGCCGGCTGCTGGGCCTGTTCGAGCGGGACGACTACGCGGCGCGCGTCAAGTACCGCCGCGGCTTCCTGGTGCTGCTGACCGTCTTCCCGGCCACGCTCTTCCTGCTCCTCGAATCGCCCGTGAAGATGGTCGTGGCTGGCGGCATCGTGCAGGCGCTGCTCTTGCCGCTCGCCGGCTTCGGTGCGATCTACCTGCACCACCGCCACGTGCCGGCGGCGCTGCGGCCCTGGCGCGGCGTGACGATCGCGCTCTGGCTCTCGACGGCGGTGATGGCCGTCGCGGGAATCTACGCGGTGATCGTGACCTTCGCCGGCTGAGCCCCGTCGTGGTCGTGCGGGACCTGCTTGGCGGGGTTCAGTGGCCGAGCGTGTGGCAGGCGGCGCAGTGCACTGGGGCCTGTGTTCGGCGGTGGCACGCGAGGCAGGCGTTCATCCCCGTCGAGACTTCCTTGCGGAGGGCCTCCCGCGTCTCGACCGGGCCGTGACACTCGGCGCAGGTAGCGCCTTTCGCCAGATGCTCGCGGTGGCCGAAGAACACGTAATGCGGCAGGGCGTAGACGCGCGCCCAGGCGATCTGGCCGTCCGATGTCGCGCGCAGTTTCGCGACCTCGGGGCTGTCGGGCAGGATCGTCGTGTGACACAGCAGGCACGTCGCCGCTTGCGGCAGCGTGGCCGCGTCCTGCTTCGTCGCGCCGTCGTGGCAGGCGAGGCAGTCGAGCCCGACCTTCTCCGCGTGCACGCGATGGCTGAAGGCGATCGGCTGTGGGATCTCGGGGCCCGGCAGGGGTTCCTCGCGCGGGACGTAGGGGCCCGACACCTGCGCGGCGAGCGCCGCCGCGGCGCACAGACCGAGGCCGGCGAGAGCCGCAAGCTTGAACGAACGGCCTACGGCCATGAAGCACCTCAGCTGCGCTGCGGCAGGGCGAAGGCGAGGATCTGGCCGCTGAACACCTTGTCGTACTTGTTGCCCCCGCCGGCGGCGATCACGACGTACTGCCGCCCCGACCGGCCGCGGTAGCTGGCCGGTGTCGCAAAGCCGCTCGCGGGCAGCTCGGCCGACCACAGCTCGCGGCCGCTGTCGCGGTCGAAGGCGCGGAAGCGGCGGTCGTTGGTAGCGGCGACGAAGACGAGACCGCCGTCCGTTACGATCGAGCCGCCGATGTTGGGCGCTCCGGTCTTCGGGACGCCGCGCTTCGTAAGCTCGGCAAACTCGCCGAGCGGGACTTGCCAGCGGAACGTCCCCGAGTCGAGGTTGATGGCGGTGAGCGAGCCCCAGGGCGGCTTCTGGCAGGGGTAGCCCTGCGAGTCCGTGAAGAACTCGTACTTGCGCGCGCGCAGCGCCCACGGCAGCACCGCTCCCTCGCGCGTCTTCACCAGCCGGAACAGGCCCCCCACGTCCATCGAGTTGACGAACAGCGTGCGGTTCCTCGGGTCGAACGAGGCGCCGCCGTAGTTGGCGCCGCCGGTCAGGCCGGGGAAGAGCGCCTGGTCCCGCTCGCCGAGCGGCGTGTAGAGCGAGGTGTCGAGGAGCGCCCCCTCCGTGAGCGCCTCGCATTCGCGGCGCGACTCCGGTGTGACGTCGGTGAGCTCGGCGCGTGTCATGGACTGCCGGGCGAAGGGCGGGGGCCGGACCGGGATTGGCTGTGTCGGGTGCGTCTTCTCGCCCGGGATCGGGCTCTTTGGGAACGGCCGCTCCTCGACTGGGAAGAGCGGCTCGCCGGTCTCGCGGTGCAGGACGAAGACGAAGCCCGTCTTCGTCACCTGCGCGACGGCGGGGACGTCCTTGCCGTTCCGCTTCACGGTCACGAGAACCGGCGCAGCCGGCAGGTCGTAGTCCCAGATGTCGTGGTGGACCGTCTGGAAGTGCCAGCGCCGCGTCCCAGTCGCGCAGTCGAGAGCCACGACGCTGTTGCCGTACAGGTTCGCGCCGCCGCGGTCGCCGCCGAAGAAGTCGTACGCGGGCGAGGTCAGCGGCAGGAACACGAGCCGGCGCTTCTCGTCGACGCTCATGAACGACCACGTGTTTGCCCCGCCGCGGTCTTTCCAGGAGTCGCCCTCCCAGGTCTCGTGGCCCGCCTCGCCGGGCCGCGGCACCGTGTGGAA
>CAZVOI010000058.1:0-14183 GCA_964628275.1 uncultured Acidobacteriota bacterium | reverse complement strand
GACGTGCTGGCTTGTGCGAGCGGAGCGACCAACCACGGCCAGTTCGTGAGCTGCGTCAGCCACTTGACCAACGCGCTCAAGAAAGCGGGTGCGATCACGGGCAGTCAGAAAGGCGCGATCCAAAGCTGCGCAGCGGGCGCCGCTCTTCCCTGACGATTCTGAATCTCCTTCGGACTCGAGCCTAGCGGGGCCGGCGCGCCGAGCGCCGGCCTTTGCTAGGACTTGCCAGAGCGGATGCGCTGTTCCTGCTCGTTCTTCATGCGCTGGTCGTAGAACCGCTGCAGCACCTCACGAACGTGGGGGTGCGTCGCCGCGATCGAGTCCAAGGTCGCGCGGTCCAGCTCCAGCAGATCGCAATGGGTCTTGGCGGTGATCGTTGCCGTGCGCGGCTTGCCGGAGAGGATCGAGATCTCGCCGAAGAAGGCGCCCTCGTTCATCTCGCGCACCTGGACGCTCTTGCCCTCGGGGTTGCGAATGAACGCCTTCACGTCGCCGGAGGTGAGGACGAACAGGCTGTCGCCCGGCTCGCCCTCGGTGATGACGATGTCGCCCGGCTCGAAACTCAGCAGGCGCAGGCCCTTGATCACGGCCACCAGCTCCTCCTGCGAGAAGCTCGAGAAGAGCGGGCTCTCGACGGTCGGCGACGGCGCGGGTCGCGCGCCGCGGACGGCCGGCGGCGGAGAAGAACGCAGCACCTCTTCGATTACGCCGAGCAGCTCGTCGCCGAGCGGGTCGATGTCGCTCGCACCCTCCACCGCGCCGGGCGCCGGCGACGCCGGCTCGTCCGGGAGGATCTCCAGATGTTGCAGCTCTTCCGCCTGCTCCTGGAAGTCGGCGAGGCCGGCGGGCTTCAGCTCTTCGCTAGGGGGTGCGGCGTCTGTGGGGGCGGTGGCCGAGACCGACGGCATGTCCATGCCGATCTCGAGCGACGAGGCGGCCGGGCGGCTGGAAGTCGAGACCTCGTCGACCTTCTGCTTGATCAGCTTGGCGAGCTTCACCTCGACCTCGGCTCGCCTCGGGTCGATCTTCTGGACCTTCTTCAGGACCGAGATCGCCTTGGCGGCGAAGCCGTCGAGCGCGAATTCGTCGGCGAGCCCGAGCAGGATCGGCACCGCGTCCCGGCCCTTGCCGGCCATCACCATCACGTCGGCGAGCTGCAAGCGTAGCCGCGGGTCGCGGCTGCCCTGCTTGAACTCGACCCGCAGCAGCTCGATTGCCTTGTCGTACTTCTTGCGGGCGATCAGATCCGAGACGCCGCCGGTCCCGGGCTTGGCACCCGAAAAGAAACTCAGGACCATCGGCGGCTTACTTGCCCCGCACCTCGAACCACTTGTCGCGCTCGCGCTCGGCCTGGATGAACTCGTCCAGGTAGCCGACGACATCCTGGCCCTTCAGCAGCTCCTTCATCATCTCGGAGGCCTTCACCAGCGAGTCCGAGTCGCTGGCGAGGTACTGCACCAGCTCGCCGCGCATCAGGTCCGAGTGATCGCGTTGATGGAAGAGGTACTTGAACGTCCACAGGAAGTCGTCCCAGGTCTTGATGCCCTTGGCGTCGCTGGCGGCCTGACCCAGCGCCTGGACTTCTCCCTTGAGTAGCGCGGCGATCGCCAGCCGTTCCTTGTGGGCCGCCACGATCAGCATGTAGTTGCGGCAGATCTGACCGATCAGCGACATCAGGATCAGGTGGCCCACCGAGTGGTTCCCGGCGTCGAAGGTGTGCCGGAACATCGAGGCCGGATACTCGGAGACCTGGGTGTCGTTGTCGAGCGCGATCACCGCGGCGGTGCGGTTCTTCGAGCTGCCGTCGAGCGTCAGCAGCGCGCTCTCGCCGAGGACCATCTTCGGGGTGATCAAGCCGATCGGCTTGCCGTCAGCCTGGACGCCGAGCCGGCCGCTATCGAGCACCGCGAGGTTGCGGGCCGCGTCGCCCGCGTCCCACAGGTAAGCCCCCTTGCTGAGCGTGATCTTTCGCTGCATGCGATGCCTCCTTAGGAGCGTGTGTTTGCGCTGTAAGCCCGCGTATTCTAAGGCTAGTCGGCCGCGAGGCGTGTGCTACACTCCCGCGGCTTTCGAAGGTCGCAGCCCGCGTTTCGGCAGCGGCTCCCTCCCGGAGGATATGGACATGCGACGCCCGATTCGGGCCTTGTGCGTCGGTTTCCTCGCCTGCGCGCCCGCTGCGGGCGCCGACGATTTCCTCGACCGCATCCGAATCAACGGCTACACGAGCTTCGAGTTCGAGAAGCAGCTCGAGGGCAAGGGTAAGGGCAACGGCGATCCCAACGGCTCCTTCGACGCCGATGGCTTCGACCTGGTCCTGAACATCCACGCCAGCGAGCGGGTTCGCGCGGCGGCGGACCTCGCCTGGGAGCACGGCGTCGCGACCGAGGACGGCCGCGGCAATGTCGCGATGGAGTACGGCTTCGTCGAGTACACCTTCAAGGACATGCTGAAGCTGCGCGTCGGCAAGATGTTCACGCCGTTCGGCGTCTTCAACGAGATCCACACCGCGAAGCCGGCCTTCCTGACGGTCAAGGAAGCCGCCAGCCTCAACAAGAACGACCGCATCATCGAGGGTGGCTTTCGCTTCTACCCGCGCTGGGGGACGGGCATCGCGCTGCACGGCGACGGCGTCGTCGCCAAGAAGAACTTCAACTACGACCTGCTGGTCGCCAACGGCGAGCAGGACAACACCAACCCGTTCGAGGAGGACGACAACAGCTTCAAGTCGATCACGGGGCGGGTGCGCTTCGAGCCGAGCGAGTCGATCCGCCTCGGATACTCCTTCTACGTGGACCGGCTCACCGATCCCAAGATCGGCCAGTTGGTCAGCCACGGCGTCGAGGTCGAATGGTCGCGGGGCCGGTTCCGGCTGTTGAGCGAGGGGGCGTTCGGCAAGATCAGCCCGAAGGCGGCCGCTAGCGTGACCCAACTGGCCTTCTACGTACAGCCTTCCTTCCACTTCAAGAACGGGCTCACCCCCTACGCCCGGCTCGACTTCATCGATCTGACCACCCAGTTCGCGGGCGATGGCGGCCTCGATTTCATCCTGGGCGTGAACTACGAGCTGGCCAAGCAGTGCCACGTGAAGCTGGAGAACAACTACTTCAAGGGCGGCAAGAACACGAGCCTGGCCCAGTTTCCAGGCCGCGATTACAACGAGATCAAAGCCGCCTTCGTGCTCGGGTTCTAGGTTGAAGATGCGGCTCGCCATCCGGTTCGCCCTCGCCGTCCTGGTCACGCTCGCTCCCGTCACGGGCGCTGCCGACAAGGCCGGCTTCAGCATCGTCGTCAACACCGAGAGCAAGCTGACGAAGATCAGCGACGACGATCTGGCGCGCGTCTTCCTCGGCAAGAAGACGCTGTGGGAGGACTCGGGCACGCGCGTCCAGCCGGCGCTGCTCGAAGAGGAGTTGCCGGTCGCCCAGAGCTTCCTGGAGGGGGCGCTGAAGAAGAGCGTCAGCCAGTACCGGGCCTATTGGAAACGGCTGCTGTTTTCGGGCGGAGGCAGCGCCCCGCGGACGTTCAAGAATTCGGCGCAGGTGATCGAGTTCGTCGCCCGGCAGCCGGGCGCCATCGGCGTCGTCGGTGCCGGGGCGGCGGATGCCCGCGTGAGAGTCGTCGAAGTCACCAACTGACGCCGATGCGCTTTTCGCTCGGCCTCAAGTTCGGCTTGCTGCTCGCCGGGTTCGTGGCCGTGCTGAGCACGCTGGTGCTGCTCGGGTTTGGGACGGCGCGACGCGTCGCGAGCGAGCTGGACACCGTCAAGGACCGGGCCTTCCCGCAATTCGCCGAAGCCACCTACCTGACGGCGCGCTTCGAGAAGATACTGGGTCTCTTCGAGGCCTACGCCCAGACGGGCGAGACCGACCTGCTGGAATCGACCGCCGCGGAGCGGAAGCTCTTCCACGACCACCTGGAGCGCCTGGCGGAGGTCACGCCGGGCGAGGGCCGCGCCGACATCGACAAGATCCGTCGCGATTTCTCGGACTACTACACCAAGGGGCGGATGGCCGTCGAGCTGCTGCGCGGCCGCGACCTCGGCCGGTTCACCGAAAACGAGACGGCCCTCGTGACAGCGGCGGCGCAGGTGCGGCAACAGCTCGCCAGCGATCTGGCGACGCTGGTCGGGCGCCGCGAGAACCAGCTCCGCAGCTCGCTGGTGGCGACCGCCCGAGTCGTCCAGGAGCGCTCGGAGCAGAACTTCCTGATCGGAATCGGCGCCTTCGCGGTGTTCCTGCTGTTGCTGCTCGGGCTGACGCGGCGAATCGTCGCTCCGATCCAGGCGCTCTCGGTGCTGACCAAGGACGTAGCGGCCGGCCGCTTCGAGCAGAACCGCGACATCCCGCTCTTGTCGAACGACGAGGTGGGCGATCTGGCGGCATCCTTCCGCTCGATGACACGCAGCCTGCAGGAAACCACGGTCTCGAAGTCGTACGTGGACGAGATCATCCGCTCGATGGCCGACACGCTGGTGGTGCTCGACCGGATGGGCAACATCCGAACCGTCAACCGTGCCGCCGCGCGCCTCCTGGGACATACCGAGGACGAGCTGCGCGACCGGCCGTTCGGCGCGATCTGTCCCGACGTGTCGGAGACCGCCAGCAGGTCGACGATCGCGCAGATGGGGTCCTCGCAGAAGTTCGAGACGCGCTATCTGGCCAAGAACGGCCGAGAGATCCCGGTCTCGTTCGCGAGCGCGATGATGCGCGACGCGACGGGAGACATCCAGGGCTACGTGTGCGTGGCGCAGGACATCACCGAGCGCAAGCGCTACGAGGAGGAGTTGAAGGTCGCCAAGGAGGCCGCCGAGGACGCCAACCGCACCAAGAGCATGTTCCTCGCCAACATGAGCCACGAGCTGCGCACCCCGCTGAACGCCATCCTGGGCTATTCCGAGATGCTCAGCGAGGAGGCGACCGATCTTGGTCAGGACAGCTTCGTGCCCGACCTCAAGAAGATCCACGGCGCCGGCAAGCACCTGCTCTCGCTGATCAACGACGTGCTCGACATCTCCAAGATCGAGGCGGGCAAGATGGACATCTTCTTGGAGAGCTTCGAGGTGCGGCCGCTCCTCGACGACGTCGTTTCCACGATCCAGCCCCTGATCGAGAAGAACTCCAACGTGCTGGAGGTGCGCTGCCCACCCGAGATCGGCTCGATGAAGGCGGATGTGACCAAGCTGCGGCAGGGCCTGTTCAACCTGCTCTCGAACGCGAGCAAGTTCACGAACCAGGGGCGCATCACGCTGACGGTGACCCGGCTGCCGAACGCAGGCGTCGAGATGATGCACTTCGCCGTTCGGGACACCGGCATTGGGATGAGCAAGGAACAGCTCGGCAAGCTGTTCCAGGCCTTCTCGCAGGCCGACGCCTCGACGACGCGCAAGTATGGCGGCACCGGGCTCGGGCTCGCGATCAGCCGCAAGTTTTGCCAGATGATGGGCGGCGACATCGTCGTGGAGAGCGAGTACGGCAAGGGCGCCAGTTTCACGATGCAGATCCCCGCCGAGGTGAGAGACCCCAGGACGGAAGGCGGGGCGCCCGCGCCCAAGGCCAACGCCCACGAGCCCGCGGGCACGCCGGTGCTCGTGATCGACGACGATCCCACCGTCCACGACCTGTTGAAGCGCTTCCTGGGCAAGGAAGGCTTCCGGGTGATCTCTGCGACGAGCGGCGAGGAGGGGCTGCGGCTGGCTCGCGAATCGCCTCCCGACGTGATCGTGCTCGACGTGCAGATGCCCGGGATGGACGGCTGGGCGGTGCTCCAGACCCTGAAGGCGGACGCCGCGCTGCGCAACGTGCCCGTGGTGCTCCTGACGATGATGGATCAGAAGAACCTCGGCTTCTCGCTGGGCGCGAACGACTATCTGATGAAGCCGGTCGACCGCGAGCGCGTCGCGGCCGCGCTGCGGAAGTACCGCCGAGCGCCCGAAGCGACCGCCTCCTGAGAGTCGCCGGCAGGTGAATCGGCTCGTCGCTTTTCTCGGGGTGCGGCCGGGCGAGGGCGGCTCGGCCGCCTTGATGACGGCCCATTCGTTCTTCATGGGACTGTCCACGGTCTTCTTCGAGACCGCGGCGTCGGCCCTGTTCCTGGCGCAGTTCGAGAAGCAGTCGCTGCCGTGGGTCTACATGACCGCAGCCGCCGTCAGCATTGCCACCGGCGCCGTCTACTCGATCGTCAAGGAGCACGTGTCGTTCGGGCGCTTGATGGGCGGCACGCTGCTGTTCCTGCTGCTGTCGGTCGGCGCCCTCCGGCTGAGCCTGGCCGTCTCGGCCGCCGCGTGGCTCGTCTTCGCGTCGCTCGTCTGGTACCGGGTGTTGTCGATCCTCACCGACCTCGAGTATTGGGCGGTGGCGTCTCGGCTCTACGACGTGCGCCAGGCCAAACGGCTGTTCGGGCTGATCGGCGCCGGCGAGGTGGTGGCGCGGATCGCGGGCGCCTTCTCGGTGCCGCTGTTCGTGGACGCGCTCGGCGTCCCGAACCTGATGTGGCTGTCGGCCGCGGCGCTGGCGCTGTGCCTGGTGTTCTTGGTGAGCGTGCTGCCGATGATCGTCGAGCGCCACGACCCGAGCCTCGATTCGGCTCGCCCGCGCCGGGTCCGCTCGCTGCTCGAGCAGTTGCGCGAGGTGACGGGCGACCCCTACCTGAGGCTGGTCACGGGCATCGGCGTGCTGGCCGTCCTCGGAAAATACTTCGTCGACTTCGCGTTCCTGGAGCAGATCAAGGCGCGTTACAGCGACGCCAAGGACCTGGCCGGATTCTTCGGGTTGTTCTCGGGCCTGACCCAGGGACTCTCGTTGCTGACACGGTTGTTCGTCTCGGGCCCGCTGCTGCAGCGCTTCGGCATCCGCGTGGGCCTCTTGGTGCTTCCGCTCACGCACATCGTGTGCACGGTTTTCATCGTGCTCGATGGCTTGACGGGCGACCTCGGCCAAAGCGCCCTGGTCTTCTGGCTGGTGATCGCCAACCAGGGCGTGTACAAGACGCTGAAGCACCCGATCGACAACCCCTCTTTCAAGGTGCTGTACCAGCCGCTCAAGTCGGAGAAGCGGCTGGCGGCGCAAATCAGCGTCGAGACGGTCTTCACGCCGATCACGATCGGTATCGCCGGAGCCATCATGCTGCTGATGACCACGCTGGTGCCCTACGACCCGGTGCGGTTCTCGCTCGTGCTGCTCGCGAACTTCGTGGCGTGGGCGTTCGTGGCGCGGCGCGGCAGCCACGCCTACCAAGGCGCGCTGCTCGACGTGCTGCGCCGCAGGATCCTCGACGACGCTCCCTTCACCTTGAACGACGCCACCAGCGTCGCCCTGTTGCGCGGCAAGCTGCAGAGCGCGTCGCCGACCGAGGTCGTGTTCGCGCTGCACCTGCTGGAGCGCGCCGACTACCCGCGCACCACCGAGACCCTGGTCGAGAAGCTCGACCACGCCGATGCCGGGGTGCGGCGCTTCGCGCTGGAGCGACTGCGTGCGCTCGGCGCCAGCCACGCGCTGCCCGAGGTGCGCCGCCGCGTGGCCGTGGAGAGTGAGCCGCCAACCCGGGCCGAGGCGCTGCGCACGTTGGGGGCGCTGGGCGGCGAGGCGGCCCTCGCCGAGATCGAGCCCTACGCCGACGATCCCAGCCCGCCCGTCCGCCGCGCCGCGCTCGCCGCGCTGCTGTCCTCGGGTCATGGCAACGGCTTCGAGCGCGCGCTGGGGCGGCTCGCCGCCTGGGCGGCATCCGCCGAGCCACACGAGCGGCGCCTGCTCGCCCAGATGGCCCAATCCCTGCCCGCCGGGCGCTCCGACGATTGGATCGCTCCGCTGCTCAACGACGGCGATCCGGCGGTCAGGCGCGAGGCGTTCCTGGCCGCTGCCCGCTCGGCGGCCCTGCGGCCGCGCGTGATCGACCAGCTCGGTTACGCGGGTTATGCGGGCGCGGCCGCGGCGGCGCTGACGACAGCCGGACCGGAGGCGGCCCAGGCGCTGGTCGAGCGCTTCACGGCGGGCAGCAAACGCGCGCTGGGCATCGCAATCGCGCGGGTGCTGGGCTCGCTGGGGGGCGACGTCGCGATCGCGGCGCTGCGGCTGCGGCTGGACCATCCCGACGAGGCGGTCCGCAGCCAGGTGCTGGAGGCGCTGGTGCGCTGCCGCTACTCGGCGCGACGCCCGGAAGAGCAGGCCGTGATCGACGAGCTGCTCCGGAACGAAGCGGCGCATGCGGCGCTGACGCTCGCGGCGCGGGCGGGACTGCCGGAGACGCTCTCGGCATGCGCGCCGCTGCGGCTGGCCCTGCACAGCGAAGCGCAAGCGGCACGACGGCGGGCGTTCCTGCTGCTGGCGATCCGCTACGACGGCGCCGCGATCCTGCGCGCGCGCGACAACATCGCGAGCGCGTCACGCGACCGGCGCGCCTACGCGGCCGAGGTGCTGGACGTCACGATCGAGGGCCGGCTGCGCTCCGTGCTGCTACCCCTCGTCGAAGACCGGTCGCCCGAGGACACGCTGCTGGCGCTTCGGCCCCATTTCCCGCAGCCCGAGCGCGCGCTGGCAGAGTGGCTGCGCACGCTCTTGACTCGGCCGGCAGGACAACTTCGGCCCTGGACGCGTGCCTGGGCGGCACGGGTCGCGGCGCTGTGCGGCGAGACAGCGCTCCGGGGGGAGCTCCGGGATCTGCGCGCCAGCGATCCGCTCGTCCGCCAGACCGCTCGAGCGGCGCTTCGGACGCTGTCCGGCACGGGTGGCGCCACCGAGGGAAGGAAATCGATGCTGCTGATCGAGAAAATCATGATCCTGAAGGGCGTACAGATCTTCGCCGAGAGCTCGGAGGAGATCCTCACCGAGATCGCCGCCGTCCTGGAGGAGCTGGAGAAGCCGGCGGGCGAAGTGATCTTCAACAAGGGCGATGCCGGCGACAGCATGTACGTGATCGTCGAGGGACAGGTGCGCGTCTACGACGGCGACCACACGATCAACACGCTCGGCGATCGCGAGATCTTCGGCGAGCTGGCGCTGCTCGATCCCGAGCCGCGTTCCGCCTCTTGCGCCACCACGCACGACTCGCGGCTGTTCCGCCTGGACGCCGAGACCTTCGCGCAACTGATGTCGGGCAACATCGAGATCGTGCGCGGCGTTCTGCACGTGCTCTGCGAACGCTTGCGCCGGGTCACGGCGGCGCCGTTGCCGCGGGTAGCCGGCTCGTGAAGATCCTGGTCCTCAACTGCGGCAGCTCCTCGTTGAAGTTCCAGCTCGTCGAGACGGATGCCGAGTCGGCGCGAACCGGCACGGACAAAGTACTCGCCAAGGGGCTGGTCGAGAGCATCGGCGGGCCGGCCGTCTTGAAGTTCGAGGCCGCGGGGAAGAAGCCGGTGCGGGAGACGGCCGAGATTCTCGAGCACAAGATCGCCGTCGAAAGAACGCTGCGCCTGCTGACCGACCCCGAAACGGGCGTGATTCGCGACCGCTCCGAGATCGAAGCGGTGGGCCATCGCGTCGTGCACGGCGGCGAGCGCTTCAAGGCCTCGGCGCTGTTCAGCGACGCGGTCCTGCTGGGCATCGAGGAGTGCTTCGAGATGGCGCCGCTCCACAACCCGCCGAACGTCAAGGGCTACCGCGCCGCCCGCGCCGTGCTGCCGGACGTGCCGCAAGTCGCTGTCTTCGACACCGCGTTCCACCAGACGCTACCGCCCGAGGCCTACGTGTATGGGCTCCCGTGGAGCCTCTACCAGAAGCACGGCATCCGCCGCTACGGCTTTCACGGGACCTCGCACCGCTTCGTCTCGCAGCGCCTGGCGGGTTTGCTCGGGCGCGCGCCCGAGGATCCCTCGCTGCGCCTGATCACCTGCCACCTGGGCAACGGCTGCTCGATCACGGCGATCCGCGGCGGGCGCTCGATGGACACCTCGATGGGGTTCACGCCGCTCGAGGGGCTGCTGATGGGCACGCGCTCTGGGGACGTCGACCCAGCCGCGCTGCTGCACGTGGCCGGGCGTGAGGAGATCGGGCTCAGCGAGCTGAACGCGATGCTGAACAAGCACTCGGGGTTGCTCGGGATCTCGGGGGTGAGCCACGACATGCGCTCGCTCCTGGAAGCCGAGGCCACGGGCGATCCACGCGCCAAGCTGGCGATCGACGTCTTCTGCTACCGGCTGCGCAAGTACGTCGCGGCCTACACCGGTGTGCTGGGAGGCGTCGACGGGCTGGCCTTCGCGGGCGGGATCGGTGAGCACGCCGCCGCGATTCGCGCCCGCTCTCTGTCCGGACTCGAGGCCTTCGGTGTCTCGCTCGACCCGGGTCGCAACGCTGGCGCGCTCGGCGTCGAAGCCGAGATCTCGCCAGAGGGCGCCAAGGCGCGCGTGTTCGTAGTCCCGACCAATGAAGAGCTGCTGATCGCGCGCGACACTTTCGCGATCGTGTCGGGACCAAACTAGCCCCGTGTTCATGGACTCGATTCGCGAGCGTGTGCGCGGCCGCGGGCGCAGGGTCGTCTTCCCAGAGGGAGGCGAAGAGCGCGCGCTTCGGGCTGCCGCCCTGCTACGTGACCAGAGGCTCGTGGAGCCGATCCTGCTGGGCGACGCTGCGGCCTTGCAAGGGCAAGCCGGCGGCCTCGGCCTGGATCTCACGGGCATCGTGGTGCGCGATCCCGCCCATGACCCGTCGCGAGCCGCGTTCGCGGTCAGCTACCAGGAGCTCCGCAAGCACAAGGGCGTGACGCTCGAGGCGGCCGCGGCGCGGATCGCACAGCCGCACTACTTCGGCGCGCTGATGGTGCGCGCGAGAGAAGCCGACGGCATGGTCTCCGGTCTCAACAGCGAGACGAAGCCGTTCCTGGCGGCCTTCGAGATCGTCAAGATGCAAGACGGCTATTCCCGCGCTTCGTCGGTCTTCGTGATGGACTTCCCGGACAAGACGCTCTTCTACACCGACTGCTCCGTGAACATTGCGCCCGACGCCGCGACGCTCGCCGAGATCGGCCGCGCCACCGCCGCGACGGTGCGCGCGTTCGGCCTCGAGCCGCGCGTCGCGTTCCTGTCCTTCTCGACGCGCGACAGCGCCGCCGACGCCTCGGTCGACAAGGTCAAGGCCGCCGTAGCGCTCGTCAGGCAGCGCGAGCCCGCTCTGGTGGTGGACGGCGAGATCCAGTTCGACGCCGCGTTCGTTCCGGCGGTGGCGAAGAAGAAGGCGCCTGGAAGCCCGTTTGCGGCCTCGGGCGCCAACGTGTTCGTGTTCCCCGACCTGAATGCCGGCAACATCGCCTACAAGATCACCGAGCGCCTGGCGGGGGCCGCCGCGATCGGCCCGATCCTGCAGGGTCTGCGCCAGCCGGTGAACGACGTCTCCCGCGGCTGCTCGGTGCAGGATCTGGCGGATGTCGCGGTCATCACCGCGGCGCTCGCAACCTAGCGCGTGGTACACTAGCCGTTAGCCGGTGCAGTTCCCGGCGCTCCTCACCTTGGCCAGAATAAAAAACACCCGGAAAAGTTCCTACCCCAGGAATCGACGAGTCATGGCTAAAAAAGCTAAGAAGAAGATGAAGAAGGCTGCGTCCAAAAAGGCCGTGCCCGCACCCAAGAAAGCCGCGCCGAAGAAAGCCGCCGAGCGCAAGCCGGCGCCGAAGCCGAAGGTCGCCACGCCAAAGGCCGTGAAGGCCAAGCCCGCGCCGGAGAAAGTCAAGCCGGCGCCGGATAAGCGCGCGGCGGGCGCGCCCGCGAAGGCCACGCCGGCCAAGCCCGGCTTGGCGAAGCTCGGCGCTGCGGCGGGCGTACCCGTGGCGACGCCGGCCAAGCCCAAGAAGTCCTCGCGGCGCAGCACGCTGCTCCTGCGTCGCGGGCCTGACGGGCAACCGTTGGCGCCGGGCGAGTTGCTACTTCCGGGAGGCGCCCAGTCGGTCGAGGAGATCCACTACCTCTTCCGTGGCGCGATCGCGAACCAGAAGATCCCGACCGAGAACATGTTCGTTGAGGCCAGCCAGAAGAAGCAGCCGGGCGACCCGCTGGCGAACCGCGCGGACCTGGAACGCCACCACGCGACCTATTGGAAGCGCTTCCACGAGGGCCCGATCGAAGCCCATCTGCCGAACCGCGGCACGTTGAAGAAGACGTTCCAGGGATTCCTGGAACGCGCGCGTGGACGCCGGCGCGAGATCGGCGCGCTGCTGCGCGGTCTCGACATGGGCAAGACCGAGTCCTCGCAGATGGACTCACACGGTGAAGACAGCTTGCACCGCCTGATGGAGTGGTCGGCCCGGCTCGAGAAGCTCGCCGAAGACGCCAAGGAGCCCGCGCAGGGCGACTACACTCAGTTCCATCGCGGCCTCGATCAGCTCGACCACACGACCGAGGCGCTCATCGTCGACGTCGAGCTGACGCTGCGCCGGCTGGGCGGGGGACGCCAGAAGTAACGCCTCGTCAATGAAGGCGACGCTGGGCGTGCCCGTTTGGGTAAGGTGGGCGCTGCTTCTCGGGCTGATCGTCTCTCCCCGATTCGCCGAGCAGTGCATCCGGCGCGGCAACGACTTCCTCACCATGTGGGGAGGCTGGCGACTCGTGCTGGAGGATCAGTACCTCTACACCGAGATCACGCTTCCAGGGGCGGGGCCGTGGCCCTGGCCGAACCCGCCGTCGTTCACTTTCTTGACCGCGCCCCTGGGCTTGCTCGA
This sequence comes from uncultured Acidobacteriota bacterium, assembly GCA_964628275.1. GTDB lineage: Bacteria > Acidobacteriota > Vicinamibacteria > Fen-336 > Fen-336 > CAZVOI01. Next base: position 1,547 of record CAZVOI010000058.1, on the reverse strand, counting down.
CGCGACGACCGCGGGCTTCGTCTGGTTCTACCTCAAGCTCGCCCTGCTCTCCTGGGTGGTCGTCGAGTTGAAGCGGCTCAACGACCGGGCGACCGTCCCGGCGCGCTGGTCGGTCGTCGTGCCGGTCCTGCTGACCTTGTGTTGGGCAAGCTACGACTTCGTCCTCGGCCACATGAACATCGTCTCGATCGGGCTGATGCTGCTGAGCCTGATCGGCTACGTCGAGGGCCGCTTCCGTTGTGCCGCGGTGTGCGGCTCGCTCGCCATCATCAGCAAGGGTCCGGCCGCGCTCCTGATTCCGTTCTTCGCGGCCCGGCGACAGTTCCGTCTGGCCCTCGGCACGCTGGGCCTTTGCGCGCTGTGGGTGGCGCTGCCCGCAGTCGTTTGGGGACCCGCCAAGACCTGGCGGTACAACGTGGACTTCGCCACCTCCGTTCGGTACCAGAGCATCTACAACGACATCGAGGTCGGCTGGGCCGAAAACTGGAGTTTGCCCGCCCTGTTGATTCGAGTGCTCGGGCCTGTTCCGGAAGCGGATCGCTACGGCCGCGCGCTGAACCTGGCCCTATTGCCAAGGCCGATGGCGGAGGCCATCGGACAGGGCGCCGGCGCCATTGGCATGCTGGCCTTGTTGGTCTGGTGGGCGCGCGGCGTGAAGGGACCCGGACGCATCGGTTTCTCCAGTTCCGTGCTGCATCACGCGGCGCTCGCGGCAACCGCAACGCTGGTTCTGTCGCCCGTGACGCGAAAGGCCTATCTGATCACGCTGCTGCTGCCCTACCTCGTGCTCTGGGGGTTCCTCACGACGCCACGGCCCCGCGCCGAGAAGCGGCTTCCGGCCGTGCTCTTCTTCGTGTCGATAGCACTTTCCTACCTGACGCACGCGGATCTCCTGGGCAAGTCGAGTGCCTTCTTCTTCGAGAGCTGGCACGTCTTGACCCTGTCCCTGGTGTTGCTCCTGGCAGCGCAGATCTCGGCCGTGAGAGCGGTGGAGCACGCGGAAGCCACCGCCCGCGGTCGCGAGCCGGCGCCCGAACCGGCCGGGGTCGCAGCGCCCGCGACGCTTCCAGCCGCCTGACTCCGGCTGGCGTCCGGCGCGTCGCCGATTGCCGCCAGCCCGGCCTGCTGCGATACTCGCTCGTAGTGGCTGACCCCGAAGAGACCCAGACGCCGAAGGACGCCGAAGCCGTGCCCGAGCGACAGTCGACGCCGTTCCTGGTTCTCCAGTTCTTCATCTTCCCGATGGCGATCGTGGCGGTGTGCGTCGCGGTGTTCGTCGTCTTCGGGCTGATCGCCGCCGAGGGCAAGTCGGCGCGCGAATACGTGGGAGAGGTTCGCAGCGGCGGCGCCAACCGGCGCTGGCAGGCGGCCTTCGAGCTGTCCAAGGTGATCCAGGCGAAGAAGGATCCGGCGCTGCGCGATCCCCAATTCGTCGACGGGCTGGTCACGCTGTTCGACGACGCTCGGAAAGACGACCCGCGAGTGCGGCGCTACCTGGCGCTGGCGCTCGGCAGGCTCGGCGACGCGCGCGCGGTTCCGGGGCTGGT
>CAZVOI010000057.1:0-33457 GCA_964628275.1 uncultured Acidobacteriota bacterium | reverse complement strand
CGAAAGCGCCCACCGACGTGCCGCTCCCAAAGGCCGACGCGGCGGGAGAAGGCGACGCGCCCGGGCGCGGGCTCTGTCCGAAACCGGGGGCGGGCGACGGCGACGGGCTGCTGCCGAGCCGGCCCGGAACGCCGAGCGGATTCGCTCCCCCCGGCAGCGCTTCGCCCTGCCGGATCAGCCGCCACTGGCCGTCCTTGGCCATCGGGTCCTTGTAGGCCTTGCGCAGGAACTTGCCCTTGACCAGAACATCCAGCGAGGCCGGCAGCGCGTTGCCGTTCTTCGCCTGATAGCGGCGGATCGCGTTCGCGATCTGGCTGCCGCGGAAGATCAGCTCCTCTTCCTTGTCGTTCTTCACGACGTAGCTCCAGGCCGGCATCCCGACCGCCAAGCCGATCATCATCACGGTCACGCTCGCCATCAGCGCGACGAGCGCGACTCCCCGCTGGCCGCTCTTCGACATCAGGACCCGCTGCGATAGCGCTTCAGAACCTTGTCGACGTACTCGCGCGTCTCGCGATATGGTGGCACGCCGCCATGCCGGGCCACGGCTCCCTCGCCCGCGTTGTAGGCGGCCAACGCCTTCTTGAGATCGCCGCCGTAGCTCGCCAGCAGGCTCGCCAGGTGGCGCGATCCTCCGTCCACGTTGTCCGCGGGATCGAATGCGTCGCGCACGCCGAGCGAGGCGGCGGTCGACGGCATCAACTGCATCAACCCCTGCGCCCCCTTGGGAGAAACGGCCTCGGCCTTGAAGTTGGACTCGACCGATACGACCGCGCGCAGCAGCGCGGGATCGAGACCATGCCGCTGCGCGCTCTCGCGCAGCAGCGTGTCGAGGTCGCTGGCGGGCCGCTCACGCTCCGCGATCGCGAGCTCGTCGAGAACCTCGTCCGGCACGAAGCCGCGGACGAGCGAGGCCAGCGTGCCGATCTCGCCGCCGTCCTTGAGCCGCAGCGTGACGTTCGAACCCTCGAAACGCCACGCCACGACCTTGAGCGTCTGGCCGTTGCTCAGCACCGCGATCTCGGCGCGCGCCACGGGCGCCAGCCAGGCTACGGCCAGGACCAGCGTCGTGAGCGGAGCGCGCATCCTAGTTGATCAGCACCGCGACGCTGCCGGTCTTGCCGTTGGCCGTCGTCGCCGTGATGGTGAGCGTCTTCTGCGGGGCGCTGAGCGGCGTTCGGACCAGCAGGACGTCCTCGGCCACGCCATTGTTGTCGGTGAAGACCGGCGCGCCACGGCTCTCCATGATGTCGGGGTCGCCGCTCGGATTGGCGCCTTGCGTGATCGCGAACAGCACCGGCACGTTCGGCACCGGGTTGCCGTTCGCGTCCAGCACGAACGCGCGGATGGTCGCGTGACGCTGGCCGTCGGCCGGCAGCGTGTTCGGGAAAGCGGTGACCAGCACGATCGCCGGCAGCGCGCTGCCGATCACCACCTGGACGGTGCCGGTGGCCGCGCCCGAACCCCCGCCGGGGGGGGCCGAAGCGCTGGGGGCCGGCGCCGGCGCCCCCGACCCGGAGGAGGCCCCTCCCGAGAACGCGGTGACGGTCGCCGTCCCGGAACGGCTGTCACTGACCAGGTTCACACGGACGACGCCGTCGTTGCTCTTGCCCTGTTCGTCGATGCGACCCAGGTTGGTGAAGAACTGGACCACGGTGCCGTCCGGAACCGGCGTACCCGCCGGCTCGGTAACGAGCGCCGAGATGATCGCGACGCCACCGTTGGCGGGGATGAAGTTCGGGTTCGCGAACAGGACCAAGCTCGAGCCCGGCGGCGCGGTCATGATCACCTGATGACACGTGAGCTGGGACAGCGCCATCAACAGCGCGACCGCCCGAGTCGTTTCTTGCCTCATGATCACGGAACCTCGATTGTGATCCGCGCCGGCGCCACGGCCACCGTGCGCGATCCCCCGGCCATGCCGAGCGTGAGCGTCTGGACGCTCACCGTCGCGACGCCTGGCTTCAAAGCCTTGAACTTGAAGGACGCCACGGCGCCAGCGCCGCTGGTGGGAGCCGGCCTCAGGAAACGCACTCGCGCTCGTCCGGCTTCCAGGCTGCGCTCCGCGTTGACGCTCGACTCGCCCATCGTCAAGAGCGGCCCGGGCACCGCTTCCACCGCCTCGAGCAACGACGCGTCGAAGAGCAACACGGCCTCCACTGAAAGCACGTCCTTGGCGCCGATCACCACCAGGTCGATGGCTCCATTCTCTCCCGCCCTCAGCGAGAGCTGGCCAGGCCGCATCAGACCCGACACCACGGCGGCGCCCGCTGCCGGCGGTCCCGCCGGCGCAACGGTCGGAGACGGCGCCGGCGCTGGACTCGTCGCCGGGACGAGCGTCGCGGGCGGTGCCACGGCCGGGGCGGGCGGCGGCGCGATCGGCGCGGGAGCTGCGGTCGCCGCCTGCGGCGACGGCGGCACGTCCTCAGCGCTTCCAAACAGCGGCGATCGGGCACTCTGGACGCGGGTCAGGTCCTCGCTGCCCACGTTGAGCGAACGCAGGTCGTCAGCGGTCACCTTGGGAGCCCGCACGATGTGCGGCGTCAGGGAGATCAGGATCTCTTGCTGATCGGACTGCTTCTTCGTAGAGCCGAGGATCCGGTTGAGGATCGGAATACTCTGGATCCCGAACACTCCCGTCAAGGTGTCCGTGTCGCGCGTCTGGAGCAGTCCCCCGATCAGGCTGGTCTCGCCGTCCTTGACGCGTAGCACACCATTGACGGTGCGGGTGAAGAACGTCGGCACGATCAGCGGGTTCTGGCCGGTGCCGACGTTGCGGTCTTCGCCGATCTGGCTCAGCTCGATCGCCAGCTCCAGGGAAATCTCGCCCGACGCGCTGACCTTGGGCGTGACGTCGAGCGTCACGCCGACCGTCTTGTAGTTGAACGACGTGGCCGGCGCGAACGAAGAGGTGCCCGCTTGGGTGGCCGTGAACGTGGTCACCGGGATCGGCACGTCGGTGCCGATCTTCAAGGTCGTCTTCTTGCCCTCTGCAGCGCGCAGCTTGGGCGCGGCCAGGACTCTCACCGAGGAGTCCGTCTGTATCAGCCGCGCGGTCAGGCTCGAGGGCAGGCTCACGATGAAATCGGCCAGGTTCAGCGAGGAGAGCAGGTGCGCGCGCGCCGTCGTGAAACCGCCGCCGACCTCGCCCGAAGCGCCGCTGGGAGAGAAGGTCACCGAACCCTCGTACTGCGACAGCTCGAGACCGTACTTCTTGACGGCGCTGCGGTCGATCTCGAGGATCTGCACCTCGACCATCACCTCGCCCCTGGCCTTGTCGTTGGCCTCGATGATCTTCTGTGCCAGCGCCAGCTTGTCGAGCGTCGCGATGATCGTGATCGCGCTGAGGTTCTGGTTCTGCGCCACCTTCTGGATCCCCGCCAGCTTGGTGATCAGCGCCCCGGTCTCGTTGGCGTCGGCGTTCTGCAGGTAGAAGGTCTGAACGAACGTGTCGTCGTACTGACGGCGCTTGGCGGTGGACTCGGTCACGATGATGATCGTGTTCTGATCCACCACCTTGTAGAAGAGCCGGTTCACGAACGTGAGCTGGTCGAGCGCTTCCTCGAAGGTGACGCCGACGACGCTGAAGCTCACCCGCTTGTCGCGGTAGCCCTCGTCGAAAACCACGTTGACGCCAGCCAGCTTGCCGAGCGCCTGGAAGATCTTCTCCAGCGGCTGATCGTCGAACTTCATGGTGATCGGCACCGGGCTGCGTGGCGACAGCACCGGCGCCGGCACGCGCTGCGCCTGGGTGCGGCGGCGCAACTCGTCGAACTCCGAGAGCCGGTGCTTCTGCTCGTCGCGCTCTCGGATCTTGTCGCTCACCAGCCGCAGGTCCTCGGCGGCGGACAAGTTGCCCGGATCGAAACGCGATGCGATCAGCAGCTCCTCGGCGGCCTTGTCCAGCTCCTGAGCGGCCAACCGCTTCTTGGCTTCCTTGTAGTGCTGCTGGCTGGCTTCCACGCGGGCGTTCCCGAGCGCGATCCGGGTCTTGAGGTTGTCGGGATGCTCCTCGTTGGCCTTCATCAGCCGCGCCACGGCCACGTCCCAATCCCCCCGCTTGCCGGCGGACACGCCCTGCCGGTAGGCCGAGGCGCAGCCCGCGAGCGAAAGAACGGCGACCGCAATGGCCGCTGGCCGCCACGCCCAGACTCGATTCCCCAGGACCACGCTCAATTCCCTTTCAGCGGGATGCGCCGCACGCGCTCCGACCCCAGGTCTTGCACGTCCACCGATTCGAGCCCGATCTTAACGATCCGCAGCCGGTTCGCCACGATATCCCCTTCACGCCCGGTGAGCACTTCCTTGCGTTCGTCGGAAACCAGGACCGCGACCCGCATGCCCCGCTGCTCGACCGTGCCGACGTATTTGACGCCGAACGGTGGCAGCGTGGGCGACGGCGGAGTGGCCGGCCCGAGATCGACCGGAACCTGGGCAACGACCGCGGCGGCGTCGGCGGCGGCCGCGGCGGCGTCGGCCGACCGCGGCGTCTCCGCCGGCGCCGGAGGTTTGCCGAACTGGAACAAATCGCGCGTCGGCGGCAGGGGCTCCTCGCTCTTTCGCGCCAGCCGCTCCAGATCGATGCGCGGCCAGGCCGCCTCCGGCGCGGTCGAAGCGCTCGCGCCAAGAGGCCTCGGCAAGCCACGCCCGACTCCGGAGCCCATCCAAGACACCACGCCCACAGAGATCGCGAGAAGCGCGGCGACTCCCAGCGCGACGCGGCCGCGGCTCACCATTCGGCATAGGGCGTCCCGACCAGTGACGTGGCCGGCGACACGCTCTTCACGTCGTAGACGCCGGGCGCGTCCGCTGGATTGTCGGGGTCCGGTTCGGACAATACGGCCTGCCAATCGGCGGCGCCGGTGATCGGGTCGATCGGCATCTTGCGCAGATATCCGTCTTCCACCAGGGCCTCCAGCGTAGCCGGGTACTTGCCCTTGTCGGCCTGGTATTGATCGATCAGGTCGCGAAAGCGGTACAGGTTCTCGCGCAGCACCGCTTCCTTCGAGGAGGTGACGGCGTTCTTGTACTGCGGCAGTGCGACCGCCGCCAACACGCTGAGGATGAACATCACCATCATCATCTCGATCATGGTGAAGCCTTTGGCGCGCATCGCGATCCCTAATCGTCTCACCATTCTTTGTACTTCGTGCCGTCGAGGCCGGCGCCGTCGCTCTTGGTGAAGACGTCGAACACGTTGTCGCCGCAAGAGCGATTGCTATCGGGCTCGTCTTGATAGCAACGGGTGCCCCACTCGGACGATCGCGTCATCGGGTCGATCGGCACGCGCCTCAGGAACTTGAGCTTCTTGTCTATCGCGCCGACCTGGCTCACGCCCTTCACCAGGGCCTCGAGGTCGGGCGGGTAGCCTTCGCTGCCCAGCTTGACGTCGGTGCCGCCGATCCGACCCTGGTCCACGGCCAGCTTGTACTCGTCGATGGCCCGACGCATTTCGCGCAGCGAACGACGCAGCTCGATCTCGCGCTGCCGCTTCACGGTCACGCGCGCCATCGGCAGGATCGCGCCGGTCAGGATCAACAGGATCGCGGCCGACGCCATCAGCTCCACGAACGTGGTGCCGCGCTCGCCGGGGCGGCTCATCCGCGCTTGTCTTTGTCTTTGTCTTGCGCGTCTTGGCGAGCGCCGCGAAAATAGGCGGACAGTTCCACCGCCAGCTCGGCGCTCGACTCGCGCTCACGCAGCGAGATGCGGTCCACCGTCACGAAGTACGCTGAGCGCTCGACCGAGCGCAAGAAGGCCACCAGCCGTTCGTAGGACCCTTGCACCGGCATCGTCACCGCCAGGCGTTGGACGGCGGCGCCGGCGACCTGGGTCTTCCGAATGCTGCGGCTTCCGGTCGAGGAGGCGGCGGCGTCGAGGTCTTTCAGCACTTGCACCCGCTCGGCCTCGTCCTTCAGGACGTCACGGTAGAACGCTTCCAGGTCCTGGCCGTTGGAGCGCACCACGTTGGCGCGCTCGAGCAGCCGCGACAGGGCGAGTTCGTCGCGGACCAGCTCGGCCTCGAGGGCGCGCGCCTGCTCGGCCAGGCTGCGCTCCTGTAGCATTCGGGGCAGGCTGTAGACGAGAAACACCACGCCATTCGAGCCCAGCAGCAGGACGAGCCAGACCGCGAAGCGGCGCCTGAGCCGCGTCACCAGGTCGCTCGTCACGAGCGCCCCGGTTGGGGCTTCGAGAGCCACGCCGCGTGATAACCCATCGTGTAGGTGAACTCTTCGCCGCGTTCGGTGGTGTTGACGCTCAGCGGCGAGACGTCCGTGAAACTACCCGCCGCTTCGAGCGCCTTGATCGCCTCGAAGCCTTCTGCGCGGGTGCGCGCGACCGCGACGACCTGCACGCTGAGCTTGCCGCGTACCACCGAAGGCTCGATCGCGGTGAGCCGCACCCCCGTGGGCAAGGCCGTTTCCAGACGCGCCAAGAGGTCGCTCCACGAGAAGACGCGCTTATCGATCAGGTCCTGGACGGCCCGCCACTCGGCGAGCGTCGCCGGCGTGGGCACGGGCACGCGAATCGCCTGCGTCGCCTGGCGCGCCACCCGCACCTCGGCTTCCAGAGAGGCCACGCGACGGTTGAGCGTCGATGCGCTCTCCCCGACGAGCGTGCCCAGCAGCAGCACATGGCGAAGCGTCAGCAGCCCCGCCGCCAGCACGCCCACGACGAACATCAGGTTCGGGGTGGCCTGGTTGCGAAACGGGCGCGCGGCGAGGTTGAGCGGCGCCTTCATGCGACTCTCGCCAGCAGCGAGGCCGCGGCGCCGGCGAGCAGCGCGGCTTCGGTCGACTGTGGCGCCCCCGCGATGCCCCGCCACGGGTCGATCGCCTCGGGCGGCACCGGCAGCGCCTCGCCCAGCGCGGCGACGACCGCGCCGGCCTGGCTGCGCACCAGCACGCGGGCGATCGTCGTGCCGGCCAGCCGCTCCTGGTAGTAGAGCAGCGTGCTCTGCACCTCGCGCGAGACTTCTTCCGGACGTGCCAAGAGCTCGCCGATCAGGGTTCGGATCAGGATCGGCTCTCCGTCGCGGGCCAGGATCAGCGAGGCATAGTCGTCATCCCAATTGATCAGCAGCTCGTCGCCCGAGACCCCCGAACGTGAGGCCAAGAGCGCGAGCCCCGACAGCTCGACGAGTCCCGGCTCGAAGCCGGCCGCGCGCAACGCGGCCTCGTAGGCCGCGATCACGGGCTCGTGAGCGGCCGCCAACAGCAGCGCGGCGGATCGACCGAGCGCGGCCGGGACCTCAGCGAAGGCGAGCCGCGCGTGCTGCACGTCGAAGGGCAGCGATTTGCGGATCCGAAACCGCAGCAGCTCCTGGAGATCCTTCCGCGAGCGCGCCTTCACTTCCTCGGCCGGGACCAGCGACACACGCGCCACCGGGTCGGGCAGCACCAGTGAGACGCGCGCCCCGGCGGCGAGGCCGGCCCGCTCGGCGACGTCGCGTAACGCGTCGCGGAATGCCGTGGCATCGACCAGGTTCGGCTCCGTCAGCGACACGTGCAGCGCGCCCGGCGGCAGATCCAGGGCCGCCGCCGCTCCCAGCACCAGGCGCTTGCCCTCGCGCACCAACCGCAACGCGGAGATACCGCGCGAGCGCACCTCGATCGCGCACAGCGGCGGCTCGGGATCGACCAAGCTTCGCCAGAGCCGCATCAGACGACCTCCACGAAGGTGACTTTGTTGATCTCGTGAAGCGTCGTCACGCCGCTGAGCGCGCGCTCGACCGCCGACTCGCGCAGGAAGATCATCCCTTCCTGCTTGGCGGCGCGCTTGATCTCCGCGGACGAGCGCCGGGACAGGATCAGCTCGCGGATGGTGTCGGTCAGATCGAGCAGCTCACAGATCGCGGTACGGCCCTTGTAGCCCGTGCCGCCGCACTCGAGACAGCCGACGGCTTCCTGGAACGGGGCGTCCGCATAGACCTTGGGATCCAGACCTGACAGCTCCAGGAGCTCGGCCGATGGCCGACCCGGGCGCTTGCAGTGCTCACACAGCGTCCGGACGAGCCGCTGAGCCTGCACGCAGTTGAGCGCCGACACGAAGTTGTACGGCTCGATCTTCATGTTGAGGAAGCGCCCGAGCACGTCGATCACGTTGTTGGCGTGGACCGTGGTGAACACCAGGTGGCCGGTGAGCGCGGATTGGATCGCGATGTCCGCGGTCTCGGCGTCGCGGATCTCTCCGACCATGATCTTGTCGGGATCGTGGCGCAAGATCGAGCGCAAGCCGCGCGCAAACGTGAGCCCCTTCTTCTCGTTGACCGGGATCTGCGTGATCCCCTTCAACTGGTACTCGACCGGGTCCTCGATCGTGATGATCTTGTCTTCCTCGGTCTTGATCTCGGAGAGCGCGGCGTACAGGGTCGTGGTCTTGCCTGAACCGGTCGGACCCGTCACCAGCACCATCCCGTACGGCTCGCGGATGAAGCGCCGGAAGCGCTGCAGCTCCTTCTCCTCGAAGCCGAGGATGTCGAGGCGCAGCGAGGCGAACTGCTTGCTCAGGCTCTCCTTGTCGAGGATCCGGATTACCGCGTCCTCGCCGTGGACGCTCGGCATGATCGAGACGCGGAAGTCGATCGAACGGCCGGAGGCCTTGACCCGGAAGCGCCCGTCCTGCGGCACCCGCTTCTCGGCGATGTCCAGCTCCGCCATCACCTTGATCCGGCTGATGATCGTGGAGTGGTGCTCCTTGGCGATCGGCTTCATCGCCGGCTGCAGCACGCCGTCGATGCGGTACTTGATCACGACCTCCGAATCGCGGGTCTCGATGTGGATGTCGGAGGCGCGGCGGTTGAGCGCGTCGAAGACCGCCGAGTCCACCAGCCGAATGATCGGCGACTGGTCCTGCTGGATCTTGTCGATCGAGAGGACCTCGTCGCCGTTGTCTTCGTCGCGAACCAACTGGATCTTGAAGGACTCCGATGCCTCCTCGAGAACGCGCTGGGTTCCCTGGCCGCGCTTCAGCGCCTCCTGGATCGCGGCGGGCGTGCCGACAGCGGGCTGGATCGGCGTCTGCAGGAGCAACGACAATTCGTCGATCACCGGAATGTCGGTGGGGTCGGCCATCACCAGCACCAGCCGGCCGGCTTCGCGCTTGTAGGGCAGGAACGTGTAGCGGAACATCAGCTCGACCGGCACCGACTGCAGGATCTCGGGATCCGGGGCGAACGAAGCCACGTCCACGTATTCCAGGCGATAGCGCAGCGCCAGGGCGCGCGCGCGGTCTTCGGCAACCGAGGCCGAGAGCGCGACGCCGCCCAGGTCCGCGCTCATTGGGACATCCGATCCTGGATCGCCGCGATCGACTCGAACAGCGGCAGGTAGAACGCGAGCAACATCGTGGCCACGATCACGGCCATGAAGATCAGCAACACCGGCTCGACCAGCGTCAGCGAACGTTGCAGCCGCGTATCCAGCTCCTCGTCGTAGAACTCGGCGATCGCATTCAGCATGTCGGCGAGGGCTCCGGTCTGCTCGCCCACCTTCACCATCTCGAGCGTGAGGTTCTCGACCTTGCCGGTGGCCTCGAGCGCCTGGGTCAGGCTCCTTCCCTCGCGGATCGCGCCGGTCGCGCCGGCCACGGCGGTCGCCATGGCGCGGTTCCCGATCGAAGAGGCCGCGACCTCGAGGGCGTTCAGCAGCGGCAGGCCCCCGGAAAGGAGCGTCGAGAGCGTGCGCGCCAGTTGGCTGGTCGAGTACATCCGCATCATGCCGCCGAAGTACGGCAGCCGCAGCAGCAACCCGTCCACCAGCGCCGCGCTCGACTCGCGCCGCAGCCAGGCCAGCGCCAGGAGCGGCAGGCCCACGGCGATCGGAATCACCAGCCACACGTTGTCCGAGAGGCCGCGCGCCGTGAAGATGAGCGCTCGAGTCAAGATCGGCAGCTCGACGCTCAAGCCTTCGTAGAAGCTCTCGAAGCGCGGAATCACGAAGACCATCAGCACCATGACCATGGTGGCCATCACGCCCATCAGCACCAGCGGATACACCGCCGCCGAAATGGCCTTCTTCCGGAGCGACTGGTTCAGTCGCAGGTAGCTGACGAAGCGACGCAGCACCGTTTCGAGGCTGCCGCTGCGCTCGCCGGCCAGAAGGCTGGCGGCAAACATCGGCGGATACAAAGGACCCTCCGCCTTCACCGCTTCCGAGAAGGCGGTGCCGCCCTTGACCCGCTCGCGGATCGCCTGCATCGAGCGGCGGAACGTGGGATGGCGCTGCCTCTCGAGCATCACGTCGAGCGACTGGAACAGTGGCAGGCCGGCCTTCAAGAGCGCCGCCATCTCCTGTCCGAAGATCATCAACACGTCGGGCGGGATGCTCTCCCTCCCAAGACGCAGCTCGCCCCACGCCAGGCCGCGCTTGATCTGGAACAGATACAGGCCCCTCTGGTCCAGCTCGAGACGCAGCGCCACCTCGTCCCGTGCGCTGAAACGACGCTCCAGGATCTCCCCGGCGGGAGTGCCTACTTTGCAGAGGTATTCCATGGGTGGGCGCGGCTGCCCGTCTGTTTAGACGCGCCCGCGCTTTCGTCTCCGCTCGAACTGTAACAAACGTCCCAGCTAACGTTCAAGCTGTGAATGATTTACGCCGCTTTGGCTACTGCGAGTCGACGAACTTGTAGCCGACGCCGTGGATCGTGAGGATGTAGCGTGGGTCCGCGCCGCTGTCGCCGATCTTGGCGCGGAGCTTGGCGATGTGGGTGTCGACGGTGCGCGTCGAGGGGTAGCTCTCGTAGCCCCAGACGTCTTCGAGCAGCTTGTCGCGGGAAACCGTCTCGCCCTTGCGCTCGATCAGGTAGCGCAGCAGCTCGAACTCTCGCGGCGACAGTTCGAGCGCTAGACCAGCCTTCTTGGCGCGATACACCTCGAAGTCCAGCTCGAGGTCGGAGAACTTGTAGCGCTGCAAGCGCTTCTTGCCACCCTCGGTGCGGCGCAGGATCGCGCGCACGCGCGCCAGCAGCTCCCGGATCGAGAACGGCTTGGTAACGTAGTCGTCCGCGCCCAGCTCCAGGCCGACCACCTTGTCGATCTCCTGGCCGCGCGCGGTCAGCATCACGATCGGCGTCTCGAAGCCCTCGCCGCGCAGCGTCTTGCAGACCTCGAGACCCGACAGCTTCGGCAGCATGATGTCGAGGATCACCAGGTCGGGCTTGATCGAGCGCGCGCGCTCCAGCCCGCTGATGCCGTCGGCGGCGGTCGTGACCTCGTAGCCCTCGAACTCGAAGTTGTCCTTCAGCCCCAGCACCATGTCGGGCTCGTCCTCGACGATCAGGATCTTGCTCATGCTTCACCTCCCCCGCGCGTCACGGGCAGGTCGAGCGTGAACGTGCTGCCCTTGCCGGGAGCGCTCTCGACTCTCACGGCTCCGCCGTGGGCGTCAATGATATGGCGAACCAGCGACAGGCCGAGACCGCTGCCCTTGGTCTCGTGAACCAGGGAATCCTCGGCGCGATAGAACTTGTCGAAGATCTTCTCCTGCTCCGGGCGCGCGACGCCGATGCCCCGGTCCGCCACCGAGATCAGCACGCGTTCGCCGTCCTGGCGCGCCTCGATGCCGATCCACTTCTCGTCCCGGCTGTACTTGATCGCGTTGTTGACCAGGTTCAAGAGCGCCTGGCTCAGCGCTTCCTTGTCGACCTCGATCTCGGGCAGCTCGTCGGCCAGCTTGACGTCGAACCTGAAGCCCTGCTGCTCGATCGGGAAACGGTAGGCCTCGACCACCTCGGCGACGACCCGTCCGACGTCGGTCTTCGCGAAACGGTATCCCTTCTTGCCGGCTTCGATTCGGGAGAAATCCAGGATGTTGTTGATCAGTTGTGTCAGGCGCTGGCTCTCCTTGTTGATCACCTGGTAGTACTGTTTCTTGCGATCGTCGTTCGGCACCCGCCCCAGCTCCAGCGTCTCGGCGAACAAGCGGATCAGCGCCAGCGGGGTTTTCAGCTCGTGGCTGACGTTGGCCACGAAATCGCTCTTCAGCCGCGACAGGTGCAGCTCGCGGCGCACGTTGCTGTAGACCAGCAGCAGCCCCGCGCCCAGCAACGCGTCGATGAACGCGACCATCGCCATCTTGGCGATCGTGAAGCGCCGGATCTCGTCCTCGATGCTGCGCTCTTTCCAGCGCGTCAGCAGCTTGATGCCCTTGAACGAGGGCGCCTGCATGACGTGCTTGTAGTCGAAGCGATCGTCGAGCGTGGGCGCCGTTTCGTAGAGCACCGTGCCGGTCGGCTCGGCGACCCGCACCACCCACAGGCCGTCCGGGTTCGTGAAGTCCTTCTCGAAGTACTTGCGGACCAGGGTGTCGTGGGCGAAACCACAGGCGAGCTTGAAGCGCAGCACGCCCATCACCTCGCTCTCGGCGCCGGTGAGCGGGACGGCGTCCTCGACGCCGGTCGCCGGCGCTTGATCCATCACCTGGAGCGCTTCGTCGAGAATCGCCAGGTCCCGATGGCGAGTGTCGGGTCGAATCGGCCGGCCGCTGCGCGAGGAGGCTGCTTCGAGTCGGAGCGACTCGAAGATGGCCGGGTCGATGCCGCCCTTCTTCAACGCCCGTTGGATCTCCGAGAACGGGCCGTCGAGCAGGCGCTCGGTCCCGACGGCGCGTGCCGCCTCGAGCGCCTGGTTGCGCGCGGCGGCTTCGAGGTCTTTCTCGACGTAGTAGAGGACTCTCTCGGCGCGTTTCAGAAGCTGGATCTTCATGGTCTCGGCCTGCTTCGGAACCGAGTACAGCGACAGCACGGAGAGCGCGACCGACGGCAGCAGCACGGCGCCCGCGAAGATCGCGATCAGCCGACCCTTGGGATCCTGCGGACTCGCTACCAATCGCGACACCGCCGACATTTGAATCGAGGGTACCACTCGGCCGCAAACGGGTTCGTCATTTGGCCCTGGTCATCCGTAAAAGCTTGTGACGCCGGCGGCTCCCGCCGCTGCGGGTCGATAGCGCTCCAGGAGCGCTTCGCGAATCTCGAGCGCCCCCCACGACACGAGCCCCGCCAGCAAGAGCCAGGCGAGCGTTGCTCCGACACCGCGCTGCGCCCGCAAGCGCTCCCAGCCCGCGCCCACGGCAACCGCCATCGGGACAGTCAGGGCGTAGAGATAACGCACTTCGAGAGGCGAGACGAGCGCCGCCGCGAAGAGCAGCAGGCCCGACGCCCAGTAGCCCCGCAGGTCGCGATCGAGCCCGCTGGCCTCTCGCGGACGACCGAGGAAACCCAGGACCAGCGCCGCTGGCCCGAACTGCCCGAACAGACCGAACGCCTGCGCCGCGAAGACTTGCCAGACGCCTGTCGAGGGACCGCGCCCGCCGCCTTCGAGGAGTCGTGGCAGCTGCGCCCCGATCAACGGAACGAAGTGCGCGTAGTACGCGGCCGCCAAGCCCAACCCCAGCCCCAACGCGGCCAACCGTTTTCGGTCGAGGCTCGATCTGCGAACGAAGACCAGCGCGGGCACCAGCGCGGCCAGGACGATGAAGCTCGACAGGTGCCCGAGGCACGCCAGCAGCAGCAGCGCGGCGCCCAGCGCCGCCCCGCCCCAGGCATTCCCCGCCCACCAGCAAAAGAAGGCCGTCGTTGCCGCCTGGCCGAAGACGTTCGGCAGGTTGCCAAACGAGTAGCGCTCGAAGGTGCTGGGCAGGAACTGCAGCGCCACCACCGCGACTGCGGCACGGGCTGCGCCTCCGGGCTGCAGCAGCAGCGCCAGGAGCGCCACGGACGCGAGCAGCCCCGAGGCGGCCGCTCCTAGGCGCACCACGTCGATCGGTGAGAAACCCGCGCGAGCGAAAGGCAAGAGCGGCACGTAGAAGGCGACGCCGTAGGGGATCCGGAACGAGGGCGTGTGCTGCGTCACGCTGGTCGGAAAGAAGTCGCCGCGCGCGACCTGCTGGAGCTTGTTCGCGTTCAGCGCGACGTCGCTCTCGACCAGCAGCGGCGAGGTCGCCAAGAGACCCTGTACCGCGAAGGCGGCGAGCAGCGCGAGAAAGGCCGCCCGCCGCGCGGACGGGTCGGGGGCCAGAAGACGCGCGAGCAAGCCCGCCGCGAGCCCGCCGCACGCCGCTGCGCCGAGCAGCAGCGCCGCGTAGGGGGAGAACGCGAGGCCGCAGGGAAGTAGCAGCACGGTCGCAAAGCCGATCGCGGCGAGACCGGCGGCGAGGCGCTGCCAAGGCCTGCACGCGGCCATCCCCGCGGAGCACCAGACGAGGCATCCCATCAGCCACGCTTGCAGGATGAAGAAGAACGGAAGCGAGCTGCCGGCGGGCCTGAGCGACACGCGATCGAGAAGCGCTCCGAGCGCGCGACCGTCGCCGGCGATGAAGCCTTCCGTACGCAGACCGAGATCCAAGCCGCCGGGGGCGACGTCGAGGTCGAAGCCCTTCTCCCGCTCGCCCGCCTCGAGGCGGCCGAGCAAAGCACCGCTGGCTTCGACGTAGACCGGCGTTCGATGCCCGTGGATCCGGATTTCTAGCCGAGCCCGACCCACCGGCAGGTTCCGGAAGCGAAAGACGGCCGCGCGCGTCGTCCAGCGGAGCGGCGGCTGCCGCGGCGGCAGCTCGCGCCAGTGCAGGCCCGTGGCGAAAGCATCTTCGCTACCGCGCGAGACGTCGGCGCTCGGCGCTGCGCCGCGGGTCAACGCGAAACCGGCCGCGACGGCCGCCGCCGCGAGGACAAGCGCCGCAGTCCACCACGCTCCTGGTTTCATCTCGAGGAACGCAGTCTAAGTCGGCGCTACCAGTCTTCCTTTTCGAAGCGCATCCCGAGCCTCGACGCGACCTTGGTCGGCGTATTGGAATCGGCCACCAAAGATATACATTGCCAATATGTCGATCTATCGGCGATCATGAGAGATGCAAGTTTCCAAATGGGGCAACAGCTTGGCGGTGCGTCTTCCCGCATCGATAGTCGAGGCGCTTGATCTCAAGGCAGGCGACGACATCGAGATCCATGTGGTTGGCACGCATGCCTTCAGGGTGAAGAAAGCGCCCGGCGCGCGCGAGCTGCTCGCGCGCCTGCGCAAATACCGCGGCCGGCTGCCGGCAGAATTCAAGTTCGACCGGATCGAGGCGAATGACCGCCGCTGAGGTGTTCTTCGACACCAACGTGGTGTTCTACCTGCTGTCAGAGGACGCAGCCAAGGCGGATCGCGCGGAGGAGTTGCTTGCCGCCGGCGGGCGGGTCAGCGTGCAGGTGCTGAACGAGTTTGCCGCGGTCGCTTCTCGCAAGCTCGGCATGGGCTGGATGGACATTGGCGAAATTTTGACCCAGGTACGTGCCGTGTGCCCGGTCGAACCGCTATCGATTGAGACCCACGAGCGCGGGCTTGCAATAGCCGCCCGTTACAGGATTAGTGTTTACGACGCGATGATCGTCGCTTCGGCGCTTCTGGCAGGATGCAAAGTGCTTTTTTCCGAAGACCTGCAGCACGGGCAGGTTTTCGAGCGGCAATTAGCCGTCCGAAATCCGTTCAATTGATCTCGTCCGCGGGGTAGGTCGCTGGGTCGGAAAAAAGTCGCCGTGAGGAGCGCAGTCTAAGTCGGCGCTACCAGTCTTCCTTTTCGAAGCGCATCCCGAGCCGCGAAGCGACCAGGCCGACGTCGGCCATTGCGCCCGCGCTCCCGCAGGTGAGGACGACGGTCTCGGCGGGAACGAAACGGCGCTGCAGCGCTTCGCGCGAATGGCGCGTGGGCAGCTCCGGCTCGACAGCCGGCTTGGCGCCCGCCTCCGCTTCTTTGGTCTTCAGGTCGAGGATCCGCCGCAGCAGGTTGCTGGCGCGCCCGCGGCCCAACTCCGCGCTCGCTGCATCGCCCCTGGGCCGGCTCTCCGAGGCGACGTACGCGAAATCGAAACGACCCGCCTCCTCGATCGCCTGCAGCTCGTCGTGATAGGCGAGCTCGGTGCGGGTGTGGTTGGCGTGGAGCAGCGTGAAGCGCTGGCTCGGCGGATGGCCATGGCGCGCGGCCTGGTCCAGCCCAACCAGCATCGATCGAAACGGCGCGAGTCCTGTGCCGGTGCCCACCATCACCACGTGGCGCGCGCCCGCGGCCCGTCGCTCGAGCGTGAAATCGCCCACGATCCGGCTCACGTATGTGATCTCGTCGTCGAAGCTCGGCCGGATCTCGAAGAGCGACTCGGTCAGCCGGCCCGGGTTGCCCTTGCCGTCCTTCTCGAGGATGACGTAGAACTCCAGCGGACCGTGGCTCTCGGTTTCGGAGGGCGCCGAGGCGATCGAGTAGGAGTGCGTCACGATGCCGCGCCGCTGGACGCCGTTCTCGTCGAGGTCGGGGACGTAGCGCGGCTTGCCGTCCTCGCCGATCTCACGTCGCGTCAGGCGGCAACCGGTTCGAGCCAGCGCGCAGTACTGGCCGGCCGTGTAGCTCGGGAACGAGGTCCCGTTCTCCGGCATCACCCGGAACGTCGCGAGGCCCTCGCTGAGCGTCGTCCACTCCACGACGCGTCCGGTTTTCCGTTCAGCTGCCATCTCGAACCGGGAGCTTAAGAGATCTACGACACGACGTTCACGGGGCGACGCCATCCTCCCCGAAGACTTCTGCGGTGAAAGCCAGCAGCCGGGTCTCCGGGTGCTGCCAGGAGCTGGCCGGCAGGCCTGCTTTGCCGCAGGTGTGGTCCAGGAAGGCGAGCCGGTCCCAGCCCCATTCGAGCGGCACTTGGGGCAGCAACAGGCCGCGCCGCCCCGAGCGCTCGACGACCAGGCCGTGGCGGCCGACGACGACGTCCTCGGCGCGGATCGGAGCCAGCGGGCCGAGCACCGAGATCTCGATCGCGATGCCGCGAAGCTCTGCCAGTGTCACTGGCTCGAAGCGGGCGTCGTGGGTGGCGGCCGAAGCGGCCGCACGGGCGACGGTGTCGCGCAACGAATCGACCGGCTCGATGAATCCGACGCAGCCGCGCAGCTCGCCGTCGGCGCGGCGACGCAGCGTGACGAAAGCCCCAGCCTTGCGTTCGAGCGCGGGCCTATCCGCCAGCGCCGCGGCCCTCGGACCCCCCAGGCTCTGCTCGATCGCACGCCGAGCGATCAGCAACAACGCGGCTCGATCTTCTTCGGCCAGGGCGACCGGGATCGACTCGAGTTGCGCGCTCAACCCGGAGCCGCCTCGCCGAAAGCGGCCGACAGATAGCCGACGACGCGGCTCTTGTCGCCTTCTCCCGCGTCACCACTGTCGGCGTAGCGAAGCACGCTCGCGCGGTTGGCGCCCAGCGAACGCGCCGCGCGCATCACCGCCACGATCGGTCCGCCGCCGCAGGCATGGCCGTGGTCTCGCTCCAGCCGCGCCATCAGGCCGTCGGCGTCGAAGCGTTCGACGTCGGCGACGACCTGGGCATCCAGCGCATTCGCGACCGGAGCCGGATGGTAGTGGCTGAGATCGCTCGAGGCGACCAGCAGCGCAGCGCGCTCCTTCAAGGCCTCGGCGAGGGCTTCCGCCAAGGCGTCGACCTCGGCGCGCTCCTGACTCCCCATCAGGATCGGGACGATGCGCAGCCCCGGGATCAAGTGCTGCAAGAACGGAAGCTGCATCTCGAGCGAGTGCTCGGCTCGATGAACGTCGCTGCTGGACCCGATCCCGGCCTCGCGGTCGAGCAGGCGCCGGGCCAGCGGCTCGTCGATCGGAACCACGCCGAGCGGCGTCTCCCAGGCTCCCTCCGCCTGGATCGCACAGCCTTCGAACGCGACCCGGTGCGAGGGACCGACCAGGACGCAGGTCGTGTCGCGCCATCCGCGGAGCAGCGAGTAACCGAAGGCCGCGACCGGTCCCGAGTACCGCAATCCGGCGTGAGGCGAGACGAGAGCCAGCAACCGCCCCGGCGGGCTCTGTGGCGGAATCGCCTCGAGAAACGCGTCGACCTCGCGAACCAGATCCTCGCCACGGCCCGGATACCAGGAACCGGCGACGGCGGCGTGGCGTAGCTTCACGGCGCGACCCCTTTTAAGCGTAGCTCCGATAGTCCAGCTCGGGGAAGATCGCGTCGCGTTCCTCGAACTCGCGAACGATCTTCTCCTCCAGCACGAGCTCTCCCTGTAGCGCCCGATAGAGGTACGTGAAGCGGGCCACGTGGTCGCGCGTCCGTTTCTTGGCGTACTCGACGGTGGTGCCCGTCTTCATGATGAAGGCCCAATCGGAGGCCTGTGCGAGCAGCAGCTCGCGGGCGGCCTGATTCAACGCCCGGCGCTCCAGCCCCTGGGCATCCGGATACTTGTGGGCGAGCGACACCATCCGCTCGGCAGCGCGCTCGAGGTGCGAGTAGATCCAATCGTTGGTCGGGTTCAGCCAGACCTCGGCGTAGCCCTTGGCGCCCCAGGTGCACATCGGCGGCTGCGACACCTCGATCTCGGGATGCCGGTCGAGATACTCGAGCGGCGTGATCGGTTTGATCACGTCCTGGTCGAAGTGCATCTTGCGGAACAGGAAGTCCAGGAACTGCGGGCCCTCGAACCACCAGTGACCGAAGAGCTCGGCGTCGTAGGGGCTCACGATCAGCGGCGGCCGGTCCATGCCCCGAGCCAGGCGCTCGGCTTGACGCTGCCGGCCTTCCAGGAAATGGCCGGCGTGGGTGGCGGCCTTTTCGATCGCGCGCCAGCGCTCGTAGGGCGCCTTCTGGTGGAGGTCGACCGGTCCGGTGACGCGGTGGTACTTGAGGCCGAGGTTCTTGCGCAGCCCGTCGGGCAGCAGCTCGCCGAGCGCCTCCATCGGCAGCTCCCAGCCGATGTCCTTGTAGAACTCGCGGTAGTCGTAGTCGCCGGGATAGCCGGCCTCGGCGCTCCAGACCTGACGCGACGACTCCATGTCGCGGCCGAAGAAGACGATGCCTCCGGGCGACAGGATCGGCGCGTGGACGCCGTGGGACGGGCGCGGGTCTGCGTCGCTGAGCCCGTGCGCTTCGAGGAAGCTGAAACGGATTCCAGCCTCGCGCAGGAAGCGTTCTTGCCCGGGCATGTAACCGCACTCGGGAAGCCAGATCCCCGAGGGGTCGCGGCCGAGCAGCCCGCGATAGTGCTGCGCCGCGATTTGCACCTGGGCTCTGACCGCTTGCGGCACCGTGTCCATCAGCGGCAAGAAACCGTGCGTCGCGCCGCAGGTGATGATCTCCAGCTTGCCGGCGTCGCGGTGCTTGCGGAACGCGCGCACCAGATCCGACCCGTACGCGTCGCGAAAAACGCGGCGCACGTCCTGTAGCTCGCCGTAATAGAAGCCCGCGACATCCGCGTAGGCGTGATCGGCATGGCGCGTCCGCTCGACCTCGCGCTGCGCCAGCTCGACCAGCCGGTCCAGGCGGCGCTCGTAGCGTTGCACCAGCAATCGGTCGGTCATCATCGAGAGCAGCGTCGGAGACAGCGTGAGCGTGAGCCGGTACTCGACGCCGTCACGCAACAGGCCGTCCAGGACGCGGACCAGCGGAACGTAGGTCTCGGTCAGCGCCTCGAAGAACCAATCCTCCTCGAGGAAGTCGTCGTGCTCGGGATGACGCACGAACGGCAGGTGCGCGTGAAGGACCGGGCACCAATAGCCCGCCGGCATGAGCCCTGTCCGCTAGCGAGAGAAAGCGTCGCTGGCGCCGCCGCGTTCGGGCAGCGCGCGAGCGACAGCATCGGGAGTGCCGTCGTTCCCGTCCACGAGAGCGACCGGCCGTGACGAGGCCGGCTGAGCGGCCTCGCAAGCCAGGCCGGGCGACGGCGTCGCGACCGAGGTCGCTTCGCTGGCGATCTCGCCCGCCTGCGAGACGACCACGCGGCGCCTGGGCCGGATCGGCGCCGGGCCGACCCGGGGCGGGACCACGACGTTGCTCGTCGCGAGGCGTCGGAACTCGCCGGAAGGCGTCGTCAACCCGAGCTGGGCGCGATAGGCGCGGTGATCGAGCTGGGTCCGCACGTACCAGGAACGCGCGCCCTCCGGAAGCAGCACCACGCTCAAGGCGCCGTTTCCCGGGTCCTCGACCTTCAGCGTCAGCCGCGACATCGCGAGCGCCCGTTCGCTGAGCGAGGCGCGCACGCCCTGCCACGACGCCGGGCTCACGTCCCAATGCGCGAACAGCCACTCCGGGTCTTTCACCAGCAGCCGGACCCGGTCGCTGTCGTAGGTCTCTGGGAACAGGAAGCGCTCCTCCTCGAAGACCCGCGCCGGAGCGGCTTCGCGGACCACGTACTTCGCGGATTCGATCTTCAGCTCCTCGTCGAGGTCCGGGAGCGCCGTGACGTCGGGAGTTCCGACACTTACTTCGATGCGCGCGCGCCGCGTGCGAGCCGGGACGGCCGGCGCCTTGGCTGCCGTTCGAGCGGGCTTCCGAGCGACCTTGGCCGGCGCGCCAGCCACGGCCTTGGGTGGCTTCGGCGCCGGAGCAGGCTTGGTCTTGGCAACGGCAAGCGCGCGCCGCTGGGGAGCGGCCTTCGGGCCACTGCTCCCGATCGGCTTGCGGCGCGCGTTCGCCGTGGCCGCCTTCTCCGCCATCGAACCGGAGCTTATCACCCTAGTGACGTTGGTCCTCGCGGCGCTGGCGGGTCTTTTCCGAGTTGTTCCTCACCTGCGCCATCATGTCGCGCAGCCGCCGCTCGACCTCGGTTTCGAGGATTCGGAACTTGGCTTGCTGCAGGGGTGTCAGGGCGGCATCGATCGCCTCCACGTGGCGTCGAAGCGCGGCGGGCTCGTCGCTCTCCACCGCCCGCAGCTCCTTCATCAACTCAGCGACGCGGGCGTCGGTGGCGGCGCCCGAGTTCAAAGAACGGCGCAGCTCGTTCAGCGTTCGCAGCCGACGCTCCGCGAGACTGCGACGCTCGGTGTGGAGCCGCTTGACCAGCGGCAGGAGCTTCACGAACTGCTCGTCGGAGAGGCCCAGGCTCTCCTGCATGTTGCCCACGACGTATGCGTCGATCATCCGGAAGATCTCTTCGCGCCGCGCGTCGGGGCGCTGCGGCTGGGGCCTTGCGGGTTGCGCCGCGATCGAATCGGCGCAGAGCAGAGCCGCCACGAGAAGCAGGCCGCGCGCCTTCACGAGCTTCGGCCGGCGAGGCCGCTGCGAAGCGCTCGCAGCAGAGCCTGGCTCTCCGCCTCCGAGAGCTCGTTGACCAGGCCGGTTACGCTGGACGAGGCGACGCCGGCGAGATCATCCTCTTCGGCATCCATCGCCTGCAAGACGGCCAGGCCTTCATCCTCGTCGGCCGGCGGCAATGCGTTCCAGGCCGGCAGCGTCGCGGCCGAAGTCGGCTGCGGATCCCGAGGCAAAGCCGCGGGAAGGAGCGCCGCGATCAAGGCGAGCACCGCCAGGCTGCCCAACGCGGGTCGCCATCCGAAGAACCCCAGAAGCGAAGCCGAGCGCACGCCCTCGCTGCCGATGCGCTCGCCCAAGTTGCGACGTAGCGCCTGCCAATATAGCGGCGACGGCTCCGGAACCTCGGCGCTGCGAACCACAGCGAGACCCTCCCGCAACGACCGGAACATCTCGCCACACATCACACACGACTCGACGTGCGCGGTCTCGGCCGAGGTGGCCGTTCCCTCGATCACGTCCATCCAACGTTCGTCGGTCACGTGGCCCTGCATCGTCATGCTTCCCCTTGGCGAGCCCGAGACGCGCTGTCGAGCGCCCCGCCCGCGAGCTGCCTGCGCAGATTGTTCATCGCGTGAAACAGGTTGGCCTTCACCGTTCCGACACTCGAGCCCACGATCACGGCGACTTCTTCGTGGGTCAGTTCCTGGTAGATCTTGAGGATCACGGTCGTGCGCTGCTTGTCGGGAAGGCGCGCGACCGCTTCGCGCACCAGCCTTTCCCGTTCGCGCGCCAGGACGCCCGCCCCCGTGCCCGGTCCGGAGTCCGGCAGCGTGTCGTTGAGCGGCTCGGACTCCAGCCGCCGCACGGCGCGAAAGTTGAGGCAGGTGTTCACGGCGATCCGATACAGCCAGGTCGAGAAGGCGCTCTGGCCGCGGAACTTGCCGATCGCTCGATACGCCTTCAGGAAGACCTCCTGGGCCATGTCGTTGGCGTCGTGGTGATTGTTCACGTAGCGATAGCAGAGGCGGTACACGTCGCGCTGGTAGCGCTCCACGAGCCGTCCGAAGGCCTCGCGCTCGCCATGCTGGCAGGCCTCCAGCGCGGCTCGGTCGTCTTCGCGCAAGCCCGGCGCTCGCAGTGACGGCTCGGAAGCCGCGCCCAGCACCATCGGATCGAGTGCCAGCTCCACGATCATCCCCGGGAGCGTGTCACCGCGGTTCGGGGCGTGTCAATGCTCCGGCGCACGGTCGTGGCCAAGGCAACACGGCCGGTCGCTGCAACTCCACTCAGCACAACCACTTGACTCTTGAACACCGGGCAATCCTCCAGCCCCCACAACCGATTAGACAGGCCGCCGCCGCTAGAGTTGAGGGGTAAGGCGAAGCTCGCGGACCTGGATCGTCGGTCCGCCCGTCACCAAGAGGTTCACGGCCTCGCCCGGCGCGGTGAACGCGCACGTGATTCCCAGGTCGGTTCGCTGACAGGGCGCGCCCGGAGCCGGAACGGCATCCGCATCGCGTTGCGCGACGAGGCGAGGGATCTCGTCTCCGAGCACGACCCCCCGGATCTCGAGCGCGTACTTCCCCGAGGGGATGCGAAGCCGCTCGCCCACGAGCGCTCCGGACGGATGGCGATGCGGCTCGTACGTCGGGCCCCAGGCCAGGTCGAGTGTCGTCCAGCGCGCGCTCTTCTCGACCCGGAGTTGGGGCCAGGCGCTGCCCTCGCGTGGAACGAGACGCGTGGCGTCGCGACCTCCGGTCCGCGCGTGCGACAAAGGCGCCGCGCCGGCCGCGGCGCACACCGCGGCGGCGCAGCTGAGCGCGAGGCCGCGAGCCGTCACCCGCCCGACGAGCGCGCCGCCCGCGGCCAGCGCCAGCGTCGCGCCCCAGAGCAAAACGAGTGGCGCTCGATCCGGATCCGAGAGGACGAATCCGGGCAGAAGAGGCGTCCACTCTTGCGCGCCCGCATGCTCCCGGAAGAAGGGCGCGGTGCCGTCGCGGTCCCGATGCACGAGCCGCGGCTCCAGGGCGCCACCGATCCCGGTCCAGAGTCCCCAGGCGATCAGCAGGGCCGATGCGGGGTGGAGACCTCGGCGCAGCACGCACGCGACCGCAACTCCGAGAACCGGCACTACCGGGACGAGAAACCGCGCGGGCGGGTTGAAGCCTCCCCGCCACATGTGCCACGAGCCCGCGAGAAAGAGCGCGCTCGCAATCAGCCCGAGCGAGACGAGCGCGGCGGCCCTGTCCTTCCGCCAGAGCAGCGCCATGCCGGGGACGGCCAGCACGAAGCCGGGCGCGTAGACGAAGAGGCCGAACTCCTGGTCGAAAAGCAGGCCCGGCAGGCCCTCGAGCAGCGACCCCAGCGCGAACTCCGGCTGCGTGCCATATACGCGGCGCGGGTCGAAGAAGCCGTAGAGCGCCTGATGGTAGAGCAACAGAGCCACGGCCGAAACGGCGACGACGCTCCCGGCAAAGACGAGAGATCGGACCGGCGGCCGCGAGCGGAGCGCGTAGGCCCCGAGCAGCAACGACAGGACCGCGTAACGCACGTTGAGCCATGGCAGTAGCCCGGCGCACAAGCCGAGCAGGAGCGCCGCCCGCGGCCGGAGACTGGCGGACGCCGCAAGCCGCAAGCCGGTCGTCAACAGAAGCGCCGCCGGGACTTCCGTAAAGATGAGACCCGCGTAGTGCACGAGCGGGGCCGAGAACGCGAGCACCAGGGCGGTCTGACTCGCGACGGCGGCGTCTCCGAGCCAGTCCTCGGTCAAGCCGCGAATCTGCGCGATCAGCAGGACCCCAAGGCCGGCCTGGAACAGCGATGCCAGCGGGTAGCCTCCGAGCGCGTAGGCCGGCAGCAGCCACAGCGAGAGACCGAGAGCATGCAAGGAGTAGATCTCGCCGCCTTTCCCGCGCACGCGAAAGTGCGGCTCGAGCGTCGGCTTCCGAACGAACGCCGCGTAGCGCCTCTCCGCGTAGTCTTCTTCGAGCCGCAGATCGTGATCACGCAGCAGGCTGTCGCTGACCATCAAGTAGTGCGGCTCGTCCCCCTCCGCTCCGACCTGTGATTGAACGCGCACCGCGGCTCCTGCGTAAAGGACGGCCGCCAGCGGCAGCAGCAATCGCAGGGGCAGCACCGGCATCCGCCATAGCAGCAACGCAGCGAGGCCGCCCACCAGCAGCGGCGGCCCCGACCAGGCGCCGAGAGCGGGCCACCATGGCGCCAGCAGCGGCGCGAAAAGGAATGGCAGCAGGCCGAGGCCAAGCCGCGAGTTCGCCGGCGGCCGCATCCCACCCGCGAGAGCCGCCAGGAGGGCGACGGCTGCGAGCGGTTCCGATGCGCCCAGGACCAGGCCGTCCGGCGAGCGCGCCGCGCCCGTCCAACCGAGCCAGACGACGCCTACGAAGACGAGCGCGCCGAGTCGGTCGGCTGGGGCGCGGCTCGCTGGGCGGATCACTCGCTGGGATTGTACGCAGCCCTCCCGAATCGCGACGTTGACGGGCGCGGCCGCCAGGTTCATAGTCGAAGCAGAGGAAGCGATGCGCCAACCGCTTTGCGCCACGTTGTTGCTGGTGGCCGTCCCCGCGAGCGCCGACGAGGTGTTCCTGAAATCCGGAGGCCGCCTCTCCGGGGTCCTGATCGAGCAAAGCGCCACGCGCGTGGTGCTCCAGACCGGGCCCGGCAGGGTTACGCTGCTGCGCGCCAGCATCGATCGCGTGGTGCAGAAGCAGTCCGCCCTCCAGACCCATGCCGAGCGTGCCGCGCTGCTCCAACCCACGGATCGGGACGGCTGGCTCGAGCTCGCGCTCGCGGCCAAGGACCAGAGGCTCGAGACGCAAGCGCGCGAAGCGTTCCTGCGGGTGCTCGTCCTCGATCCGGGGAACGCGCTGGCGCAGGCGGGCATCGGCAAGATCTGGATGAACAATCGCTGGCTGTCGGAAGAAGAGGCCCACCGGGCGCGCGGCGACGTGCTCTTCGAAGGCAGCTGGGTCTCACCCGAGGAGCGTGAGGACCGGATTCGCGACCAGTCCGAGCGGCGTGCGGAGGAACGTGCCAGACGCGAGTCCGCGGCACGCGTCGCGGAAGCCGAGGCCCGAGCCCGGGAGGCGGATGCCGCGGCCCGGCGTGCCGAGGCGGACTCGCTGAGCGGCGGAATCCCCTACGGCTGGGGCGCCTTTGGGGGCGGATACGTCAATGGCGGGTACGTCAATGGCCGGTACACGAGCCGGCATCCCGGGGCGACCACAGGACACCGAGGCGCGCCGGCTCGCCAGGAGCCTGCTCCCGCGCCGCTGCCCGCCTCACGCGACACCGGGCGAAGCCACCGCGCGACCGAAGCCCCGCCACGCAGGAATTGAGTTTCGCCTGATTTTCGCCTAAGCTCCTGCGCCGCAGGAGGCTACCGCGATGCATCTGACCCGCCGCCAGAAAGAAATCCTGGACTTCCTGGAGCGCCACATCGAGAAGAAGGGCTACGCCCCGACGATCGAGGAGATCGGCGAACGTTTCGGCTTGAGCTCTCTGGCCACCGTGCACAAGCACCTCACCAACCTCCAGCAAAAGGGCGTGATCAAGCGCGAGTCGAACCGCAGCCGCGCCTTGGAGCTGGTGCCGTCGGAGGTGACGGTGCGCGCGGTCGAGTTGCCGCTCTTGGGCCGTGTGGCGGCGGGCACGCCGATCGAAGCGATCTCTTCGACCGAGACGATCTTCGTGCCCGAGGACATGATCGGGAAGAAGGAAACCTACGTGCTACAGGTCAAGGGCGAGTCGATGATCGACGAGCAGATCCGCGACGGCGACTACGTGATCGTGGAGAATCGCAAGAGCGCCCGCGACGGTGAGATGGTGATAGCGCTCCTCGAAGGCGAGCGGGCCACCCTCAAGAAGCTGTACCGGGAAGGCCACGGACGCGTGCGGCTGCAGCCGGCCAATGCCAAGATGAAGCCCATCTACGTCGACCAGGACGACCTGAGCATCCAGGGCGTAGTGATCGGCGTGCTGCGAAAGTACTAGGAGCCATGAGATGGACGAGCGCCGCGCGGTGAACTTCACGATCGTGCCCGACGAAGACAACAAGATTCCCCGGATATACAGCAATTTCTGCTCGATCCAGAACTCGCCGTTCGACTTCACCTTGACCTTCTGCGAGATGCTGCCGATTGGCGAGCGGGAGCTCCAGGAGGCGCAGCAATCTCAGGTCGTCAAGGCGCCGGTGCGGGCCCGCATGGTCGTGCCGGTTCAGATGCTGCCCGGGCTGATCGCGGCGCTCCAGGAGAACCTGCGGATGTACCAGGAGAGCTTCGGGCCCGCCAAGGGCAATCTGAACTAGTCCGGACCTGCTCCGGCAGGGGCGTCGGATAGCCTGTTCACTGTGATGAGCCGCCCGTCCCGCAGCGTCCTGCACGTCGACCTGGACGCGTTTTTCGTTTCGGTCGAGCGCCGTGCCGATCCGTCGCTCCGCGGCAAGCCGGTAATTATCGGTGGCGGGCCGGCTTCCGGCATCGTGGCCGCGGCGAGCAGCGAGGCTCGGCTGGCCGGCGTCACGGTCGGACAGCCGCTGGCGGGCGCTCGGCGGATCTGCCCGGAGGCTGTGGTTCGTGAGGGCGACTTCGATGCCTACGCCCGCGCCAGCGAGGAAATCACGGCGATCCTGCTCGGCGCGAGCCGCCGCGTGGAGCGGCCGTCCATCGACGAGGCTTACGTCGAGCTGACGCGCGTGGCTCGGAGCGAGCCGTTGCCCGTCGGGGTGGCCGAGAGGTTGAAGCAGGAAATCCACGAACGGCTCGGCCTCGACGCTTCGTTCGGCGTGGCAGGTTGGCGGCTGGCGGCGCGCGTGGCCTCGGGGATGGCGCGGCCGCGAGGCCTATTGATCGTGCTGCCCGGCTACGAGAGCTCGTTCCTGGCGAAGCAGCCGATCGCCATGCTGGCCGATTTGCCCTCGCAGGCCGAGCGAGCGTTGCGAGCCAATGGCTTCGCCCTCCTGGGGGACCTTGCCGGCGCCACCCCCGAGGCCCTGGCGGCTGTGGTCGGTCGAACGCTGGCCGCTCGGCTGATCGAATCGGTCTCCGGAACGGGCGAGAGGCCGGTTCCCCTCGCAGCGCCGCCGGTCTGGCTCCAAGAAGAAGCACGGGTGCACGACGGCCATGCCGACCCGCTCGCCCTGGCGTCGATGTTCCAGGGCCTCGCTGAGCGAGCCGCGCGACGGCTTCGCCCCTTCGGGCTGGCGGCCGAGACGCTCAGCATCGAAGTCTCGCGTGGCGCCGCGACGGACCGGCGCTCCTGCGCGCTGGAGCGGCCCACGAGCTCCGCGGATGCGCTCGGCGAGACCGCGTTGCGGCTGGCCGAGCCGCTCTTGGAGCCCGCCGGATCGGTCAAGGCGCTCGTACTTCGGCTCAGCCGATTGCGCGCCGCCGCGCGGGAGGCGCCACTGCTTCCGCTGCCGGGCTCGACCGGTAGGCGGGCCGCGCTGCTGTAGACTCCTCCGAATTCGATGCGCAAGACCGGCAAACGACGCGACGTGGCGCCGCGCAGCGCGCCCAACGCCAAGCCGGTCACGGCCCGAAAAATCCTCGACATCCTCCAACAGACCCACCCCGAAGCGGAGTGCGCGCTCCTCCACCAAGACCCCTACGAGCTGCTGATGGCCACGATTCTCTCGGCCCAGTGCACCGACAAGCGCGTCAACGAAGTGACGCCGGTGCTGTTCGCCCGCTATCCAACGCCGGCCGCTCTCGCCGCCGCCGACCCCGCGGAACTCGAGGGCATCATCCGCTCGACGGGCTTCTTTCGCGCGAAGGCCAAGAGCCTGATTGGCTGCGCGCGGGCGTTGACGGAGGACCACCAGGGCGAGGTGCCCCGCTCCCTCACGGCGCTGGTGAGACTGCCCGGGATCGGTCGCAAGACGGCCAACGTGGTGCTCGGCCACGCCTTTGGGATCAATGAAGGCATCGCAGTGGACACCCACGTCCAGCGCGTGGCAAATCGGCTGGGGCTCGTGGCCGAAAGCGACCCGGTGAAGATCGAGGCCGCACTCGTCAGGATCATCCCGCAGGAACGCTGGACGCGCACGACCGACCTCTTGATCTTCCACGGCCGCAAGATCTGCGACGCACGCCGGCCGGCATGCGGACGCTGTCCGCTCTTCAGGACCTGCGCCTGGCCGGAGAAGCAGGCCCAGGCGGTGCTCGAGAGACCGAAGCGAAGCAGCGCAGGCTCGCGTGCCCGAGGCGCCGCGTGAGCGCGACCCGCTTCCTGGCGGCCGCAGTACAGATGAACTCGACCGCCGATGTCGAGCGCAACCTGGCGCTGGCCGAGCGTCTGGTCGCGGATGCGGCGGCCCGCGGAGCCAGGCTGGTCGGCCTCCCGGAGAATTTCGCGTTCTTGAAGAGCGAGGGCGAGATCGTCCCTGAGCCGCAGACGCTGGACGGGCCATGGGTCCGAAGAATGGCGGAGGCCGCGCGGCGTCACGCCGTGACGCTGCTTCTGGGCAGCCTTCCCGAGGCCATCCCAAACGACACGCGCGTCTTCAACACGTCGGTTCTGCTCGGGCCGGACGGCCAGATCCTGGCGCGCTATTCGAAGTTGCACCTCTTCGACATCGACCTGCCGGGGATGGAAGCGCTCAAGGAGTCGAAAGCCGTCGCTCCCGGGCGTGACGTGGTCGTCGCCGATTCCCCAGTCGGGCCGCTAGGCTTGAGCATCTGCTACGACCTGCGCTTCCCGGAGCTCTACCGCGAGCAGGTGCGCCGGGGGGCGCGCGTCCTCGCGGTGCCGTCGGCATTCACGGATCGGACCGGCAAGGACCACTGGGAGGTGCTCCTGCGAGCTCGCGCGATCGAGAACCTCGCGTACGTGTTCGCGCCGGCGGAGGTCGGGGTGCACGCGCGAGGTCGGGCGTCCTTCGGCCACGCGATGATCGTGGATCCCTGGGGCGCGGTTCTGGCCCAGGTCGCGGACGGAGACGGCCTGGCGATCGCCGAGATCGATTTCGAGCGGCAGGATCGGTTACGCCGCGAGCTGCCCGCCCTCGGCCACCGTCGAGTCTGACGCGGCCAAGTGCCGCCCCAAGCCCGGCCGAGGACCCGCTAAGCGATTGACAGATCTCGGTCTCTACCTCTAGAATTATGGTTTGCGGTTCGTCCGCCCGGTGGACGGAGCGGATCGTTTCGTCTTCGTTCTCATTCAGGGTCCACGAGGAGTCTCAACGATTTGACGACCTACATTCCCAAGGTCGCCCCAGGCGATCGCCACTGGTTCGTGATCGACGCGCGTGATCAGGTGCTCGGAAAGCTGGCCGCGCGCGCGGCGCAGATCCTGACCGGCAAGACCAATCCCAGCTATACGCCGTTCTTGGACACCGGCGGCCACGTGGTCGTCATCAACGCGGCGTCCGTCCACCTGACGGGCACGAAGAACGACACCAAGCTCTACCAGCATCCGACGGGCACTCTCGGCAACTTCAAGAGCGCCGCCGCCAAGGACGTGCGCAAGAAGGCCCCCGCACGCCTGGTCGAGTCGGCCGTCCGCGGCATGCTGCCGAAGACGAAGCTGGGACGGGCCATGTTCACCAAGCTCAAGGTCTACGCGGGCCCGGAGCATCCGCACCAGGCGCAAAAGCCGCAGCCGATCGCGATCAAGTAAGAGAGGCAGTTTGAGCACACAGGCTTTGAACTATTACGGGACCGGCCGCCGCAAGACGTCGGTGGCGCGTGTCCACATCCGGCCCGGCTCGGGGGACTTCAAGCTCAACGACAAGAACCTCGACGAGTATTTCGGCGGCCACGAGACGCTGAAGCTGATCGTCAAGCAGCCGTTTGCGCTGACCGAGACGATCGACAAGTTCGATCTGGTGGCCACGATTCACGGCGGCGGCGTGGCCGCGCAGGCGACCGCGATCCGCCACGGCGTGGCGCGCGCGCTTTGCGTCTTCAACATCGAGCTCCGCAAGGCGCTCAAGAAGGCGGGCATGCTGCGCCGCGACGCGCGCATCAAGGAACGCAAGAAGTACGGACAGAAGGGCGCTCGCGCACGCTTCCAGTTCAGCAAGCGCTAGTTCGCAGGCGTTAGATCTCGAGCCCCGCGAGGGGCCGGAAAGCCGGCAGCGCAATCGGGCGCTGCGGCTGAATCAGTCAGGAGGCCGTGAGTTGCCAACGTCGGTCAACATGAAGGAACTGCTCGAAGCCGGAGTCCACTTCGGGCACCAGACGCGCCGCTGGAATCCCAAGATGAAGGAATTCATCTTTGGAGAGCGGAGCGGCATCTATATCGTCGACTTGCAGAAGACGCTGAAGCTGTTCCAGGAGGCGCTCGATTTCGTCGAAACGCTGGCCGCCTCGGGACGCTCGATCCTGTTCGTCGGCACCAAGCGGCAGGCCAAGGAAACCGTGGCGGAGGAAGCCCAGCGCTGCGGCATGCCGTACGTCAACGAACGCTGGTTGGGCGGACTGCTCACCAACTTCGTCACGATTCGGCGGAGCCTGGAGCGGATCAAGGAGCTCGAGATGGTCGGCTCCGAGGGACGCCGCGAGCGACTGACGAAGAAAGAGCTGGCGCGGCTCGACAAGGAGCGCACCAAGCTCGAGAAGAACCTGCTCGGCATCAAGAACATGCGCACGCTGCCCGACGCGATCTTCGTGATCGACACGCGCAAGGAGCAGATCGCCGTGCTCGAGGCGCGCAAGCTGAAGGTGCCCGTGGTCGGCGTGGTCGACACCAACTGCGATCCCGACGAGGTCGACTACGTGATCCCGGGCAACGACGACGCGCTCCGCGCGATCAAGCTGTTCGCGGGCCGCATGGCCGACGCCGTGATCAACGGGCGCAGCCTTCGCGAAGCTCGCGCCCTGGAAGCGGGAGCCGCCGACAAGGGCGCGGCCGACGCTGCCGAAGCGCCGCGCCGCGCACGGCCGCGTCCCGCGACGGCCGCACCGGCGCCGGCAGCACCGGCCCCGGTCGCGACACCCGCGTCCGTCTGAAGCGCGCCCCCGAGCGCTTTCCCCAAGAGTACGATCGCCCCGGGGCGCGCCGAACGCTCCCGGGCTTTTTCTGAACACCGAGGTTTGTGATGAGCAGCGTTACGGCAGAAATGGTCCGCAAGCTCCGCGAAGAGACCGGCGCGGGCATGATGGAGTGCAAGTCGGCGCTGGTCGAGGCGCAGGCGGACACCGACAAGGCGCGCGACATCCTGCGCAAGAAGGGCCTCGCGTCGGCGGCCAAGAAGGCCGGCCGAGTCGCGACCGAAGGACAGATCGGCAGCTACATCCACCCGGGCGGGCGCGTCGGCGTGCTAGTTGAGATCAACTGCGAGACCGACTTCGTCGCCAAGACCAACGAGTTCCAGGCGCTGGTCAAGGACGTGGCGATGCACATCGCGGCGGCTTCGCCCGCCGCGGCGCAGTACGTGACCAAGGAAGAAGTCCCGGCCTCGGTCCTGGAGAAGGAGAAAGAAATCTATCGGTCGCAGGCGGCCGCGCAGGGCAAGCCGGCGAACGTCCAGGACAAGATCGCCGAGGGCAAGCTGAAGGAGTTCTACGCGACCTACTGCCTGTTGGAACAGCCGTTCGTGAAGGAGCCAAAACTCAGCGTCGGACAGCTCGTCCAAGGAAAGATCGCGGTGATCAAGGAGAACATCGTGGTGCGGCGTTTCGCGCGCTTCCGCCTGGGCGAGGAGCTGGCGGAGAAACCGGCGAGCCAGGAACTAGCCCCGACGCCCGCGGCGGGGTAGCATCTTCGAGACCCGCGCATGCCCAAGCCGACGACCCCGAAGTACAAACGCGTTCTACTGAAGCTCTCGGGTGAGTCGCTTCTGGGCGACAAGGCCTTCGGCATCGATCGCGACTTCACCGACTATCTGGCCCGCGAGATCAAGACGATCCACGCCCTCGGCGTGCAGGTCACGGCCGTCGTCGGCGGCGGCAACATCTTCCGCGGCGTCTCCGACAGCGCCCGCGGCATGGACCGCGTCTCGGCCGATCACATGGGGATGCTGGCCACGGTCATCAATGGCATCGCGCTCCAGGACGCTCTGGAGCGAGCCTCGATCTACACCCGAGTGCTGTCGGCGATCGAGATGCGCGAGGTCGCCGAGCCGTTCATTCGGCGCCGCGCGATGCGCCACCTGGAGAAGGGCCGCGTGGTCGTGTTCGCGGGCGGAACCGGCAACCCGTACTTTTCGACCGACACCGCCGCCGCGCTGCGCGCCATGGAGATCAAGGCCGAGATCATCTTGAAGGCCACCAAGGTCGACGGTATCTACGACTCCGACCCGAAGAAGAACCCCAAGGCCAAGAAGTTCGACAGCCTCACCTACATCGAGGTCCTGCAGCGCGGGCTGAAAGTGCTGGACACCACCGCGATCTCGCTGTGCATGGACAACGGCCTGCCGATCATCGTCTACGATCTGAAGAAGAAGGGGAACCTGAAGCGGATCGTGATGGGCGAGAAGATCGGAACGATCGTGAAGGAGCATGCATGATCAAGCCCCTGATCGCCGATGCCAAGCAGCGCATGGATGCCTCGCTCGAGACGGTGCGCCGCGAGCTCTTGACGATGCGCACCGGGCGCGCGTCGATCTCGATGCTGGACGGGATTCGCGTCGACTACTACGGCACGCCGACGCCGTTGAACCAAGTCGGCAACCTGTCGATCCCCGACCCGACGCTGATCATGCTGCAGCCCTGGGACGCGTCGATGATGGCAGCCATCGAAAAAGCGATTCGCTCGTCGGACCTGGACCTGAACCCACAGAACGACGGCAAGCTGATCCGGATCCCGATCCCGCAGCTCAACGAGGAGCGCCGCAAGACGCTCGTCAAGCACGCCCACAAGCACGCCGAGGAAGGCCGGGTGGCGATCCGCAACGTGCGGCGTGACGCCAACGACCACCTGAAGAAGCTGCTCAAGGACAGGAAGGTCAGCGAGGACGAGGAGAAGCAGGCGGTCGCGGAGGTCCAGAAGCTGACCGACCTGCACACCGAGAAGATCAACGAGGTCCTGAAGAAGAAGGAAGCCGAAGTCCTCGAGGTGTGAGGCTTCACCGGCTCGCCCCCGCGGCACTCGCCGTGCTCGCGGCCGGTTGCATCGAGGACCGGCTCAGCGTCGACGTCACCACCTACGTTCAGGCCAACGGCTCGTGCACGCGGCGCATCGAGTATCGCCTCGAGCGCGTGGACTCCGAGAAGGGCGTGGCTCTGGAGATCCCCGCCTCGGACGATCCGCTCCGCCTCTGGCATCGTTTCCCCCGCGATCCACGCTGGAGCGTCTCGGACGAAGCGAGCGCGCGGCTCCATCTCGTGACCGCGGAGGCGAGTCTGCTTTCTGCCAACGAGATCGACTGGGACTACTGGCGCCAGCGCGCCAAACAGACGCCGGCGGCTCGCAACCACGTCTCGTTCGCGATGTCTGCGGAGGGCCCGGCGACGACCTACGACTGGTCCGAGGTGTTCCTGGATCCGGCATCACC
>CAZVOI010000056.1:0-12441 GCA_964628275.1 uncultured Acidobacteriota bacterium | reverse complement strand
CGAGCGGATCCCGACCTGCTCCACGACCTCGCCGTCGAGCGAGATGTTCGCCGCGTAATAATCGTTGCTGCGAAAATTCTGACGCAGCGCCGTCCAATCAGCCGGGTCCATCACGATTCGAACCTCGTGCAGCCGGCCCTGATCGAAGATCGGGGCCTGCGCCGAAGCCGTCGGCGCCGAGGCAACCAGGGCTAGAACCAGCAGCGGACGACTCGTACGCACTCTTCTCACCTCGACCGGGACACGAAACGACCAGCATTATACCGGCGGCCCGCAGGATCAGGTCGATCCCGGCTGAGACCGGCTGCTATCATCCGCCCCGAGATGGGCCACAGCCACGGCCGCGGCGCCCACGACCACTCGCACGGTCCGGTAACGCCGACAGCGCAGGGGAAGCAGCGGCTTCAGATCGCGCTCGCGCTCACCAGCACGCTGATGATCTTGGAAGCGGCCGGCGGCTGGGCGTCGGGATCGCTGGCCCTCCTGGCCGACGCGGGCCACATGCTGGCCGACGTGGCCGGGCTGGTTCTCGCTCTCGTCGCGATTCATTTCGCGGAGCGGCCCCCGACGCCCGACCACACGTATGGCTATCACCGCGTCGAAATACTCGCGGCGGTGGTCAACTCGGTGGTGCTGATCGGGCTGTCGCTGCTGATCCTGTACGAAGCCGTCGCCCGCCTCCAAGAACCGCCGCCGGTGGCAACCGGGCTGATGCTGGCGATCGCGGCAGCCGGTCTCGCGGTAAACCTCATCTCGATGCGCGTCCTGCAGGGCGGGGCCGCGGCCAGTCTCAACCTGCGCGGCGCGTATCTCGAGGTCTTCTCCGACGCGCTCGCGTCCCTCGGTGTGTTGGTCGCCGCGATCGTGATGAGAGCGACCGGCTGGGCCCACGCCGACCCGCTGGTTTCGATCGTGATCGGCCTCGCGATCCTGCCGCGGACGTGGTCACTCCTGAAAGAAGCGATTGGCGTGCTGCTCGAGGGCGTGCCGGGAGATGTGAATCTGGGAGCGCTGCGCGAACGGATCTCCCGGGTTCCGGGCGTAGCGGGCGTGCACGACCTCCACGTCTGGACGCTGACCTCGGGGATGCACGCGATGAGCGTTCACACGGTGATCCTGGGCGATGCGGCGCACCAGGTGGTGCTCGACGACGTGCAGCGCTGCGTGACGAGCGAGTTCCGGATCGCCCACGTCACGGTGCAGGTGGAAGCCAAGGGCTGCGAGGGCGGAACGCACCTCTAGCCGGCCATGAAACCCGCGGCGAGGAGAAGGGCCAGCACTGCCCGCGCCGCCTTCCTCTTCGGGAACGGGATCATTGTCCGCCGCTCCTCGTCCCAGAGCTTCAAGCCCGCGCAGCGCAGGCTCGACCAGAGGGTCAAGCGCGGCGCCTCCTGGAGCCGCGGGTGCGACTTGAAACACGCCCGCAACTGATAGTTCGGCACCTTGATCGCCAGATGGTGGATGTGGTGGAAGCCGATGTTTCCGGTGAACCAGTGGAGCACGGCCGGCAAGTCGTAGTGGGAGCTGCCGGCCAGGGCCGACGCCTCGGCGCTCCAGTCGGCGTCGCGCGCCCAGTAGGTCGTCTCGAACTGGTGCTGGACGTAGAAGAGCCACACGCCCATGGAACCCGCGACGAGTACCACCGGCATGTGAACGAGCAGCACCGTTTTCCAACCGAGGATCGCACCGAGGCTGGCGAACCCGGCAGCGAGCGCCAGGTTGTTCAAGAAGACGCTGGCCCATTCCTTGCGAAAAGAAAGCGGCAGATCGAACGGGAAGCGGTGCTTGACGACGAATTGGTAGACCGGCCCGATACCGAGCAGCACCGGCGTGCTCCGGTAGAGTCGATAGGCCAGGCGCTTCAGGGGCGGCGCGGACAGATACTCGCGCAGCGTCAGCGTGTCGATGTCGCCGAACTGCCGGCGGTCCAGGTTCCCCGAGGTCGCGTGGTGGATCGCGTGCGTCTTCTTCCAATACGAGTAGGGCATCAGCGTCAGCACGCCCAGCACGCGGCCGACCGCTTCGTTCAGCCGAGGGCTCGCGAAGAAGGAGCCGTGGCCGCAGTCGTGCTGAAAGATGAAAAGTCGCACCACGAGCCCGGCAGTCGGAACCGCGAGCAGCAGGATCGCCAGGAAGCTCCAGCCGCGGCTGACGCCGAACGCCATCAGCCCCCAACTCGCCACGAACAGCGCGCCGGTCGAAAGCAGTTGCCCCCAGGCGCGGACCGGCGCGGGCCGCGCGAACGGCGCGATCAGTTCCCGAAGGGGGGTTTCACGGGTCTCTTCCATGGACGCCAAGATTCTAAGCGTCCATTCTAGCCGTCACAGGTAGAAGTTTCTAGGCCAGGCGTGGGATTCCAGGGATTTCATGAGGGCGGGCGACAGGCGCCGGCCGTCCGACAGACCGCAGTTGGCTTCGGCCGTTGCCACGCGGCGCATCCCCGGGATCACCGTGCTGACCGCCTCGTGGCTCAAGCAGAAGCGCAGCGCCAGCTCGGGAAGTGTCTGGGCCTCGGTCCCGAGCAGCAGCTTCAGCGCCTCCGCCCGCGCGAACACCTGGCCCTTGCGATCACCCTTGAAATAATCGGCCCGGAAGTCTCCGATCGGGAAGGTCGAATCCGGCGTGATCGAGCCGGTCAGCCCACCCTCATCGAGTGGCACACGCACGATCACGCCGACGTCGTGCTTCGCGCACGCCGGGAAGAGCTCGTCCGCCGCGCGCGGGTCGAAGACGTTGTGGATCACCTGGACGGTGTCGATCAGGCCCGACGCCACGGCGCGCAGCGCCGAGCTCGGCTCGTAGTCGTTGATCGAGATGCCGAGGAAGCGCGCCTTGCCCGCCTTCTTGAGGCCGAAGAAGGCTTCCTGCCAGCCGTCCTGATCCAGGAACTCGTCGCGCCAGACGTGGAGCTGAAGGATGTCGAGCGTCTCGGTCCCTAGGTTGCGCAGGCTCTTGTCCACGCACTCGACGACGTACGCGGCGGGAAAGACCTCCGAAATTGGGGTTCCGACGGTGGCCGGCCAGCGCAGGTTCTTGGGCGGGATCTTGGTCGCGACGCTGATCCGTTCCTTGCGTTCGGCCACGAGCTTCGCAACGAGCCGTTCGCTCTGGTGCGGGCCGTAGGCGAGCGCCGTGTCGATGAAGTTGAGGCCCAGGTCGACGGCGCGGTGGAGCGCGCGCAGGCTCTCGTCGTCGCTGGCGCCCACCCACTGCCCGCCGCCGATGCCCCAGGCGCCATAACCGATCTCGGAAACTTGGAGCTCGGTCCGTCCCAGGCGTCGTGTCTTCACTTCACTCCTCCAGGCTGCGCCAGAGATACCAACAGGCGGCGGTCCGGTGCGGCCGCCACGCTTCGGCGATCTTCTGCATTCGTTTGGGTTTCGGCAGCGCACGCATCCGGTAGGCCGTCTGCATCGCTTTGCGGATCCCGTAATCCCCGCACGAGATCACGTCCGGCCGTCCGAGACGGAACATCAAGAGCATTTCGCAGGTCCAACGGCCGATCCCCTTCACCGTCGTGAGCGTCGCGATGATGCGCTCGTCTGTGAACCGCCCGACGCGCTCGAGCGGCAGGCCTTCGGTCGCCTTCTGCGCCAGGTCGCGCAAGTAGCCGACCTTCTGGCGCGACAGGCCGACCGAGCGCAGCTCGTCGTCGCTCGCCGCCAACACGAGCGCGGGGGTCAGCGCGGGGCCAAAGCGGGCGGCGATCTTGCGTTCGATCGCCGCGGCGGCGTAGCCGCTGATCTGCTGGCGCAAGATCGCGTTCACGAGATACGCGAACGTGGTGCCGTTGCGATGGATCGTCACCCGGCACGGCCCGACCCGTTTGACGATCTCCGCCATCGTGGCGTCCGATCCAAGCAGATGCGCCTTGGCCCGGCGCAGCTCGAGAGGCGACATGGCAACCTAGTATCGCAGCGAACCTCTATACTCAGGGCGTGGCAAAGAGTCCCTGGGACAACGTCATCGACATGGGCGGCGGCGGCTCGCGGCTGCCCCCGTTCGGAGCCACCCCGCGGTTGCCCTCGGCGGGTGCGCTGCGTGCGATCGCCATCGGTGTGCTCGCGTTGCTGTTGCTGACCACCAGCTACTACCAGATCGAGCCGGATCAGGTGGGAGTGGTGCAGCGCTTCGGCGCCTACGTGCGCACCACGGAACCGGGGCCGCACCTGAAGATTCCGTTCGGCGTCGAGATCGTGACCAAGGTTCCGGTGCAGCGGCAGCTCAAGATGGAGTTTGGCTTTCGCACCGCCAGCGCGGCCGTGCGCACCGAGTTCGCGCCCGACAGCGAGCGGACGCGCGGCGAGTCGGCGATGCTCACGGGCGATCTCAACGTGGCCGTCGTCGAATGGATCGTTCAATACCGCATCAAGGACCCACGCTTGTATCTTTTCCACCTCCGCAACCCCGCCGGGACGTTCCGCGACATGTCCGAAGCGGCGATGCGCAAAGTCGTGGGAGATCACAGCGTGGACGAAGTGCTCACGATCGGGCGCGAGGCGATCGCGCTGGAGGCGAAGGAAGAGCTGCAACGGTTGTGTGAGCTGTACCGGAACGGCATCGAGGTCCAGCAGTTGCTGCTCCAGGACGTGAACCCGCCCGATCCCGTGAAGCCTGCCTTCAACGAGGTCAACCAGGCGATCCAGGAGAAAGAGCGCGCGATCAACGACGCCTGGGCCGACTACAACAAGTCGGTGCCGCGCGCCAAGGGCGAGGCCGAGCAGGCCGTGCGTGCGGCCGAGGGCTACGCGCTCGAGCGCGTCAACAACGCCGAAGGCGACGCCAAGCGTTTCGATGCCCTGTACGAGGAGTATCGCAAGGCGCCCGTCGTCACCAAGAAGCGCCTGTATCTCGAGATGATGCAGGAGCTGCTGCCGCGGCTCGGCAAGAAGCTGATCCTCGACGACAAGTTGAAGGGCGTGCTGCCGCTCTTGCAGCTCGACGGCGAAACGCGGGAGATCAAGAAGTGAAGGGCGCGTTTGGCGGTGTTCTCGGCCTCGTCGCCGCGTTCGTCCTGTTCTCCGCCGTGTACACGGTCAGCGAGACGGAACAGGTGATCCTGACCCAGTTCGGCCGACCGGTCGGAGGCGCCGTGATCGAGCCCGGCCTGCACATGAAGGTGCCGTTCGTGCAAACGGTGCATCGCTTCGACAAGCGTTGGCTCGAGTTCGACGGCGACGCCAACCAGATCCCCACCAAGGACAAGAAGTACATCTGGGTCGACACCTATGCGCGCTGGCGCATCTCCGATCCGTTGCGGTTCTTTCAGGCGGTCCAGGACGAGCGCGGCGGCCAGACGCGGCTCGACGACATCGTCGACGGGCAGACCCGGAACGCCGTGGCGTCCTACGACCTGATCGAGATCGTGCGCTCGACCAACCGCGCCTTCCAGGTGACCGAGGACATCGAGGGCATCGGCGTCGCCGAAGCCAACGTGAAGATCGAGGTCGGCCGCGAGAAGATCGCCCAGGAGATCCTGAAGAAGGCGGCCGAGATCACGCCGCAGTTCGGCATCGAGCTGGAGGACGTGCGCTTCAAGCGCATCAGCTACGTCGACACCGTGCAGCAGAAGGTCTTCGAGCGGATGATCTCGGAGCGCAAACGTATCGCCGAGCGGAGCCGGTCCGAAGGCCAGGGCCGCGCCGCCGAGATCCGCGGCCAGAAGGAGCGCGACATGCTGGCCGCGAGCTCCGTGGGCTACAAGACCGCCCAGGAATTGAAGGGCGCGGCCGACGCCAAAGCCACGCTGATCTACGCGCGTGCCTACAACAAAGACGCCGACTTCTACCAGTTCTGGAAGTCGATGGAAGCGCTGCGCGTCAGCCTCGACGAGAAGGCCTGGCTGATCCTGTCGACCGATTCCGAGCTGCTGAAGTACCTCAAGAGCACGAATTGATCGTCGGGTCGGCCCAGCTCCTGGTGTGCCCGGTGTGCCACCAGGAGGCGGCGCTCGTTTCGCTCGACGTCCCGACCCAGTCGATCGTCTCCGCCAACGTGCCCGGCTTCGAGCTCGGGACGCCGGTGTGTGCCGACTGCGCGCGCCGCTTCGTCCACGCGCGTGTCGCTTTGCGCGCGCACCTGGCCGCCGGCCTGCCCAAGGTCCTACCCACGGCGGTTCGGCTCGGCGCCTCCGACCGGTTTCGCGGCCGCGGCGTGACGATCGCGTTCCTGGACGCCGGCTTCTTCGCACACCAAGACCTCACCACGCCGCACGACCGGATTCGAGCCTACGTCGACGTGACCGACCGCCGCGCGCGCCGCCGTGACCTCGACGTGCCGGGCAAGTCGAGCTGGCACGGCATGATGACGTCGGTGGCGGCTTGCGGGAACGGCGCGCTCTCCGGCGGCTTGTACCGAGGCATCGCTTCCGAAGCCGAGCTGGTGCTGGTGAAGTGCGGCAGCGCGCGCCGCGTGAAGCACGACGACATCCGCCGCGGCTTCGACTGGGTGATCCGTAATCGAAAGCGCTTCGGAATTCGCATCGTCAACGTGAGCGTTGGCGGCGACTTCGAAGCCAGCTATCTGAGCGACCGGCTCTCTCGCTCGGCGGAAAGGGCGACTCGAGAAGGCATCCTGGTCTGCGCCGCGGTCGGCAACCTCGGACACCTGCCGAAACACCCGGTGCTGCCGCCGGCCTCCGCGCCTTCGGTGCTCGCGGTCGGCGGCCTCGACGACAAGAACCGCCTGGCGTTCACCGGCTACGACATGTATCACTCGAGCTACGGGCCCACGCTCGACGGCCTGCAGAAGCCCGAGGTGATAGCACCCGGGATCTGGGTGGCTGCGCCGATCTTGCCGGGCACGCCAACCGCAGCCCAGGCGCAGCTCCTGTCACAGCTCGCGGAAGCTCGAGACGCCGACTTCCTGGCGCTGCTCGACGCCCATCCCGGCGTCGACGCCGCCCTGGATGCCGCGAAGGCGCTGAAGACGCCGCTAATCCGGCAGCTCGTATACGCCAAGCTGCACGACGCGAGCGTCATCTCCGATCACTACAAGCACGTCGACGGCACGAGCTTCGCGTCGCCGATCGTGGCCAGCGTGGCGGCACAGATGCTCGAAGCCAATCCGCGCTTGACGCCGCTCCAGGCGAAGCGAATTCTGATCGACACCGCGCGGCGTCTCCCGCACGTTCCGATCGACCCTCAGGGCTTCGGGGTCATCGATCCGCGGGGCGCCGTGCTCGAAGCGATTCGCGCGCGCTGAAAAAAGAACGGGGCGCCATTTCGGGCGCCCTCGTTCACGATCAGGAAGGAAGTTCCCCTGTTAGGGGTGACGGGATTTTCAGCGGGAATTTGTATAGGTTGGAATAGCCACCAGGAATGACATTGGCCTTTCTAGAGTCTTAGACGCAGCAATCTGCGTGCCCGTTTCGTCAAGATTGTGAATTCATGTCAATCGCCTATTGATCAATTACTTACGGCCAAGGCAGTTGCGGCACCGTGTCCGAGTAGCGACGTGATGGGTGCAACTATTGCCGGAAAGGCCACAAAAGAGTCGACCGAAGGGAACTGGAGGGCCTTCACCAGAGTCCAACCTCTCCAGGGGAATTT
The DNA here is from genome assembly GCA_964628275.1 of uncultured Acidobacteriota bacterium. Lineage (GTDB taxonomy): Bacteria > Acidobacteriota > Vicinamibacteria > Fen-336 > Fen-336 > CAZVOI01. Next base: position 4,891 of record CAZVOI010000056.1, on the reverse strand, counting down.
CGCAGGATATAATGCGCGTCTTTTCCACGGGGAGACGAAAGGGGACGCATCCGATGAGACGAACGGCCTGGGCCGTAGGAATCCTCGCATTCGCCGCGGCGACGGCGTTCGCCGATAAGAAGCTCGACGACGCGGTGGCGAAGGCCGAGGAGCAGCTTCAGAAGGGCAAGCCCGATGAAGCCCTGAAGGGCCTTCAGAAGACGGTCCAATCGGCGCCCTCGACCGACGGCTACCTGGCGCTCGCGCGATTTCAAGAGCGGCTCGGCCAGTTCGACGAAGCCGGCAAGACGCTGACGGCCGCCGTCGGCGCGGCGTCCGCGCCCGCCGCCAAGTCCGAGGCGCTGGCGGCGCAATCGTCGCTCGACCTCGTGATTGGCACCGGAAAGGAAGCTCTCGGCCACGCGCAAGAAGCCGTGAAGGCCCAGGAATCCCCGGCCGCGCTGGCCGCGCTGGCCCGGGCGCAGATTCGCGTGCAGGATCCGGCGTCGGCCCTGGCTGCGGCCGACAAGGCGCTCGCCGCCGGGGCCACGAGCGCAGTCGCCCATGAAGCCAAGGGTGAAGCGCTGCTCGCGAGCAACCGCAAGGACGAGGCGATCGCGTCGTTCCGGAAGGCGCTGGAGCTGGACCCGAAATTGAATCGCGCGCGCCTCGGCCTGTCGCACGCGTTGTCGGCGGCCGGCAAGCATGCCGACGCCGTTGCCGAAGCCCGCAAGGTGACGGCGGCCGAGGACAAGAACGCGGAGGCCTACGCCGCGCTCGGTCTCGCGCTGCTGGCCGAGAACGACAAGAACTTTGGCGGCGCGATCGCCGAAGCGCAGCAGGGCGCGTTCCTGAACGCCAAGAGCGTCTCCGCGCAGCTCGCGGTGGCGCGCATCTTCGAAGCAGCCGGCAATCTGGATCAGGCCCTGGCCGCCTACGAACGCGCGGGCACGATCGATCCGATTGCGATTCCAGCCAGCGTGCAATTGCAGCGGCTCGAGAAGCAGTATCCGCTGAAGGGCATCCTGGATCAGCTCGAGAAGGCCAAGACGGCCCCCGACTGGACGCTCGACAAGGGGCGGGCCCAGCTCGCGAACGACAAGGGCTGGCAGGAGTACAAGAAGCTTCAGGAGAAGTATCCGCACGACGGGCTGATCCAAACCACGTTGATCCGCCAGTTGTTCGCGATTGGAGACTTCAAGAGCGCCGCCGCGGTGGCGAAGAACGTCGTCCAGACGCCCCAGAGGGAAGCGTTCATCTACGTGATTGCGGCTGCGGGATTGCATCGAGCCGGCGAAGTCGAAGCGGCTCGTGACGCCTACAAGCGGGCCGTCGATCTGGACCCCAAGAACCCGAGCTATCGCTCCAGCTACGCGCTGCTGCTCGGGCTCAACAGTCAGTACGACGAGGGCATCGCGGAGCTGGTCAAGGTGACATCCGCTCCCGGGTACAAGGACAGCGCCGGGTTCACCAACCTGGGCTGGCTGTACCGGAACCACCCCCAGAAGAAGATGGGCGATGCCGTGGTCGCCTATCGAAAGGCGCTCGAGCTCGACCCCAAGAACGGCCAGGCAGCGCTCGGCCTGGGCTGGGCGCTTTCCTACGAGCAGAAGTACGATGAGGCCATTCCAGCCTTTCAGAAGGCGGCCCAGATCGAACCGAGCCTGACATCGGACACCATGAACGGGGCGGCGTGGTGCTTCTTCTTCAAGCAAGACATGGCGCAAGCCACAGCATTCCTGAACAAGGCGCAGGCCGCTGGGCGCAGCGATCCGCGGCTCCGCGACAACATCGCCAAGATGGAAAAGCTGAAGGAGCAGAAGCAAGCCTACGAGGAGGCGCTCCGGAAGTACCAGGAGGATCAGAAGAAGACCGGCGGTGACATCGGAGCGCTGGCGCGACAGATTCGAGGCGGCGACCCGGCGACGAAGCTGCGGGCGATTCGAGCGGTTGGGGATCAGAGCGGCCCCGAGGCCGTCAATTCCCTGATTCCGGCATTGGATGACGCTAGCGCTGCCGTGCGTCAGGCTGCTGCCGAGGAGCTTGGTGGAATGGGGCCCGCGGCCAAGTCCGCGGTCCCCTACATCATGGAGATGCTCAAGGCGGAATGCGGCAAGACCATCATGGACAAGAAAGAGATGGAGGAGTCGTTGCGCTGCGAAGACGCCAAGAGGAAGGGCCGCGAGGCGCTCGCGAAGATCAACCGCTAACCTGCCGGCCTAGCGCGTTTTCGGCAGCGCCCTTCCGACGAGCGCCAGCACCTCGTCGACTTCCTTCGGCACCGCCGACGACAGGATCTCCGGCTCGGCGTTCGTGACCAGCACCGTGTCCTCGATGCGCACGTGGAGCCGCTTGTCCTTGATCTCGATGATCGGCTCGACCGCGATCACCATCCCCGGTTGGAACGGCAGTTCGGCGTCGCCGACGTCGTGCACCGCCATCCCGACGAAATGACCGGCTGACGCGGGGCGCTGGTCGGCGAAGCCCCACTTCTTGTAGATCTCACGGGCGAGCTCGCGCGTCTGCCCGCGCGTCGCCCCCGGCTTCATCGCCGCGATGATCGCCTTCTGCGTCTCGAGCGCGCAGCGGTAGGCGCGCAGCTGCAGCTCGTCGAACTTCCCGGAGACCGGCCAGGTGCGCGTGATGTCCATCGTCTGGTAGGCGACCGAGGCGCCGTAGTCCATCACGATCAGGTCGCCGTCCGCGAGCTGGCGCTCGTTCTTGTTGTAGTGCCAGATGTTGACGTTCGGGCCCGAGCCGACGATCGCCGGATAGCCGCTGGCCTCGGAGCCGTTCCGCACCATCCAGTAGGTGGCCTCCGCTTCCAGCTCGTACTCGTAGCGCCCAGCGCGCGTCGCCTCGATCGCGCGCTTCAGCGCCCCGGCGGAGATACGGCCGTTGCGGCGCAACATCTCGATCTCGCGCGGCGTCTTGATGATGCGCAGCGCGTCAACGAGGGGCGCCACGTCCTTCTGGTCGTAGTAGGGATAACGTTGGCGTACCAGCTCGACGCGCCACGCATCCTCGGAGGGCTGCCCGCCGAACGCCGAGTTGTAGCGGCGCGACAGCCGCAGCGCGGTGTCGCGCCGGCCGCCATCGACCTCGTCGCGATCCGAGATTCGCAGCCACAGGGTCTCGGTCCCGATGCGGCGGCGCCGGGCCAGGAACTCCTCGAGATAGGTCAGCGGGTGGAGGCTCTCGAAGCCCCATCTCTTCGCGTTGCCGGTTTCGTCCTGGAGCCAGCTCGGCCCGTCGACGCGGATCTGGGCTTCGTTCTGCTGCGGCAGGAACAGGAACGCCTGACACGGCTGCATCGACATCAACAGCACCGCGCCCAAGTCTTCGTTGCCGGTGAAGTAGTAGAAGTCGTGGTCCTGGCGAAACCGCTGGTTGACGGTCGGCATGCTCGACGCGAACAGCAGCAGCGTGCCGCTCGCGGCCGACCGACACAGCTTCTCGCGCCGAGCGGTGAACTCTTCGGGCGGATAGACGGGTCGTTGCGCGAACGCCGGCAGCGCCAGGAGCAGTCCGAGCATCGCAAACGCCGGTCGTGTCATCGTGATTGTGATTCCTTTCGAGTCATTGCCAGACGCCGGGGATGGTTCGTGCGCAGTCGGGACAAGCGCTTCCGCGCAGCCGATTCTGCACGATCTGATAGCCGAGCCGCTCGATCAATAGAGAACGGCATCCGGGGCAGTGCGTGTCTTCCCAGTCGGCCACGGCGCCCGGGAGGTTGCCGGCGTAGACGAAGTGCAGGCCCTCGCTCGCGCCGATCTCGCACGCTCGGAGCAGGGTCTTCAGGCTGGTGCGATCGGGGTCGGTCATCTTGTAGTCGGGATGGAACGCCGTGACGTGCCACGGCAGGTCGGCCGACACCGAAACCAGAAAACGCGCGATCTCGCGCAGCTCTTCTTCCGAGTCGTTGAAACCCGGAACCACCAGGGTGACGATCTCGACCCAGAAGCCCATCATGACGAGCCGCCGGATCGTTTCCAGGACGCGCTCGAGCGTTCCGCCCAACTCGCGGTAGTGGCGGTCGCGGAAGCTCTTCAGATCCACCTTGTAGAGCGAGACGAACGGCCGGATGTAGTCGAGCACCTCGGCCGTGCCATTGCCGTTCGAGACGTACGAGCATAGGAAGCCGGCGGCCTTGGCTTCGCGGAAGACCGCCACCGCCCATTCGCTGGTGATCAGCGGCTCGTTGTAGGTCGAGGTGAAGATGCGCGCGCCGTGTTTCCGACCGAGGTCCACGAGCTCCGCCGGCGAGATGTCCTGGGGCGCGACCAGGGCGGACGGGTCGCGCAGCGCCTGCGAGGTCAGCCAGTTCTGGCAGTAGCCGCAGTGGTAGTCGCAGCCGAGCATTCCGAACGACAGCGCCTTCGAGCCCGGCAGCGCGTGGAAGAACGGTTTCTTCTCGACCGGGTCGACTTGCAGCGCTCCGACGTAGCCGAACGGCACGCGCAGCGTCCCCGCCTCGTTGAAGCGAACCTTGCAGACGCCCTTTTGTCCGGGCGGGATCAGGCAGCGATGGCCGCATGCGAAGCAGCGCACGCGTGCGCCGGCCAGCTTCTCGCAGAGCGCTCCCTCGCGGGTTCGCCGCGCGAGCTGTTCGTCGAGCGAGGCGAGCGCAATCGGCACGCTCGAACCGTACCTTGACGCGGCCCCGGCGCCAAGGCGAAACTAAAGCGAACATGACCCAGGCCGGGATACCAGCGCCGAGCATGGCCCCGCGGCTAGGCCGCGAGGTCCTGCGCGAACGCGGGGGAGTCGAGTATCGCGCCCTCGCCACGCGGTCTTTGGTCAATCGCTGCATCTCGAAGCGGATGTTCTTCGAGTGGACCGTCAATCCCTACCGCGGCTGCGCGATGGGTTGCCGCTACTGCTACGCGACCTACACCCACGAATACCTGGG
>CAZVOI010000055.1:0-44186 GCA_964628275.1 uncultured Acidobacteriota bacterium | reverse complement strand
CGACCTCGAACGGGCTCACGAACACGCCGCCCACTTTCAGCATGTCGTCGGTGCGGCCCTGGTACCAGAAGTACCCGTCGGCGTCGCGGCGCACGTGGTCGCCGCTCACCACCCAGTCGCCGCGCAGCACCTGCTTCGACTGCTCGTGAGCCTGCCAGTACAGCACGGCCGCCGAATCCCCCTTGATCCAAAGCGTGCCAGCCTCACCATCGCGGACGTCGGCGCCGGCCGCGTCCACGACGCGCGCGTCGTAGCCAGGCACCAGCTTGCCGAGGCTGCCGGGCTTCACGTCGCCCGGAGTGTTCGAGATATAGATGTGGAACATCTCCGCCGAGCCGATGCCGTCCAGGATCTCGACGCCGAAGGTCTCTTTCCAGCGGCGGTACAGCTCCGGCGGCAGCGCTTCGCCCGCGGACAGCACCAGCCGGAGCGAGGAGAGATCGCGCTGGACTGCGCCGGGATGGTTGAGCATGCCGCCGATCATCGTCGGCACCGAGGTCAGGATCGTCGGGCGGTAGCGCTCGATGGCGTCGAAGAGCGTCGCCGGTTCGCTGCGCTCGCTGAAGAACGCCGTCGCGCCCCCGACCGAGAACGGGAACAACAGGTTCGTCCCGGTCGCGTAGCCGAAGAAGAGCTTGGGCACCGAAACCGTGATGTCGTTCTCGCTGATGCCCAGCACCTGCTTCGCGTAGCGCTCGGTGTTCCAGGGTAGGTCTTGTTGAAGATGCACCGCAGCCTTGGGCTTCCCGGTCGAGCCGCTGGTGAAGAGCCAGATCGCCGGATCGTCGCGGTGCGTGTCGGCGTTCTGCAGCCGGTCGGAGGCCCTTGCGCAGATCGTGTCGAACGAGACGTGCCGGCCCGGATTGCCGACGACCACCAGCTGCTTCAGGTGGCCGAAGCCGTCGCGGAGCGGATCCAGGCGATCGAGCGTCATCTCATCCACGACCGCGACCTTGGCGCGTGTGTATTCGAAGTAGTGGAGGTAGTCCTCCGCCGGCAGCAGCGGGTTGACCATCGCGATCACGGCGCCGACCTTGGCCGCGCCGAACCAGGCGAACGCGAACTCAGGCCGATCCGGCAGGATCAGCAGAACGCGGTCCTCGATGCCGACGCCGAGCTCCCTGAGGGCGTTGCCGGCGCGGTTGGCCCGCGCCTGCACGTCTCGGTACGTGTAGCGCTCGTCGCGGTAGTAGAGGCAGGTCTTTTCGCCCCGACCCTGCTCGACGTTCCGGTCGAGGAAGTACGACGCCATGTTGAACCGCTCGGGGAAATCGAACTCCGCCAAGTCAGCCTCGGAACGGGTTGACGACTCTCACCGAGCCGTAGATCTGTCCGTGGCTTAGATCCTCCGAGTACAAAGTCTCGACGCCGGCCATTTCAGCTGCACGCACAACGAGGGCGTCCCAGAAGGAGAGCCGGTGGCGGTCCTCGATCTCCATGGCCTCGACGACGGAGTCGGCGGTGTTCAGCACGACTTGCCAGCGCCGATACTCGCCGATGATCTGGCGTATTTCTCGGCGTTCGAGTGGGCGCGCCAGCTTCCGCGAGAGGTTGACGTAGAGCTCCTGCAAGATCTGTGTGCTGATCACGCCGGAACGCTTCTGCCAGAGCTCGCTCACCAGGGCGCACGCTTTCTCGTGCTTCTTCCCCATGCCGCGGTCATGGGCATATAGCAGCACGTTCGTATCGACGAACGCCCTATCGTTCATGCAGCTCCGCGCGGGACTTTGCCCTTTTCCAGCCGAGGTTGCGGGCAGCGCCAAGCCGGGCCAAAGCCGTCTTCTTGGCCGACTCGTACGCGCCGCGGTCGCGCACCATCTCTTCGATCTTCTGCGATACGAGCCGGCTGATCGAGGTTCCCGCGTGCGCGGCCAGGACCCGAGCTTCGCGAACGAGTCTCGAATCGAGCTTCAACGTCAGATTCGTCGTCGCCATGATCTCAAGTTAGCACAGAAACTGTGCTGCACGTGATCGTCAGGATCGCTCTAGTCCTTGATAATCAGAACCCCGCGCCACGCCGGTTCGGTTCCGACAAGCGCGTCGACACGGAACGTGCCGACCGGGAGCCGTGCCACGTCCAGCGGCCAGTACGTGTAGGAGTACGGCCCCGGTTCCAGATCGAACTTTGCCGGCCGACTCTCGGCCAGGAGTTTGTTGTCGAGGTCGTAGAAGCGAATCGCGTAGGTCGTCTTGAGGCGACCTACGGGAGACCACATCAGCCACAGGATGATCGTGCCGTCTCTCTTGGAGAACTCGCTCCCCTGGTCGACCAGCGAACTCGCCGTGCCCTTGGTGTCCACCTTGCGACCGAACGACCCTTGGAACACATGACGCGCGGCGGTCAACGGAGGAAGGAACTCTCCGAGGCTCGCCAGCTGCGCGAGGGTGGCGCCTTCGCGAGTCAGGCGGACCAGGGACATCGGCGTGGCGGTTTGGGTTCTTAGCGAGAGAGTCGCTGAGAGAGGACGCGCCGTCGCCGAGAGTCCACCGGGCACCGTGTTGGTGCCGATGATGCCCACGGCCTCTCCCCGGTCGTTCAAGACCGCTCCGCCAGCCGCGGGGCCCGTCACGGGCAGTGAGAGTATCAGCCGTTCGCCGGCTTGCTGGCGCTGGCTTCGTCCGCTGATCCCCGTTTCTACCAGGACCCAGGTCGCGCCGTCCTCCGCAGCGTCCAGCACGTAGCAGCGATCTCCGACAGACGCCGAGCCGTCCTTGGCGCGAGGGATCGCGGGCGCCTCGTTGGCCGCTTTGAGAACAGCCCAGTCCTGCCATCGATTCCAGCCCAGGAGGTCTCGCGTCGTCACCTTCCGTCCGTCGCGCAGGGTTACGACCAAGGAGCTCGCGCCGTCGATGCCATGGAAGGTCGTCAAGACGGCTTCGGGGCCAACCACGAAGCCCGTACCGCGCGAGAGGACCCTATCGGTTTCGTCGCGCGCCTCGATCGTGACCGTGGAAGCCTGGGCGCGCTCATAGACCTCGCCGGGGGCCAGAAGCCGTGGCACCGCCGGTGTGCCGTCTGGCGCAATCGAGCTGCCGGACTGAATCTCGATGGCGTGGCTGCCCGCCGCTTCTCCGTCGATTCGCACTTCGAGCTTCCAGGCGCCGGGCTGCACGCGCTCGCCGAGCAGCAGGGTCCAGTAGCCGCCGAATCGCCCTTGCGGTGCGCGCTGCTCGAGTATCGACAACAGAGCGGCGTTGCCCTGGGGATTCTTCCAGACACCCTCCATGCGATGGAGTCCCGGCGGCCCTTGCCATTCGAAAAAGACCACGACCTGCTTGTCCACGTCGAGGCGAAACGTGTTCCTGGGATCGTCCACGATGAATCGGCCTTGGATCTCGCTGCCTTTACTGCCTGATACGGATTGGATGATACGGAACCGCGGTGCGACGTCCTGCTGAAGGCTCGCGACCGTCTCGAGCGCGAGGTTGATCGAGAGAAGGAATAGCAGGGCGTGCTTGATCAAAGAGCCGTCTGCCTCCGATACAGGGCGAGCGCCCCGGCAAGCAGCGAGAGCCGAAGCGCGATCCGGCCGAAAACCAGCGCCTGCATCAGCAGCAGCGTGAAGAGCTGGGTCTTGTAGCCGGTCGTCTCGAACGCGGAGTCGACGAGGTGCCAGCTCGCGAGCAGCAGCGCGCCGAGCAGCACCACCAGCAGGTAGTGGCCGATCGTCTTGATGGCGTTCGCGACGCAGAAGCCGACCGCCGAGACCCAGGCCAGGATCGCGCTCGAACGCTCCTCGAGGACGACGATCGCCTTGGCGTAGGTCGAGAGCATGTTCACGAGCAGGAGCGCGAGCAGCAACAGCGCGTGCCGGCCGAGCGCCCACGCGGTGGCGGCGTTCTCCGAAACGCTCTCGCGGGCGCGCGAATCGGCCCAGCGCGCGAACGGCATGCTGAACGCGAACAGCACTCCGTCCACGACCAGAGCGATCATCGCTACGCGGAACAGTCGGCCGAAATAGAAGCCGGATCCGTGGAGAACGCCGCGCAGCGTCCAGCCGGCGGACTCGCCGCGGAAGACACCCAGGATGCCGCCGGTGAGGAAGGTCTGCAGCAGCAGGTAGACCCAGGCCAGGCCGAACACGATTGGGTCGAGGCCCGCGTCGCCACCCAGGAAGCCCCGCACCAGACCGCCCTTCAACAAGAGGTCGATGTTGCGGAAGGCGAAGCCGACGCCGAGGATGTCGGGAGCCAGCGCCTTCGCGTAGCCGGTCTGTTCGTCGTTCCATTGGCTCCACCAGGCGTGGTCGAAGCCGTAGAGCATCGAACGCGCCGACTCGGTGTTCTTCAGGCCGCGTTCGACCGTGGCGGCCGTCGGGACCGTCAGCAACAGCGCGAGCCCGAGGTTCGTCGCCAGCACCAGAAGTACCAGTCCCCAGTTCCTCTGGACGGCCTTGAGGCCGGACGCGAGGGCTTGGATCATCCGAGCACCGTCTGCAGCTCCATCAGGTTCTGGAGCCAGAGCAGGAAGCGCGCCGTCCACTTGGTGGCGGCGCGGCGCGAGACGCCGTCTTCGTCGAGCCAGGCGTTGTTCGCGGGGTTCACGTCGAGCGCGATCTTGCGGTCGGGGTCGACGACGGCGCGCACGACCTTCGCCGGTCCCGCGTAGCGGAAGCGGGTCCAGCGGTCGCGGCCGTCCCAGGTCTCGCGAATCGAGCGGCCATCCGAGAATTCGACGAGCAGCTCGACCGGCATTCGAACCTCGCCCACGCGGCGCAGCGTCACTTCGGACTCCCAGGGACCGGTCTTGTCGTCCTTGTCCGATGGCTGCTTCGCTTTCTTGAGCGGGATCGGCTCGCCGCCCTTCGGATCGTCCGTGAGACCCTCGGCGACCCGCGGCTTCTCGTTCTTCACCGAGACGGCGTAGTCGCAAAGGTCGCTGCCTGACCAGGTCTCCTCGAAGAACCAGCGGTAGTCCTGGCCAGTCACCTCGTTCACGACCTTGATGAAGTCCTCGCTGGTGGGATGCATGAAGCGGAAGCGGCGCGCGTAAGTGCGCAGGATGCGCGTCATCGTCTGGTCGCCGACGAGGCCTTCCAGCGTCTGCAGCGAGAGCGCGGGCTTGCCGTAGGAGTTGAGCGAGTAGGCGTCGGCGGTCCGGTACTCCCAGCTCTTGCGCGCCATCGCGTCCGTCTTGCCCGCCCGCCGCAGCGCCCCGAGATCGGCTTCGCCGCGGCCCCGCCAGACTCCGGGCGCCACGACCGGGATGCCGCCGCGGCCCGCCGTCCCGATGCCGAAGTAGCGCCTGCCGACGCCGCTCGGGCCGAGCGCTAGATGAGCGGCCTTCGCGACGTGATAGCTGTTGAAGCCCTCGTCCAGCCAAGCTTCCTCGAACTCGTTGTTGCCGACGAGGCCGTACCAGAACTGATGTCCGCACTCGTGGATCGTGATGCTCTCGGGGCTCTGCAACTCGGGTGGCGCCCAGATGCTCGCGCCGCCGGTGAACAGAGTCGGGTACTCCATCCCTCCGGACGCCGAATTCCACGCGGGATCGACGACGGTGACCTGCTGATAGGGATACGGCGCGCCCCAGGAGCCGTAGCCGCGCAGGCAGATCTTGGTCGCCTCGATGTAGCGATCGGCCAGGTGCACGTGCTCGGGTTGGACCAGCAGCCGCACCTCCACCGGTGGGTAGCCGGCGTCGGCGAAGCGGCCCTTCTTCTCGACATAACGCCGGCTCGCCGTCCAGGCGAAGTCGTGGACGTCTTCCTGGAAGAACCGCAGGCTCTCCGTGCCGTCGGTGTTGGTCTTCCTTTCTTGAAGCGCCCCGGTCGCTCCGACGACGAAGCCGGCCGGCAGTGTCAGCGTCACGTCGTAGACACCGTAGTCGGAGAAGAACTCGCTGAAGGGGTGGAACTGGTGCGCGTTCCACTTGCCGTCCACGATCACCCCGACCTTCGGGAACCACTGCACGATGAAGTGGTAGTCGTGCACCCAGCCGGCGCGGCCGACGTCGCCGTACGGGATCCGCGAGGTCCACTCGATCTTGAAGCGCGCGCTCTGGCCAGGCTTGAGCGGCGCCGGCGTCTGCGCCTCGACGACGCTGCGGTCATCCTTGTTGGCGTCGTCAGGCTGGATGAATCGCAACGTCGGCGTCAGGTCGGTCTCGCTCTCGCCCAATAGCCGCACCGACTTCAGGTGCGTGAAGCCGAAGTCGCGCGTCTTGTCCTCGCCTCGTCCGGCGCGCGCCGAGCGCCGGCTCTCGCCGCGCGCCCGTGTCGAGAGGTTGTTGCGGAAGGCGTTCCAGTAGAGATGGAACGGGAAGCGGTCGACCGCCACGTCGCTGATGTTTCGCCACTCGAGGATCAGCGAGCCGTCGATCGTGTGCTTCGGCTCGTCGAGACGCGCCGTGATCGTGTAGTTGGCGTTGCGGGCCGAGCGCTCGGGAAGCTGCGGCAGCGGGTAGTTCGCGGCCAGCGGCGGGATCTTGAGTTCCGGCTGCGCCCGGGTCGCGGAGGGCGCGATCCACGAGGCCCCCGCCAGCGCCGCGCCGGCCAGGGCAAACGCCGTCCGCCGGCTGGTCATCTTCATCGCGATGCCGCGGCCGCGCGCAGCCGTTCGGCGCCCGCCTCGAGCGCCGCGACCACCCGCTTCGCCTCGCTCGCGAACATCGCGGCGTCGCGTTCCTCGACCGCCTGCTGCAACGCGGGGAACGGCCACGCCGCGTAGCCGGTGGTGAGCCCGGGCGCGATCAGCATGTGGCGGAACCATGGCCGCTTGGGCAGGCCGTCGGCGTTCAGGAAAGCTCGTTCGACCTGGATCAGCGCGTCGTTGACTCGCTTGACGGTCGCGGCATCTCCGCCTCGAGCCGCCGCGTCAGCAGCGCGATCCGCGGCCTCGCCCGTGACCCCCAGATTCGAGAGCGCGGCCAGGACCTCCGAGAAGTCGGGCGTGATCGCCGCCTTCTGCCCGGCGGCAGCGTCCGCGGGTAAGCGCGCGCGGCGGATTGCGTCGCGTCGCATCGCGTCGAGATCGTATTGAAGAGAGCGCGCGTAGGACGAGAAGCGCAGCGGCACGACGTCGGCGCTCGCCAGCCGCATCGCCATCAGACCCCAGAGCCGGGCCGCCGCCGCGTGATAGTGAAAATCGGGATCTCCATACTTTTCCATCCAGCGGAAGTTGTCGTAGACCGCGTGATATACGCCGTAGGGGCCGCTGAAGCCGAAGTCGAACGACGGCACTCCCAGGTTGTCGAGGAACACTGTGTAGTCGGATCCAGAGCCGAGGGGCTGCAGCCGCGGCTCGAACGACTCGTCCTTGCCGCCCAGGTCTACCGGCGTCTGCCGCGCCCATTCGGTCCGCTGGTGCGTCTCCCAGGCCGCGCCCAGCGAGCCGCCGCGCTTCGGATCGGCCACGTCGCGCGCCGCCTGCAACGCCAGATCGCGCAGTGACGGCACGCCGTTCAAGCCCAGGTTGGGGCCGGTGACCGCGACGTCGCAGTTGAGATACGCGACCGCATTCTTGTGCAAGTCGGCGGCGTGCTCTTCGGCCCACTCGGTGGAGCCCACCAGGCCGTACTCTTCCGCGTCCCAGCTCGCGATCAGGATGGTGCGCTTCGGCGTCCAGCCGCTCTTGAGCGCGGCGCCGAAGCCGCGCGCCATCTCGAGCATCGCCGCCGTGCCGGAGTTGGGGTCGACCGCGCCATGCGTCCAGGCGTCGCGATGGTTGCCGAGCACGACCAGCCTCTCGGGTTCGGAGGAGCCTTTGATCTTCGCGACGATGTTGTAGATCGGCTTCAAGCCCTCGTCCATCTGCACGTCCATGGCGACCGCTGCCGAGCCGGGGCCGACGTGGTAGGAGAACGGCAGGCCGCCCTGCCACTCGTCGGGTACGCGCGGGCCGCCCAGCCGGCGCAGGATCTTCTCGGCCTCGCCGTAGCTGATCGGCAGCGACGGGATCTTCGGCACGTTCGTCATCTGGTCGCGCGTCAGCCGCTTGGCGCCCGCGATCGACGGCGCGCCCGGGGTCGAGGGGTCGCCCGGGCCGTGTGACAGGTACTGCACCGATCCGCGCTGGATCGCCGAGGGCGGGCGCATCGGCCCGTCGGGATAGACGTCGCCGCGCATGTAGCCGTCGTCCGCGGGATCGGAGTAGATGATGACGCCCACGGCCCCGCGATCCTGCGACTCCTTGACCTTCAGGCCGCGGAACGCTCCGCCGTAGCGGACCAGCGTCAGCTTGCCCTCGACCGAGATACCCAGGCCGCGGAGCCGCTCGAAATCGGCGGGGGAGCCGTAGTTGACGTAGACGACCTGGCCTTCGGCCTTGCCCGAGGCGCCATAGCCGTGGAAGGCGGGGAACATGTCGCGGCTCGACGAGTCCTTGTCCACGTCGTAGGCGTCTTCGCGGAGCTTCAGCTCCATCTCCACCGGCGTGACGAGTTTCAGCGACACGCTCTTGGGGTGGTTCAGGAACACGTCGTAACGCGTCATCTCCGCGTCGAGGCCGAACTCCTTGAAGCGCGCCAACACGTAGTCGGCGACCTTCTTCTCCTGAGGCGTCCCCGCCACGTGCGGTTCCTCGGTGAGCTGGAACAGCCAGCGCCGCGCGCGATCCGGAGCGGGCGTGTCGAGGAAGACTTTCTCGGCGCGCGCCTGGGCGTCACGGGAGCCAGCAGCGAAGCCCTGCGCAGGCTGTGCCAGGACTTGCTGTGGGACGAGAAGTGCGACCACCAAGAATCGCCGGATCACGTGTCCTCCTGGAATCGAGAGCGTGGCTGGGGAGTGAGGGGATCTTACAATGAAGACCGCATGGGACTCCTGGGATGAAATCCGACCCGCAGCGGGCCCGAAGCTACTTCGACGAGCTCGCTCCCGAGTACGACAGGGCCTTCTCCCAGACGGGGCGGGGCCCGGTTTCGACTCTCGTCAACCGCTTCTTCCGCGGCCGCACCTTCGTGCTTCGGATGCGGCGTCTCGAATGGCTCTTCGCCCAGCTGCGGCTCGAGGGCAAGACCGTCCTCGACCTGGGCTGCGGCAGCGGTCAGGTGTCGGTGCTGGCCGCGAAGATGGGCGCGCGCGTGCATGCCGTGGACATCGCCCCGCAGATGCTGGAGATCGCGCGCCGCGGTGCTTTGGCGGCCGGCGTCGCCGACCGGGTGCGCTTCGAGGAAGGCGACGTCTCCGCGGTGACGTTTCCGGCGGCCGACGTGGCGCTGCTGATCGGCGTCGTCGAGTACTACGCCGATCTCGCCGGCGTCATCAAGCGAGCGGCCGAGGCGACGCGCGGCACGCTGCTCGTAGCGCATACCTCCCGCGTCCGCTACCGGATGCTGCTGCGTCGGCTGCTGTTCGCGTGGCAGGGCGCCGCGGCGCTCTACTTCCATCCGATGCCGGCCGTCGTCGCCGCCGCGGAGGCTGCCGGCCTGAAGCTCGAGCGCCGCATCGACGAGCACGCCTTCTCGATCCTGATCTTCGGCCGGCGTGGCTGAGCGCCGGATAGCGCTGTCGGTGGACGTGGACGAGTGGTATCACTGCCGCTGGGCCACCGGCTCGCCCAAGTCGCGCTGGAAGGACACCGACCAGTTCTTCCGCGAGCACTACAAGTCCGACCGTCCAATTGGCGAGCTGATCGCGCCGACGCGGCGCATCATGGATCTCTTCGAGCGCCACGGTGTGCGCGGGTCGTTCTTCGTGCTCGGCGAGGTGGCATGCCACTATCCCGATCTGGTGCGCGAGATCGGAGCGCGCGGTCACGAGCTCGGCTGCCACGGTTTCCATCACGTCGACATCGACCTGTTGGGCGAGGCGGGCTTCAGCAGCGAGCTGCAGCGCGGCAAGGCGGCGCTGATGCCGCTGCTCTCGCGTGAGCTTCGCGGCTACCGCGCGCCCAACCTGCTGCTGCGCGACTACATGATCCCGATCCTGCGCGAGCACGGCTTTCGCTACGACGTCTCGGTGTGCACGTCGCGGTCGCTGCTCGGCAAGGACTTCGGGCACGACCACGTGGCGCAGAACCCGTACCGTTTCAAGGACCGCTTCGCGCGCCCGGACGCGCACGGCGACTTCGTGGAGATCCCGCTACCGGTGTTCCCCGGCCTGCGTTTGCCAGCGGCCACCGGTATCCTGACGCGCGTCGCGGGCCTGCGCTGGACGCTCACGGCGCTGCGGAGCGCGCTCGTCACCGGCGACGCCCAGTACTACTTCCACCCCTACGAGATCGGGCCGACGCCGAACCTCGACTTGACCCTGCGCGAGCGGATCTTCCTGCGCCGGCTCGGCCCCTGGCTCGAGAACGCGGTCGAGTCGATCATCCTGCGGCTGAAGGAATCGGGCGTTCGCTTCGTGACGGCGGGCGAGCTGGCGGAGCTTCACGCGTGACCGGCCGGTCGCGTTTCGAGGGTGCCGCGGTCGTGCTGCTGCTGGCGGCCGCCGCGATCGCCTGGAAGGGGTACCGCTTCGGCGAGTCCAACCAGAGCATTCAGGTGCCGGCCTTGCTGCACGCAGCCGATCCGGCGCTGTTCGAGAAGGACCCGCTGCTCGTCGCCTTCGACGGCTACGTGACCTATTTCTTCAAGGGGCTGGCGCCGCTCTTGCGATTCATCGACCTGGAGCCGCTCTACTTCGGGCTCTACATCCTGGCGATGCTGGCTACACTCGCCGCCCTCTTCGCGCTCGCCGACCGGCTGGGCCTCGACGCCGCTGTCAAGGGCATCGTGCTGCTGCTCTACGTGTCGAGGCTGCCGAGCCTGGGCGCGGAGTTCGCTTACTGGTTACGCTTCACGCACGCCCACGTGGCGCAGGCGACGCTGCTATGGTGTTTCGTCCTGGCGCTGGGCGGACGCTCGCTCGCCGCCTTCGCTCTCGCCGGCGTCACGCTCAACGTTCACGCGCTGTACGCCGTTCACGTCTTGGCTCTGCTCAGTTTCGAGCGGCTGTTGGCCAGACGCTTCACCGATCTCGCTCGCGGCCTGGCGCTGGCCGCGCTTCTCGGCGCGCCCACGTTGCTCTGGATGCTGAGCCTCGGCGATGGCGACGTCGGAGGCGAGGGCTGGGCGGCCTGGCTCGATCTGCTGCGACTGCGTTCCGGCCCGCACGCCTTCCCGACGACGGTGCCGGTCGACGTCTACATCCGCTACGCGCTGTTCCTGGCGCTGGGCGCGCTCGCTCTCGCGGCCACCAGCATCGAGGCCGACAAGCGGCGCCTGCTGGTCGCCTGGTGCGCCGCGGTCTTGATCCTGTGCGTGATCGGCTTCGTCTTCGCCGAGTGGATTCCGATCAAGGCCGTGTTGCGAGCGCAGCTCCTGCGCAGCACGCGATGGCTGACGCTGCTCGTCTGCTTCCCGATCGCCGATCTCAGCGTGTCGGCCTGACGGCGCGGCGGTCTCGAACGAGCGGCGGCGATCGTGTGGCTCCTGGGGCTCGCGCTCGCGCAGCCCGGCTGGCTCGCCGTCGGCCTGGCGCTGTACCTGATCGCCGACCCGAGACGCCCGAGCCTGGCGGTCTCGGCGGCTGTGAGCGGTGTTCTGATCCTGGCCGCGGTCACGCGCTCGGCACCCTTGCCGGAGCGGATGGGTCTGCAGCTCGTCACGGATCTGGCCCGTGACATCTTCGTCGACCCACGCGTGCTCGCCGTGCTGGCGCCGCTCTTTCTTTGGCGCGCGGCGCGGGCGCAGGGATCCGAGATCGGTTCGCGGCTGGCGCTCGCCGGTGGCGTCCTCGCCGCGCTGGTTTTCGTGCTGCCGAGCATCGGGAGAGCCAGCCACGCCGGAATCCGCGGCGAAGCGTGGACCGACACGCAGCTTTGGGTGGCCGCTCACACGCCGAAAGAAGCGGTCATCCTGACGCCGCCGCAGCGCGAGGGCTTCCGCGTCTTCTCGCGCCGCGCCGTGGTTGGAGAGTGGAAGGATGGGACGCAGCAGTTCTTCTCGGATCCGTTCACGTGGCAGTGGAAGCAGCGGATGGCGGACCTGGGCGGCGACAGCCAGGCGTACGACGGATACGACACCGCCAGGATTCGCGAGATCGCGAGCCGCTACGGCGCCGGGTACGTCGTCCGCGACTCCGGAGCGCCCCTGGACCTCGACAAGCTCTACGAGAATTCCGAGTTCGCGGTCTACGCGATCCAGCGCCGGCCATAAGCGATGACGCGTTCGCGTCGCGCGCTCGTGGTCTCGTGCGGCTTGCTGCTGCTCTTCGGGCTCGGCCTCGCGGGCGCGCTCGACGACTCGGTCACGTTCGACGAGCCGGTGTATCTCGCGTCCGGTTGGAGCTATCTCGCCACCGGCGACTTCCGGATGAACCCGACACACCCGCCGCTGTCGAAGCTGATCGCGGCGCTGCCGCTCTTGTGGGTGAAGCCACACGTCGACTGGGCTGACGCGTCGTGGCGCGAGCCGCATCAGTGGCGCTTCGGCAACCATTTCCTCTTCGACTGGAACGACGCCGACCGCGTGCTCTTGCCGGCGCGAATGGCGATCCTCGGCCTTGCGGCCGTTCTGGCTCTCGCCGTGTTCGCGTGGACGCGTTCGCTCGCCGGAGACGCCGCCGCCGCCCTCGCGCTCTTCTTGTGCGTGACGTGTCCCGAGGTCCTGGCTCACGGGAGGTTGGTGACGACGGACCTTTCGGCGGCGCTGTTCTTCTTCCTGGCAGTCGCGGCGTTCGAGAAGGCGTCGCGCGCGGCGAGCTGGCCGTCGCTGATCGGCTGCGGCGCGGCGCTGGGAGCCGCTTGCGCGTCGCGCTACACCGGTCTGTTGCTCGGACCGGTGCTGCTCATGCTGGCGGCGGCATGCGTCGCGTGGAGATGGCCAACCCGGGTTCGGCTCTGGCCTCGAGCCGAACGCGACGCGGCATCGCGCGCCGAGGCCATCGGCAGCCTCGCGGCGGGTCTCGCGATCGTTGGACTCGTGGCTTGGATGGTCTTGTGGTGCCTGTATGGCGGGCGCTACGCCGCGTCGGTCGAACCGGCAGCCGCCTTCGACTGGAAGCGCGTGCAGCCGTCGTCGCAGATCGTCGCCGCAACGCTCGACACTCTGCGCGGGATGCGGCTCCTGCCCGAGGCCTATCTCTACGGGTTCTTCGACACGCTGGGCCGGATCGACGAGCGGCGCGGCTACTTGATGGGCAGCTATTCGCTGACCGGCTTCCGCCGGTTCTTTCCGATCGCGTTCGCGATCAAGACGCCGCTGGTGCTGCTTGCGGCCCTCGTCGGCGCTCTGGCATTCGCCTGGCGCGCGCTCGGAGCGCGCAAGATCGCGTTTCTCGTCGTGCCAGCACTGATGTACGGGGCAGCCTCCGTCAATTCCCGTGTCAATCTCGGGCTCCGCTACGTGCTGCCGGTGTATCCGTTCCTGTTCGTTCTCGGTGGCGTCGGATTGGCCGAGCTCTTGAGGCGCACGGGTCGCTTCGGCAGGCCGCTTCTCGTGTTCGCCATCGGCAGCCAGTTGGTCACGCTCGGCCGCGCGTATCCGGATTACCTGTCCTATTTCAACGAGTTCGTCCCTGCCGCCGATGCCCACCGCTATCTCGTCGACTCGAGCCTCGATTGGGGACAGGGCCTCCGGCGGCTGGCGCGCGCGCAGCAGGCCCGCGGCGGCGAGGCCCTGAAGCTTGCCTACTTCGGCACCGGCCGGCCGGAGTACTACGGCGTGCGGGCCACGCTGCTGCCCAGCACGATGCGGCCGTTCCCCGAGGCATTCCAACTCTTCGTCAGAAAGGGCGACCTCGTCGCGGTCAGCGCGACCAACCTGGAGCTGCTGTACCTGCCCCGCGCGCTGCGGCCGTTGATGAGCGCGTTGAAACGCCAGCAGCCGCTAGAGCTGATCGGTGCCGAGATGTTCCTCTACCGCGCGCAGTTCGATTGGTCGCTCGGACCGGAGCTGGCCGCCGAGCTGGGCTGGATCGGGCAATCGATCGCATCGGCGCGCGAGAAAGCTCGCCTCGAGCCGGCCGTGGCGGCGCACCGCTCCGAGCTGGGCTTGGCGCTCGTGCTCGCCGGCCGTCCCGACGACGCGCGCTCGGCATTCCAGGAAGCGTTGCAGATCGACGCGAACGTCCTCGAGGCGCGTCCCGCGCAGCGCCGCGCGTACGAGGCGTTGCGATGAAGGTGCGTCCTACTTGGATCGCTTGGCCGTGAACTCCTGACCGGGTTGATCGCCGCCTTCGCGGGTGCGCGTGAACTTGATCTCGTCTCCGGCGAGCTTGCCCTTGTACTTCATCTTGATATCGTTGCCGTTGAAGCTCACCACCACGTTGAACGCGACGTCGTCGCCCTTCACGCTACCGTCCGAGATCGGGTTGTCGCCGCGCATGCCCGCAACCGTGCCGGTCAGCTTCTCGCCTTCGGCCTTGAACGTGAAGGTGGTGGTCTGCGGCTGGCCGCCGCGACCGGGGACGTCCGCCGTCCACTTTCCGTCGACACCGGCGCCGAAGCTCGGAACGGCCAGCGCGAGGAAGAGCGCCGCAATCGAAAACCGGGCCTTCATGGGAACAGCCTCCATTCGTGAGCGGGCGCGGCTCGCGACCGCTGGGGCGCTCGCTCGTGGCGTCGCCGCAGCCAAGAGCCTACTACTACACCCCATTCCACGACTGCGGCGTGACGCGCTTCCGATGGTCGGCCGGGTCCTTGGGCCAGAGCGTGCACGTGACCGTGCGGTGGTGCTGGTCTTCGTCTTCGCAGTAGGGGCAGAAGACGCAGCCGCGCGTCGCGCCTTCCGCTTCGGCTTGCCACTTGCGCGGAAGGTCTGGGTCGGCGAGTAGCGCGCGCGCCATGCCGACGAGGTCGGCGCGCTCTTCGCGCAGGATCGCCTCGGCCTGGGCCAGGGTCGAGATCTTGCCGCTCGCGATCACCGGCGTGGTGAAGCCGGCCTCGCGCACGGCGCCACGGATCGCGGTCGCGAGGTAGACGTTGACGCCGGGCGGATCGCGCTTCTGGCGCGGGATGCAGCGACCGCCGCTCCAGCCGGTGTAGGGGTACATCGCCTCGCCGACCGGCGGTTGCTTCGCGTCCTCGAACTTGCCGCCGCGCGAGATCGAGAGAAAGTCGATGCCGGCGCGCGCCAGCGCTATGCCGATCGCCTGGGCGTCTTCGGCGCTGTTGCCGCGGATCCGGCCGTCGATGTCCCGGATGTCTTCGCTGCCCAGGTAGCGGCAGCCGACCAGGAAGTCTCGACCCACGGCCTCGCGCACCGTGTCGATCACCTCGAGCGGCAGCCGCACCCTGTTTTCGAAGCTGCCGCCGTAGGCGTCGCGGCGCGCGTTTTCGATCGAAAGGAACGAGGCCATCGTGTAGGCGTGCGCGAAGTGGAGCTCGACGCCGTCGAAGCCGGATTGCTGCGCGCGCCTGGCGGCGTCGGCGAACCAGGCGGGGATCCGATGGATCTCGGCCAGCGAGAGATCCTCGATCGTCTGCCGGTAGCCGTTCCGGAAATCGCGCCGATGACGCGGATCCGGGAGGTGCCGTTCGGCGTCGCGCTCGAACTCGGCGTCGCTCAGGACGAGCGCCGACTCGGAAAGCCGGCCGCGCCGGACGGCGTCTTCGAGAAACTCGCGCGTCGACTTGCGCTTGGCGATCTTCAGGAAGTCGATGACTTGTGGGATCACGAGAGAAGCAGACAGGCCACGCAGCTCGTCGCGCAGCGCGCGCAGGCCGGGCAGGAAGCGGTCGTGCGAGAGCCGCAGCAATGGGCCGCTCGCCACGTCGCGGATCCCGGCGGCTTCCAGGACGATCATGCCGGCGCCACCCCGGGCGTAGCTTGCGTAGATCTCGCGCACCGAGTCGGTGACGAAGCCGTCTTCGGTGCCGCGCCAGGTGACCATCGCCGGCAGCCAGATCCGGTTCGGCATCGAGAGCCCGCGGCGGCCGATCGGAAACGGTTGGAAGAGCAGCGGTCTACTCGTCTTCGTTAGGGTCCTCGTCTTCGGTCAGGGCCAGCTCGGGCTCTTCTCTCGCGGCCTGCATCTCGGGCTCGATGCCGTGATCGGCGACGCGGCGCTGCAGCGCGTCGAAGCCACGCCGATCGGGCAGCGCCCCCTCGCGGAACTCGCCCAGGATGTCTTCGAGCCGCGCCACGCGGCGGCTGAGCTGGGCCAGCATGTCGATCGAGAGCGCGGCCTCGCCCTTCTCGGCGCGCGCGTAGAGCGACGCGTCCCCGTACGCGCCGAGGATCTCGACCAGCCTCGCGCTCAGGCTGTCGGCGGCCTCGACCAGCTCGGTCTGGAACAGGCTCTCGCGGCACACCTGGAGCGCATCTTCGACCTCGTCTTCGGTGTAGTCGTCGCTGAAGCGTTGCCAGGCGTCGGGCGAGAGGAACAGCCCCTCCGGCCCTTCCTCGGCGATGCTGGCGACTTCCCCCACGAGATCCACGAAGCGGCCCATGTGTGCTCCTAGCCCTGGAGACCGAGATCCGGCGCTAGCTCCATGCGCAGCGCTTCGGGCGCCGGGAAACGAAGACCCGCCGCGTCCACGGCCGGCCGGATGTCGGCGATGAAGTCCTTCATGCAAGCGCCCGAGTCGCGTTTCTTGATGCCCTGCGCGATCGCGTAGGCGTTGCCCGGTGTGGCGGGCCGCCCGAACGACAACAGCCCGATTCGCAGCCACTTCTCGAAGAGCGGCTGCTTCACGTCCTCGTAGGCGCCCGACTGGCACAGCTCCACGACGATCTTCTCGCCGAGGTCCTGGTGACCGGCCTCTTCCTTCACGATCTTCTGGATCACTCCCCGATACGGCACGAACGAGCACTCCTGGTACTCCTTCAACTGCCAGAAGCCGCCGCGGTCGTACAGGAACTGCGCCATCGCCAGCTCGAACCAGCTCTCCGCGAACGGCACTGGCTTCTGGCTGAGCCGCTCCTGAACGCGTGGCTCGACCTCCTGACCGGTGAAGTCCTTGTACATCTTCGCGACCGCCTCGTAGTGCTCGGTTTCTTCGCGGATGTGCCACACCATGAAGCGCAGCCACTTGTCGGGCACGAAACGCAGCCCGTAACCGAACATGTGGGCGGCCAGCAGCTCCCGATACGCCTGGCTCTCCATCAGCTGCACGATCATGCCCCGGTACTCGGCGGTCATCTCCGCGGCGCTGGTGACTTCGGCTGGCGTCATTTGCGCTCCTTCAGGATCTGGCGCGCGATCACGAGCTTCTGGATCTCGCTGGTGCCTTCGTAGATTCTGAGCGCCCGCACCTCGCGGTAGAGCCGCTCGACCGTGGCGCCACGCAGCATGCCCTGGCCGCCGTGGATCTGCAGCGCGCGGTCGACGACGCGCTGCGCCATCTCGGTTGCGAACAGCTTGGCGGTCGACCCTTCGAGCGCGATCTTCTCCTGACCCTGGTCGCGCGCCCACGCGGCGTGATGCACCAGCAGCCGGGCTGCCTCGATCTCGACGTACATCTCGGCGATGGCGGCCTGGACGAGCTGGAACTCCGAGAGCGAGCGGCCGAACTGGCGCCGCGCCAGCGCGTGGCGCACCGCTTCGTCGAAGGCGCGCTGCGCCAGGCCGCAGGCCGCGGCGCCCACGGAGGGCCGGAATGTGTCGAGTGCGTCGAGCGCGAGCGCGTAACCCTTGCCTTGTTCGCCGAGCAGCAGCGCGGGCGTGCCGTTGAAGCGCAGCTCGCCGATCGGGTGCGGCGCCATCAGCTCCAGCGGCTTCACGGCGATGCCCGCCGACTGGGCGTCCACCAGGAACATCGACAGCGACGCAACGTCGTCGCGACGCTCGCTCTTCGCGAGCACGGTGTACACGCCGGCGATGCCCGCGTTGGAGATCAGCGTCTTGACGCCGGTGAGCCGCCAGAAGCCGTTGTCGCGCTCGGCGAGCGTGCGCACCGCCGCCAGGTCCGAGCCGGCCTCTGGCTCGGTGAGCGCCATCGCCGCCAGGATCTCACCGTGTGCGACGGCGGGCAGCCAGCGTTTCTTCTGGATCTCGGTGCCGGCCAGGCTGAGCGCGTGCGAGCCCAGTCCCTGCATTACGAACGCGGTGTCGGCGAGCGAGGAAAAGTAGGCCAGGTTCTCGCGCACCACGACCAACGAGCGCAAGTCCATCGAGCCGTGCGGCGCCGGGATCGCGGAGCCGAGAAGACCGGCGTCCGACAAGCGCAACACCAGCTCGCGCGTGCGCACCACCAGGTCGGCATCGTCGTGCGCCGCGCGCAGATGGGCTTCGCCGAAGGCGCGGACGCGTTCGGCGAGGTCGCGGTGGCGCGCGTCGAGGTAGGGTGTCGTCATTCGGGCGCCCCCGAGAAGCGAGGCGCGCGCTTCTCCACGAAAGCCCGGAAACCCTCCCGAAAGTCCGGGCGCTGCATCAGCCGCGCCTGGAGCGCCGCCTCGCTGTCGAGGGCATCGTCGAGCGACAGCTCGGCTTCCTCGATCAGCGCGGCCTTGGTCGCGGCCAGCGCTTCGGCGGGACCGCGCGCCAGCTTCTCGGCGAGCGCCCGCGCGCTGGCCATCAGCTCGGGCCCGGGCACGACCTGGTTGTAGAGGCCGATCCGTTCGGCCTCCACCGCTTCGATCGGCTCGCCCGTCATCAAGAGCTGGCTGGCGCGGCCCAGGCCGACGATCCGCGGCAGCAGCTGCGCCACGCCCATGTCGGCTCCGGCCAGACCGACCTTCACGAACAGGAACGCGATCCGCGCCGTCTCGGCGGCGATGCGCAGGTCCGAGGCCACCGCGATCGCGGCGCCGGCGCCCGCAACGGGTCCGTTCAAGGCGGCCACCACCGGCTTCGGCAGCGCGCGCATCGATCGCACCAGATCGCAGGTGAGCTGCGTGAACTCGAGCAGCGCCGCGGCGTCCCGGTTCAGCAGCTCGCCGATGATGTCGTTCACGTCGCCGCCGCTGCAGAAGGCCCGGCCAGCGCCGGTGATCACGACGGCGCGGACGCTGCTGCGCGTGGCGAGCTCGCGGAAGACGGAGCCGAGCTCGCGGTAGACCTCGAAAGTGAGCGCGTTGAGCTTCTCCGGGCGGTCGAGCGTGAGCGTGGCGACGGATCCGCTCTCCTGGTAGCGAAAGCTGCCCGGCGTCATCAGCGGCGCTCCAGGCCGCGGGTCACCGAAGACAGCAGGTCGCGCAGCCGGCCCAGGTCGCGCGAGGCGACGTGGGACAGCAGCCGCCGCACGTCCTGGCGGTGGCGCGGGATCGCGCGCTCCATCGCGCGCCTGCCAGGCGGCGTCAGCCGAATGCGCACCGCGCGGCGGTCTCCTGGCACCGGCCGCCGCTCCACCAGCCCGAGCGCCACCAGCCGAGAGATCACGCCGGTCAGGTTGCCGGCGGTGACCAGCAGCTCGCGCGTCAGCTCCCGCGGCGTCATGCCGTCGCTGCTGCGGTGCAGCTGGGCCAGCACGTCGAACTGAGGCAGCGTCAGCGTCTCGGGCACGCGTCGTCTCACCTCGCGCAGCATCAGCGCGTGCGTCTTCAAGAGCCGCACCCACACCGAGACCGCGAGTTGAGCGTCGCCGCTGGTCGCGCCCGCTGTCACAAGAGCGCCGTCGCCTCGATCTCGACCTTGGCGCCTTCGGCCAGCAGCGACTTCACCTCGACCAGCGTCATCGCCGGATAGTGCTTGGCGAAGCGCTTCCGGTACTGCTCGCCGATCGCGCCTCGCCGACGGACGTACTCGTCCTTGTCGGTCACGTAGAGCGTCATCCGCGCCACCGCGTTCGGCTTGCCGCCGGCAGCCCAGACCACGTCGATCACGTTGTCGAGCGCCATCGCGAATTGCGCCACCAGGTCGTCCGAGACGAGCCGGCCCTCGCGCGTCCAGCCGATCTGGCCGGCGACGAACAGGATCTCGCCGCTGCCGCGCATGCCGTTGCTGTAGCCGACCGGCTTCGCGAGCGTATCGGGGTTGACCGGGACCAGCGGCACGCTAGGCCGCCTGGCCGTGTCGAGAAGACATCGTTTCGATCGAAACTATCTCTCCGGCGTGCGGCCCCGTCAAGTCGGGCCGTGTCGCGGTTCGTGGACTCTTCTCGCTGGTCTGGATCGGCTTCCGCTATAATCCGCCGACGGCGCGCCGGGCTAGTTCCGGAACGCGCACTTCCACAGGACACGGACGGACGAACCAGAGACAGAGGAGGCCGGATGGCCAATCAGCTCTTCGCTACCAAGTCCATCGATCAGCTGATGCACACCGTCGAAGACGGCGAGCACGGGCTGAAGCGGGCGCTCGGCGCGATCGACCTGACGATGCTCGGGGTCGGGGCGATCATCGGCGCCGGCATCTTCGTGCTGACGGGCAACGCCGCCGCGCAGCACGCGGGCCCCGCGATCGTGATCTCGATGATCCTCGCCGCCATCGCCTGCACCTTCGCGGGCTTGTGCTACGCCGAGATGGCCTCGATGATCCCGATCGCGGGCAGCGCCTATACATACTCCTACGCGACGCTCGGTGAGTTCCTGGCCTGGATCATCGGCTGGGATCTGATCCTGGAGTACGCGCTGGGCGCCGCGACCGTGTCGGTGGGATGGTCCGGGCTGGTGGTGAGCTTCTTCGCTCAGTTCGGGATCGGCCTTCCGGCGCAGTGGACGATGGGCCCGTTCCAGAGCGTGACGCTCGCGGATGGGACGCTGGTGCAGGGCGTCTTCAACCTGCCTGCCTTCCTGATCGTGCTGGTGGTGACCGCGATCCTGATCGTGGGCGTGCGCGAGTCGGCCAACGTCAACAGCGTGATCGTGGCGATCAAGGTCGCCGTGGTCGTCGCTCTGATCATCCTGGGCCTGGGGTTCATCGTGCCGGCCAACTGGTCACCCTTCATCCCGCCGAACACCGGCAAGTTCGGGGAGTTCGGCTGGAGCGGGATCCTCACCGGGGCGGGAAAGATCTTCTTCGCCTACATCGGCTTCGACGCGGTGTCGACCGCGGCGCAGGAGGCCAAGAACCCGCAGCGCGATCTGCCGCGAGGCATCCTAGGTAGTCTCGTCGTGTGCACGCTGCTCTACGTCCTATTTGCCGGCGTACTGACCGGCGTCGTGCCCTACACGGAGCTCAACACCGCGGCCCCGGTAGCGGTCGCGGTCGACCGGATGCAGATGCCCTTCATGGGCCAGGCGATGAAGCTCGGCGCGATCGCTGGGCTCACCTCGGTGATGCTGGTGATGCTCTTCAGCCAGGCTCGTATCTTCTGGATCATGTCGACCGATGGCCTGCTGCCCAAGGCGTTCTCCCGGCTGCATCCGCGCTTCCGCACGCCGTACCTGAGTTCGATCTTGACCGGTGTCGCCGTCGCCTTCACGGGCGCTATCTTCCCGATCGGCACGCTCGGCGACATGGTCAGCATCGGGACGCTGTTCGCGTTCGTGCTCGTTTGCGCCGGCGTGCTGGTGCTGCGCCGGACCAAGCCCGACCTGAAGCGGCCGTTCCGCACCCCGATGGTGCCGCTCGTGCCGATCCTGGGCATGCTCTGCTGCCTCGGCCTGATGTCGGGGCTCGGGCTTCACACCTGGGAGCGGCTGTTCATCTGGCTGGCGATCGGCCTGGTCATCTACTTTGCGTACGGCCGCTACCACAGCACCGTCCGAATGGAGGGCGCTGGCAAGACGGCCTGAGGCTGGACTTTCGACGAGGATCGCTCGCGGGCTGTAGAGTGATCGCGATGTCCAGAGACCAAGCCCTTGACGTTTAAGCACCTGGCCGAGAACCCACGCGAGCAGACGCGGGCCTGGAACCTGCGCCTCGGCGTGCCCGACTTCCGGTACGCCGACCTCAACCGGGTGCGCCGGCTGGAGGCGCTGGATCGCGCGTTCTTGAAAGCGCTCGGCGAGGCGGACGCACCGCTCGCAGCCGAGTTCGGCGCCTGGCGCACGCAGGGCGGCCTCGCCAAGCTCGCTGAGTCCGAGCTGTTGATGCGCGCGGCCCCGCACCTGGCGCGGTTCCTGGCGCGGCTGTTCCACCTCGAAACGGAGCACGAAGCGCTCAACCAGCGCGTGCGGGCCGACCAGCTGCTGTTCGAGTGGAAGAAGAAGGTCGTGGAGCCGCGGGTGTTCAAGAAGCCGCCGACAGCCGACGACATCCAGCGGCTCGACACGGCCGCGATCGAATCGTCGTATCGGGAAATCGTCGACGCGTTGATGCCGGACGCGGCTCTCTCCTCCGATCCCGAGCGGGAGCTGGCGGTCGTCACGATGGCGCTCGTCGAGCGGGCCGAGCAGGGCGACGCCGAGGCCGCGGGCCGGCTCGAGGCGGTGCTGGCGTGGACGCGCGCGGTCGCCTTCCATCCGATACTCGCGACGCGCCGCAAGAGCTTCGCGGCTTTCCACGTCACCCACAAGACCGACTATGCGGAGCTGGTGCCGCGGGTGCGGCCGCGTCCGGAGCTGCCGGAGTACTTCGTCGGCCCGATCGAGACGCGGCGCTACCGGGACGGCTTCGACCTCACCGACAAGCGCTACTCGCCACGCGAGAACCTGCGCGAAGCGCACTACTGCATCACCTGTCACGAGCGCGGCAAGGATTCGTGCTCGACCGGGCTCCACGACAAGTCGGGCGCCGTCTCGAAGAACCCGCTCGGCATCGAGCTGCCCGGCTGCCCGCTCGACGAGAAGATCTCCGAGATGATCCGGCTCCACCGCGACGGCTGCCCGGTGGGCGCTCTGGCCGTGATCATGATCGACAACCCGATGCTGGCCGGCACGGGTCATCGCATCTGCAATGACTGCATGAAGTCCTGCATCTTCCAGAAGCAGGACCCGGTGAACATCCCGCAGATCGAGACCGGCATCCTGACCCAGGTGCTCGAGCTGCCGTATGGCTTCGAGATCCTGTCGCTCCTGACGCGCTGGAATCCGCTGAACCGGCGCCGGCCGTACCCGTTGCGCTACAACGGCAAGAACGTCCTGGTCGTCGGCATGGGTCCGGCCGGCTACACGCTCGCGCACCATCTCCTGAACGAAGGCTTCGGCGTCGTCGGCGTCGAGGGCTTGAAGGTCGAGCCGCTGGCCTCGCACCTGCGCGGCGCCAAGCGGCGCGTGCCGATGCCGATCAAGGACTTGAGCGAGATCGTAGGCCCGCTCTCGGAGCGGCCCACCACCGGCTTCGGCGGCGTCGCCGAGTACGGCATCACGGTGCGCTGGGACAAGAACTTCCTGGACGTGAACTACGTGGTGCTGTCGCGCCGCAAGAAGTTCCGGCTGCTGGACGGCGTGCGCTTCGGCGGCACGCTCTCGATCGAGGACTGCTGGGCGCTGGGATTCGACCACATCGCACTCGCGGTTGGCGCCGGCCGGCCGACGCTGGTGCCGATGAAGAACAACCTGGCGCGCGGCATCCGGATGGCGTCCGACTTCCTGATGGGCCTGCAGGGCCAGGGCGCCTACCGCAAGAACTCGCTCACCAACCTGCAGGTCGAGCTGCCGGCCGTCGTGATCGGCGGGGGCTTGACCGCGATCGACACCGCCACCGAGCTGCAGGCCTACTACGTCCAGCAAGTCGAGAAGCTGCTCGAGCGCTACGAACGGCTCCGGCGCGAGCTCGGAGAGGAAGCGATCGGGGCGAAGCTCGATCCCGAGGAAGCGGCCTC
Organism: uncultured Acidobacteriota bacterium; assembly: GCA_964628275.1. Classification (GTDB taxonomy): domain Bacteria; phylum Acidobacteriota; class Vicinamibacteria; order Fen-336; family Fen-336; genus CAZVOI01. The sequence continues at coordinate 20,738 of CAZVOI010000055.1, read as the reverse complement.
GGTGAAGCGCTGGTTCCAGCACGGGCGGATGGTGCAGGCCGAACGCGCGGCGGCGCGCGCGGCGAGTCGTCCGCCCGACTTTGCGCGGCTCGTCAAGTCCTGGGGTGGCGTCACGCTCCTGTACCGGCGCCGGCTGCAGGACTCGCCGGCCTACCGGCTGAACCACGAGGAAGTCATCAAGGCGCTCGAGGAGGGCATCGGTTTCGCCGAGTGCATAAGCCCGGTCGACGCCCGCCTCGACTCGCACGGTCACGTGAACGTGCTGGTCTGCCACCGCATGGCGATGCTGGAAGGAAAACTGACTGACACCGGAGAAGCGATCGAGTTCCCGGCGCGCACGGTGATGGTGGCCGCGGGCACCAACCCCAACGTGATCTACGAGCGCGAGCATCCGGGCAGCTTCGTGATCGACCCCGCGACCCAGACGTTCGCGATGCACCGCGCTGCCGCAAGAGACGACGGCGGGTTCGCGCTAGAGCCCGTCGCGAAGGACGAGGTCGGCTACTTGAGCTCGTATCAGTCGGCCGGCCGCTTCATCTCTTTCTTCGGCGACGCGCACCCCGTCTTCGCCGGCAACGTCGTGAAGGCGATGGCCTCCGCGCTACACGGCTATCCCGAGATCGCGCGGCTCTTCGAGCGCGATGTCGCGCAGCAGGCGATCGAAGAGCAGGCCGAACGCGAGAACGCCTGGGTGCGCTTCGCCGAAGTGCTCGAGGACGGGCTCAAAGCCCGCGTCGTCGATGCGATCCGCCTGGCCGACCGTATCGTCGAGGTGATCGTGCGCGCGCCGTTCGCCGCCCAGCATTTCCGGCCCGGCCAGTTCTTCCGCCTGCAGAACTACGAAGGCCCGTGCGAGACGGTCGAGGGGATCCGTCTCACGATGGAAGCCCTGGCGCTGACCGGCGCTTGGACCGATCCGGAGCGCGGCCTGATCTCGCTGATCGTCCTCGAGATGGGCGGATCGTCGCGGTTGTGCGCGTTGCTCGAGCCAGGCGAGGAGGTCGTGCTGATGGGCCCGACCGGCTCACCGACCGAGATTCCCAAGGGCGAGACCGTCGCGCTCGTCGGCGGCGGCCTCGGCAACGCGGTGTTGTTCTCGATCGCGGCGGCGCTAAAGGCGAACGGCAACCGCGTCCTCTACTTCGCGGGCTACAAGAAGCCGAGAGACCTGTTCAAGCGCCGCGCGATCGAAGACCCGTGTGACGTCGTCGTCTGGAGCGTCGACGAGGGGCAGCCGATTCCAGCGCATCGGCCGCAGGACCGCAGCATCATCGGCAACGTGGTCCAGGCGATGGAGCGCTACGGCCGCGGCCAGCTCGGCGACGTCCCGATCCCGCTTCAGCAGGTCGACCGGATCATCGCGATCGGCTCCGACCGCATGATGAACGGCGTCCGCGAGGCGCGTGGCGGCGTGCTCAGGGACCTGCTGAAGCCCGACCACATCGGCATCGGCTCGATCAACTCGCCGATGCAGTGCATGCTGAAGGAAGTGTGCTCGCAATGCCTGCAGCGTCACGTGGACGCGGACGGCAGGGAGTCGCTGGTCTTCAGCTGCTACAACCAGGACCAGTTGCTCGACCGCGTCGATTTCCAGTTCCTGCAGGCCCGGCTCCGCCAGAACTCCGCAGCCGAAAAGCTGACGGCGCTCTGGCTCGACCACCTGTTCGAGCGGCGCGAGGTCCAGGTCGTCTAATGGCGTCTGAATCGATGGAGAAACCATGGCACGGTTTTCGAGACGAGAGTTCTTGCAGAAGACATCGGCGCAGGCGGCCGCGGGCAGCCTGATGGCCGCGGCCGCGGCACGCCTCCTCGCCAATCCGCTCGGCATGCCGATCGGAACCCAGACCTGGCCCCATCGGGCGGCCCTGAAGCAGGACTTCGCCGGCGTGATGAAGCAGCTCGCCGACCTGGGCGTCAAGCGGATCGAGCTGTGCTCGCCGCTCGGCTACGCCGACTTCGCCGGGATTCCCAAGCCCGCCGAGCTGAAGCGCATCCTCGCCGACCACGGTCTCGGATGCGAGAGCGCGCATTTCGGGATGAAGGAGCTTCGCGAGACGCAGGCCGCGAGCATCGCCTGGGCCAAGGAAGTCGGCATCACCCAGGTGATCACGGCGACGCTGGGCAGGGGCAACAACCCGACGCTCGACGACGTGAAGCAGGCCGCCGACGAATACAACAGGATCGCCGCCGTCTCGGCCGAGGCCGGCCTCCAGCAGGGCTTGCACAACGAGGGCTTCGAGGTCTCGATGGTGGATGGCAAGCGGACCTACGACCTGCTGCTCGAGCTGCTCGACCCGAAGCTGGTCAAGTTCCAGTTCCAGATGTCCACGATCCGGAACGGTTTCGTCGCCGCCGAGTACTTCAGCAAGCATCCCGGTCGTTTCTTCTCGATGCACCTGCAGGACTGGAACCCGGACACCAAAGCCGTGGCGGCGGTCGGCAGCGGCAGCATCGACTGGAAGCAGGTCTTCGCGGCAGCGAAGGCCTGTGGCGTCAAGAATTACTTCGTGGAGCTGAACATGGACCTGACGAAGCAGAGCGTGGCCTATCTGAAGGCCCTCGAGATCTGAGCGTCACCGACAGCACCGGCGTAGTCACTCGCTGGAGTGCGCAAGTCAAGGGTGACACGTGGTCCCTGGTGTCCGCCTCAGGCAACGAACGGACGACGTGGAAGGAGATATCGCCGACGAGCTACCAGATTGCGGTCGAGGCTCGGCAAGCTGACGGTAAATGGGCGACGACCATGGAGGGTACCTATCACAAGTAGCGCGCCGCCGAGGGGGAGCAGCTAGCGCTTCGCCTCGGTTCCCAGGATCAGGATCTCGCGCAGGTTGCCGAGGTCTCGGTCGTGCGTGAGGAGGGCGTGGCACCCTGTTCGAAGGGCTGCGGCGACCTGGATGGCGTCGGGGAGCTTCAGCCGGTGGCGCGCCCGCAGCCTCGCGGCAACCATCGCAGTCTCCGCATCGATGTCCTGAAGTCGCCATCCGGGAGTCGCGGTCAACAGACGCGAGTACTGGCGCGCCAGGGCCTCCTGACCGGACTGGAGCGGACCTGTCACCACCTCGGCCAGCGTGATGGGTGTCGTCACGGCCTCGATGCGTCCCGCGTCGATTGCCGCAAAGACGGGCTCGAAGCGATCGCCCAAGGGGCTTCCTTCGAGCAGGTAGACGAGTGGGCTCGTGTCGATGAGGACGCTCGAGCCGTCGGGGATGCGATCAGCGAGGCTCAGGACCACTCGTCGCGAAGGGCGGCGATGGTGCGTCCGGGATCTTCACCCCAGAGGCCGCGGCCGGTTCCCTTGAGCGACAGCGCCAGCGTCCGACGTCCGCGCTGCGCGCGTTCGACTGGAACCAGCGCTGCGTACGGCCGCCCCCGCTTCGTGATCAGGATCGCGCTGCCTCGATTGGCTCTCTCCAGCAACTCGGGCAGCCGGGCCCGGGCCTCCTCGGCTCCGATCCTGCGCATGTCCAAGCGTACGGTCCGTACAGGTTCGCGTCAAGCCCGATCCCACTCGCTAGGCCGCCCGGGGATCCGGTTGGTGACATAAGTGTTGACACGAACATCAATTTGATGTCATAACTAATGACACGACCGTGGCCGACAAGAACGAGAGAGCGACGAAGTACTCGAGCCGCCTGCGTGAGGAGGCCAAACAAGCGACGCGCGAGCGCATCATCGACGCGCTCGTCCGTGTGGTGATCGAGGACGGGGTCCACGCCTTCAGTGTCGCCACCGTGGCGGCGCGGGCCGGGGTCTCGCACCGCACCGTGTACCGACACTTCGCCTCGCGCGAAGAGCTGCTGGAGGGCTTGGCCGCGTCGGTCGACACCGCGGGCCCGAGCGACCCGGCTGGGACCCAACGGCGGCCAGCCAAACCGATCCTGGGCGAGGCGAGTTTGCAGGTCGGCGCGCTGATCCGCGGGCTCGAGCAGCTTCGAGACCGGGCGAGCGCCGAGTTCGTCATCGGCGTCGCCCTGCGCCACAACACACGCGGCAAGCGAGAGCGTTGGGGGCACCTGCAGGCGCAAGTGCGCGAGCGCTTCCCCGCCTTGAGCCCCGGCGAGCAGTTGGCCGGTGCGGCGGCCGTGCGCGCGCTGCTCAGCAGCAACACCTGGTTCCACCTGTGCGTGCAGCTCGGCGTCCCCGCCGACCCGGCAGTGCAGGGGGTATCGCGCGCGCTCGACCTCGTACTCGAGGATCTGGCGCGGCGCAACGCCGCGCGGAGTCGTCCAAAAAAGAATCGAGGAGCTCGATGAGCGCAGCAGTCAAGACAGCGGATGCTCGCCAAACCATCAAGACGCTGGTTCCCCTCGAGCGAGCCGGCGACCCAGCCCTCTGCGGCCACAAAGCGGCAGCGCTCGCCGAGCTGCTTCAGCACGGGTTCGAGGTGCCCCCGGGCTTCGTGATCCCCGTGGGCGTCACGCCCGAGCCCCTGGAGCTCGCGAGCGCCCTCGAGAGCCTCGGCGAGGGCCCTTTCGCGGTGCGCTCCTCCGGCGTGGCGGAGGATCTCGATGATGCGTCCTTTGCCGGTCAGTACGAGACCCTGCTCGGCGTCGCAGGGCCCGCTGCGGTCGCCGAGGCGGCGCGACGATGCGTCGCATCGGCCGGCGCCGCACACGTCGAGCTCTACGCCGGCGCTGCCGACGCTCCCGCGGCTGGAATGGCCGTCCTGGTCCAGCGCATGGTTCCGGCCGATGCGGCGGGGGTGGCGTTCTCGGCCGACCCGGTCAGTGGCGACCGCGCGGTCGTCGTCATCAACGCGATCGACGGTGTCGCCGACCGACTCGTCGCGGGGGAGGTCGACGGAGATCTGTGGCGCGTCGGTAAGCAAGGCGCCACCCCGGGCGACCAGCCGCACGGGGCCATCGATCGCGAAACCGCCGAGGCCCTGGCCACGCTTGCCCGTCGCATCGAGGCACTCCGCGGCGCCCCCCAGGACGTGGAGTGGGCCCGAGCCGGCGGGAAGATCTTCGTCCTGCAGGCCCGAGCCATCACGGCACTGCCGGTCGCGCCCCAGTTCGAGATCCCGAAGGGCACCTGGGAGAAAGACGCCGCGCACTTCCCCGAACCCGTGTGCGCTTTCGCAGCCAGTACCCATCTGAAAGCCGACGTCATGCTCGACCTGCTGCCCGATGTCGGTCTCGTGCCCGACGGGTTCGTGGCCGGTGTCATCGGGCACGAGTTCTATCTTCACATCGAGCCGGACGATGGCGGAGCGAAGGCGCCGCCGTGGTGGGTGATCGGCATCGTCGCGCGCGTGTTGCCGTCGATGCGCCGCAAGATGCGGCGCGCCGAAGAGCTCTTCGCGGCGGGCTACTTCGAGGAGCTGCCCCGCCGGTGGAACGCCGAGCTCGCGGATGAGCAGAGGGCCGAGCTCCGACGGCGCGCCGTCGTCGATCTGGCGGCGCTCTCCGACGAGGAGTTCTTCGCCCACGTCCGCGAGCTGCGGACCTTCGTCGCGAAGAGCATGCGGCTTCACTTCGAGCTGATGTTTCCCCATGCCATCGGCACACATGAGCTGTGCCGCGCCTGCGAGGAGCTGCTGCGTTGGGACGTCGCCAAGACCTCCCGGCTGCTCGCGGGCCTCTCCAGCGCGTCCGCGGCTCCGGTGCATCAACTCGCGAAGATCGCCGACCTCGCGCGCGACCGTCCGGCGACCCGCGGGCTGATCGAGGCCGGGGGCATGCACGTCCTCGAGCAACTGCTCGCGGTGGATCCCGAGATCCACGCGCTCCTCGCCGAGTACCTCGCGTTCTGGGGCCTGCGGACCTTCGGCCCGGATTGCAGCGCCCCGAACCTCGCCGACCGCCCCGACCTGCTCGCCGGTTCGCTGGCGGCGTTGATCCACGACGGCGGCCTCCCGGACCTCGAGCCGGAGCGGCTGCGAGTCATTGCCGAGGCCCGTGCTGGCCTAAGCTCCGCCGCCGACCGCCAGCGCTTCGACGACGCGCTCGCCTACGCGGAGCTCGTCTACCCGATCCGCGAAGACAACGCCATCTTGACCGATCAGATGGTGGTCGGCCTCGTGCGCCGCGCGGGCGTCGAGGCCGGGCGGCGCCTGGTCGCGCGGGGTCTGGCCCGCAAGGTCGAAGACGCGATGATGCTCGGCGTCGATCAAATCGAGGACCTGCTGGGGCGTGGCGCGGACGCCCGCCCACTCGTCGATCGTCATCGCCGCGAGCTGGCGTGGGTGCGAAGCAACCCAGGCCCGGCACACTACGGGGCCGCCCCGGCCGAGCCGCCGAACCTCCGGGGTCTGCCGAAAGCCGCGCGCCGCGTCAACGAAGCGCTGATCTTCCTCATGTCGCAAGAGCTGACGAGGCCGCAGCAGCAGAGCGGCGGCGTCATCCGGGGGATCGCTGCATCCGCCGGGACCTACCGTGGCCGCGTCCGCGTCATCACTTCGGTCGACCGCCTCCACTTGCTGCGCCGTGGGGAGGTCCTGGTGTGCCCGTCCACCTCTGCGGCGTGGATGATGGTGTTTCACCGGGCGGGGGCGCTGGTCACCGACTACGGCAGCGTCTTGACCCACACCTCCATCGTGGCGCGCGAGCACCGGCTGCCGGCGGTGGTCGGGACGCACTGCGCCACCGCCGAGTTCGTCGACGGCGAGGAGGTCATCGTCGATGGCACGCAGGGAACCGTGACGCGGGTCTCGTAGCGCCCCACGACGGCACGTCTTCACGCCGCAGTCGATCAGCCCCGGGCGCGCACCATCGGCGGCCCCCCCACGGGACCGCAGCGTCGCGAAGTCATCCTCGACGATCTCACGCGCCGGACCGATCTCGAACCGATGGCCTCGCAATAGGTCAACGCCTCTAGCGCCCGCTAACGAGGACGCAGCGGCGCCGGGTCGCGGACTCGACTGGCCGCCAGCGGCTCGCGCGGTCAGGCTCCGAAGGCTTTCGACCACTGCGCCGTGTCGGTGTACTGCTGGAAGCGGACCACTTTGCCGCCGCGCAGGTGCATGACATGGACGAACTGCGCGTTCACTGGCGTGCCGGTCGCCTTCACCTGTCCCTTGTAGCGCCCCTCGACCACGATCGTGTCGCCGCCGTCGATGAAGTTTTCGGGGACGGCTGCGAATTGCTCGACCTCCGTCACGATGCGTTGGAAGACGCCCTCGGCCACGGCCTGCGGCCCCAGGTACGGGTTGCGGTCGGCGTAGCGAAAGCTCTCGGCTTCGCGCCATTCGATCTTCGGATCGAACGCCCCGAGCACGGCCGGCACGTCGCCCTTGGCGAAGGCGTCGTAGAGACCCTTCACGACATCGAGGTTCGTTCCCATGGTTGCTTCCTTTCGTCGCCACGATAGCGCGCCGCTCGCGGTCCGTCACTCTTGCGCGGTGGGTTTGCTGCCGCTGCTCGGCGCGGTCGATCTCGTTCGAGCCGCCAGGCTCAGGACAAGGCGCCCGCCAGGTACAACGAGCCGAAGTGCAATGTGAGCACCGTCTTTCTTTCGAGCTTTCCATGTCCGGGCACGATATCGACCAGCATGTGATGGGCGGTGCCCATGTCCCTCGAGAACACTGACTCCAGCTTGATGATCTTGGCTGGGACGGCGACATCGCTCAGGCGCATCCGGCCCGGATGAAGCGCCATCGTGTAGTCGCTGTCGCCATTCTTGAGGGCGCCAATCGTGTACTCCCCTGCCGCCAGAGTCACGGCGCCGGCCTTCACTTCGGCCGAGAGGGCGATAACCGCGCCGGCGTGAAGAAATGAGCCTGCCGCAGCTTTGGCCGTGTGTGATGATTCGTTGCCCGGTTCGGTGGCATAGGAGACGGTGACGTCGCTCCCCGCCGGAAGCTTGACGGTAATGGTCTTTCTGAGATGAGGGTGCGCAAGCGCCAGGTTGGTGACCATCAAGGCGAGCGTCGCAACTGCACCTCCCGCACCCTTCACCAGCGGATCAATTCGGGCCACGAATGCGCCCCTTCGGCCAAGGCAGCACGTAGATCGAGAGGTAGCGGACAACCGACCATCTGAGGAAGCCCGGTCTGGCCTTGACGGGAACATCTTCGAGAGCGTGGTGCATCTGATCCGTGAGGTGCGCCACCACCTGAGCCGCGGTCATCCGCCCCCACCGCCTCGGCGCATCGGGCTGGAGATCGCCGAGCCGCCCGAGCATCGTCTTCCGGCACGACTCATCGAACATCGTGGGCCAGATCATCGCGTTCGCGAAGACGAGAGAGTCACGACGCATTATGGAGGTGTACGGTCTGCCCGACCGCCAGTCGGCCGATGCGAGTGACCGTGCCGTAGATTCCCGCGTTGTTCTGGTTCGCATCAACGACGGCCTTCAGCACTTCTGGCGCGGCACTTGCCGAGTCGGGATCCAAGTTCACCATCGAGCAGCGAACGTCGCGCATCGTAACGGCGATGGCGGGGGCGTCGTCCCCCTCGCCGAAGGTGAGCACGCAACCCACCCACTCATCTTCCTGGAACGGAGCCGATCGCAGCAAACGAACCAGGACATTCGGGCGAAACCGTCGCACGTCCGGGCTCCGCCCTGCGAGTCGTCCGATCTCGCGCACCGTATCGGAGGCGATCACGGAGATGCTCGCGTCATCGAAGATGCCGTGCTTCAACTGCATCATCTGAACCGGAGCCCCGTGCCGGCGTCCGACTTCCCTGGCCAGGTCCTCCCCGAAGACAGGCATCTCTTCGCCATTCGGCGTGCGAACATGCGTAGGAAGGTCTCCCTGAGCGCCGTCTTCACGGCATTGTGGAGAAAACAGGAGCAGGTCGGGGAGCTTGCTGGCTGTCAGCCACGGGAACCCGCTACGGTCATCAACTCGCCGGAATGCCAGGCGCCGGTCGCCGTCGAGGCCGTGCCAGCCCAGCCTGGCGACATCGAGTCGTTCGCCGCGCATCGACTTCACGGGATACCGGAAGATCGCCTCGACCTGTCCGATTTCGATGGGCATGTTCATTCGAGTATTCGCCCGCATCCTCTCCCGACGGCGGCTTCAATCGCGGGGCATCACGCGCGAATGGCCTTTCGGGCACGAGCATTCTTTGCGACCGTGACCGTCGGCGCCACCACCACTGATGAGCCAGTGCGCGTCGCAGTACGAGACCTGACAGGCGGGGCAGAACGCGGTGACCCAGGGCGGATGGATCTCGTACAGCGCTCGCGCGGGATCTGGCGCCCCCAGAGCAGCGAGAGCACGTGCCGCGGAGCGAGCGTGAGTCTGGACCTGTTCGACCCCGCCCTCGGGGCCCCACCTCACGATCGTCGGCCTTGACGATGACAGGGACTGCTCATGGCCTGGGCCCACGAGACCGAAGTAGCCCGCTTCTCTCGAACAAATGTGACAGCGGAAGAGGGCGGCCCCCTCGGCGGTGCTCATGTCACTGCGCGTCCTTCATGTGCCAATGGAAGTGTAACCACCGTTTCCGTCGAACACCGAGCGTTGAGCGGTCAGGTGGGTAGCGCCGAGAGAGCTGCGAGCGTGAGAAGAGCGCTCGACGCGATGAAACGGTGGCCGGCGGCGGCGGATCGCCGGGTAGTACGATTTCGGCGGCGTGAAACCTGGGTCTGATCGAGTGGAGGCGGTGTGGGCTTGAAGATCAGGGGCGCCCACGTGCCGGGGCTTGTGTTCTGCGCGATCGGCCTGGCGCCGTTCGTCATCGGCCTGTACCTGGCCGTCGACCGCGCCGTCGTGGTGATGTCCTGGACCGTGGCCGAGGCCGTCGTCGCCGAGAGCCGCGTCGAGACCAAGGGCTCACAGCACGCGGCGAAGATCCGCGTACGCTTCGCGCCGGACGACGTGTCGGTCGAAACAGAGCCGGCGCACGACCATCGATACGGCGGCTACGCGGCGGCCGCGGAGGCGGTGGAGCAGTATCCGATCGGCGGGACGGCTTGGATTCGCTACGACCCCGACGATCCGCGGCGGGCGAGGCTCGACGCCGGGTTCAATCTCGCGACGTTCGGTTTCGCCCTGTTGCTGCTCGCGGCGGGCGCCGCGTTCCTCGGCGTCGGCCTGCTGGCGTTGAGATCCGGACAATCGAGCATCGAGGCGGCCGAGGCGTCCTCCCCCGAGGCTGCCGCGCGTGCCCGGCGGCGCGAGGTGGTGCTGGTCGCCGTGTTCGTGGCGGGGATCGGCGGGGCGATGGCGGTGGGCGGCGCGGCGGTTCTTCCGTCCGCTCTCGAATCGCGCAACTGGCCGGTGGTGGCCGCCCGTGTCGAGCGCGGCGACGTCTACTCGCGCACCTCCTCGGGCTCCGGCAAGCACAGCCGGAGCGTCACCAGCTACGTTGCGCGGCTCTACGTCTCCTACGAGCACGAGGGGCGCTCGTTCGTGTCGACGCTCGATGCCGGCTCGTCGCAGGACAGGCAGAAGACCGAGCGGCTGCTCGCCTCGATCCCGAAAGGGGAGCTGCGGTCCGTCAGGGTCAACCCCCGCCGTCCGCATCGGATCCAGTCGTTGGGCGAGTGGCCGCTGGCGCTGCCGGTTGTTTTCCTCGTCACCGGCTCGTTGATCGCGGCCATCGCACTGGGACTGCTCCGACGTCCGCCGACCGCGGCGGGCCGGCGGCGCCGCGCGGCACGTTCGCGATGACTCGCGGGGCGCGCGGCCTCCCGAGAAGCGGCGACACTACGTATGATTCCCGCCATGTGCCGCAACATTCGACCGCTTTTCAACTTCGAGCCGCCGGCCACAGAGGATGAGGTGCGCGACGCCGCGCTCCAGTTCGTGCGCAAGATCTCGGGCACGAACAAGCCTTCGCGCGCCAATGCGCTCGCCTTCGACAAGGCGGTCGCCGAGGTCGCGGAGTCGTGCCTGCGAATGCTCGGCGGGCTGGTGACCAGCGCTCCGGCCCGGAACCGCGAGGCAGAAGCCGCCAAGGCCAAGGCTCGCGCTCAGCGCCGCTTCGCTTAGCAGCCTCGGCGAGCCTCAGGGGCGCTTGGGCATGCCTTCCTTGGCGAGATCGACCACTAGCTTCGCCGTTTCGCCCGAGCGCAGCGTCACGGTGCGACGCAACTCCTCGTAGCCAGGGTGGCGAAGCGAGATCAGGTGGGGGCCCGCCGGCAGGCTGATGCGATCCAGCGGCGTCGTCCCGACTACGCGACCATCGACGCTCACTTCCGCCCAAGGCCGCACCGCGAGCTGTAGCTGGCCGGGCTCCGTCGGGGCTTCGGATGGTCTTGGAGTGGGTGGCGTCGTCGTAGGCGGCGTTGTCGCCGGCGGAACGGCCGCGATCGGCGCTGCTGAGGCCGGGAGCGCTGGCGATGGCGACGGGCTCGCTCGTCGAACCAATGTCGTGGTCGGCGTGGGCCGAAGCGTCGTGGCGACTGTAGTGGGCGGGGGCGTCTCGGGTTTCGGGGCCATCGTCATCGCGGGAGCGGTGGTCGGCGGCTCGCTCCTCACGGCGGGAACGGGCATCGCAGGCGGGCTCGAGATTCGCGTGGTGAGCACCAACACTCCCCCGGCCAGCGCGACCGGGACGACCAGCAGCCAGGGCTGAAGGGCCTTCCGCCTCGGTCGGGTTGGCACCAGCGGCGGCCGTCGCGGCGGCGGTGCTGTCACGGCTGGAGCCGTCAGCATCTTGTCCACGAGCGTCGCGGCCGACAGCGTCGGCGAGTCGGAAACGAAATCGCGTGCCTCGCGGAGCGCGTCCGCCAAGGCGCGTGTGCTGGGGTAGCGCGCCTCCGGCTCCTTGGCGAGCGCGCGCCGCAACACCGGCTGCAGCGCCGGTGGAATGCCACCCGTCTCGAGCGGAGGCGCCTCGTGAAGATGTTTCAGGATCGTCGAGATCGGCGTGTCGCCCTGGAACGGCACCTGGCCCGTGAAGATCTCGTAGATCAGGATGCCCAACGCGTAGATGTCGGTTCGGTGATCCACCTTCCGGCCGTGGGCCTGCTCCGGGCTCATGTATTCTGGTGTCCCGAGCACGTGGCCGGTGGCGGTGGACGCCACCGACCCCCCTTCCTGGCGGCGAGCGATGCCGAAGTCCAGGAGCCGCGCCACGCCCTTGTCGTCGAGCATGATGTTGGGGGTCTTCAGGTCGCGATGGATGATCCCCGCGTCATGGACCGCTTGCAGCCCTTCCGCGACCTGCAGCGCCAGGTCGTAGGCCGCGGCTCCCGAAAAAGCGCCGCGCTCGCGCAGCACGTGTTTCAGGTCCTTGCCCTCGATCAGCTCCATCGAGATATACAGGAGCCCCTGGGCCTCGCCGTAGTCGTGAATCGTGCAGACGTTCTTGTGGCGCACGCGGCGCGCCAGCTTGATCTCGGAGCGGAAGCGCTCGGCCATCTTCGGGTCCTGCGCGAAGTCGGGGCGCAGCACCTTGATCGCCACCGTTTCGTCGAGCGAGCGGTCGCGGGCCCGGTAGACCATGCCCATCCCGCCGCGTCCCAGCGCCTTCTGGATCTCGTAACGTTCGTCGAGGATCGCGCCCGGCTTCAGGTCGATGGCCACGACAAAGGCGGTCGGCGCGCCGAGCGCAGCGCCGCAGTGGCCGCACGCGGCGAGCGAGTCGTCGTTCGCCGCCTGGCAGGCAGGACAGATCATCGGTTCACGAGTGCTTCGGGGCGACCGTGAAGGGCATCGGTCCCTTGTCGTCGCCGCGCGCTACACCCCGTGGTCGGCGTGCTCGCAGTTCGGGAAGCTGTTCCAGAACATCTGGCCGGTGCCGCCCAGCGCCTTCTGGCCGGCCTCCGACGAGTAATAGCAGTCGACGACCCAGCCCTTGACGACGTCGAAGTGGTCGCGCAGCGTGAAAGTCTCGGGTCCCGGCTCGGGCTGCTTCAGCACCTCGCCGGGCTTCCAGATCCATTCCTTGCTGCCGGGCTCGGCCGTCGAAGCCGCGGTGAGCAGCTCGATCTGCTGCGCCTCGATCAGCCCCTTGAAGGGGCGCTGAAAGCGCGCGAGCGAAGCGCCTTCGAGCGCGCCCAGAGCGCCCAGGAAGCGCCCGGAGCGCTCGCGGCCCACCGCCGCGAGCAGGCTGTCGATGAAACGTTCGGTCTGGGCCTTCTCGGAGCCGGGCACGATCCGGGCGCACAAGACCGCCACGGTCGCGAGCTGGTGCGGGTCGAGGAACTCGGCCTTCCAGTCGGCAGCCTTGGCCTTGGCCTCGGCAGCCGCGATGACGGCCGGCTCGGGCGCATGCGTGTGCGCTTCGACCGGAAGCGCGACGCTGGCGCCGACGCCAGCGAAGAGTCCTTGCAGCATCTCGCGCCGGCCGACGCCGTTCGGGTTCACGACGGGGAGCTCGCGCTTTTGGTTCCCACTCACGCTGGTCTCCTTAGGTTCGGGCGAGGCTACCACCGGCATTCGGACGCCACAACGCATACCGGGATCTTGACCAGCCGGCCGCGACCGACGGATACTCCGCTAGCGGAGGCTCCCACGCAGAACCCATCCAGCCGTTCCTACGACGTGATCGTCATCGGCAGCGGTGCGTCGGGCGGCTGGGCCGCGAAGCGGCTCGCCGAGGCGGGCGTGAGCGTGGCGATGCTCGACGCCGGCCGCGTGCTGAAGGACTCCGACTACAAGGAGCACGTGCCGGCCACGGCGCTCAAGTATCGGAACCAGGCGCGCGAGATCATCCGGCGCACGCGTCCAGTGCAAGGCACGCTCGGAAGCTGCAACGAGTGGACCTACGACTGGTTCCGCAACGACCTCGAAGAGCCCTACACGACCGGCAAGGACTCGAGCGGCAAGGACAAGCCGTTCCTGTGGCAGGGCCGGATGCAGGTCGTCGGCGGCCGCACCAACGTCTGGGGCCGCCAGAGCTACCGGATGTCGGACCTCGACTTCAAGGCCGCGTCCTACGACGGCTACGGCGAGGACTGGCCGCTGAGCTATGCCGACGTGGTGCCGTACTACGAGATCGTCGAGGACTACGTCGGCATCACCGGCATCGCCGAGGGCATCTACGAGCTGCCCGACAGCAAGTTCCACCCGCCGATGGGGATGCGCTGCGTCGAGCAGCACTTCCGCAAGAAGGTGAAGGACAAGCTGGGCTGGACCGCCACGCTCGGCCGCTCCGCCAACATCACCAAGGCGATCAACGGCCGCCAGCCCTGCCACTACTGCGGTCCGTGCGAGCGCGGCTGCGTGACCAAGTCCTACTTCAACTCCGCCTTCACCACCGTGGCCGACGCTCTCGCGACCGGCAAGTGCACGCTGATCCCGAACGCGATGGCCTACAAGGTGCTGACGGATCCGATCACACACAAGGCGAAGGGCGTTCTCTACATCGACAGGCTCACGCACGAGCCGAAAGAGGTCACGGCGCGCGCCGTGGTGGTGTGCGCGCAGGCGCTCGAGTCGGCGCGCATCTTGTTCAACTCGGCCACCGAGCAGGCGCCGAACGGTCTCGCCAACTCATCGGGCGCGCTCGGCCACTACTTGATGGACCACCTGTGGGTCGCCGGGGGCGCGAGCGGCGAGTTCCCCGACCTCGCCAAGTACCACCCGCTGAGCGTCGACGGCCCCAAGCGGCCCGACGGGATGTACGTGATCCGCTTCCGCAACACCAAGAACGGCCCGCGCGACAAGCGCTTCCTGCGCGGCTACGGCTTCCAGGGTGGCGGGTCGGCGAGCTTCAACTGGAAAGCTCCCGGCTTCGGCGACGCTTTCAAGAAGTCGATGCTGGATCCCGTGGTCAGCTACGGGCTCGCGGGCTTCGGCGAGTGCCTGCCCTACTACTCGAACTACATCGAGATCGACAAGAACGTCGACGACGTCTTCGGCATCCCGGTCCTGAAGATCCACATGCAGTGGGGCGAGAACGAAAGGAAGATCATCGCCGACATGATGGAATCGGGCGCCGACATGATGGAAGCCGCCGGCGCCAGCAACATCAAGCCGTACGCGATCATGGACCGCACGCCGGGGCTCGGCATCCACGAGCTGGGCGTCGCGCGCATGGGCAAGAACCCGAAGACCTCGGTGCTGAACCAGTTCCAGCAAGCCCACGACGTCGACAACCTGTTCGTGATGGACGGAGCGGGCTTCACCTCGGGCGCCTGCCAGAACCCGACTTTGACCATCATGGCGCTGGCGGTGCGCTCGACCGACTACCTGCTCGGCGAGATGAAGCGCGGGAATCTGTAGCGCTTCGTCCAGCCGAGCGAGCGGGTCGACTCAGCGCGGGTGGGTCACCCTCAAGGTGTAGTTCGACTGGCTCGCGCCGCCCTCCTGGAGGAAGAGGTCGATCTGGTAGCGCTTGCCGGCTTCACCCGGCCACTCGCCCAAGGACGAGTTGGGGGTCACGAGCCTCACATCGACGACGCCGGCCCTTGTGACGGCGTCCAGGATGAACATCCGCACCTCGGTCCGGGTGCCAGTCCACGACAGCTCGGCCTTCCAGGGACCCGCGGTCGTGGCCGCCGGCAGCGGGATCGTGGCCGCGGTCTGCCTTTCGCTCAGCAGTCCGTCGAAGACTTCGGTTACGGTCGTCGGCGCGGGCGTGGGCGACGCGGTGGGCGCTGTCGACGCGGTGGACGTGGAACCGCTCGATCCCCCCCCGCCCCCGGCGGCCAGAGCGACGCCGGCGGCGGCCGCGGCGACAGCGCCGCCGATCAGGAGTCCCTTGCTCCCGCCGCCCTTTTTCGGTGGCGGCGCGCCCGCGCCCGCTCTCGCCTCCGCCTTGGCGGCCTCGAAAAGGTCGACGATCTTGGGAGGGAACTTCTCCGCGCTCAGGCTCAAGTCGTTGATCCGAGCCAGAGCCTCGCGGAACTGTGCCTTGGCCGCAGCCTCGCGCCCCTTTCCCACGTAAGCGATGCCGAGGTAGATATAGGCCTGTGGGAGATCCTGCGCCCGCGCGGGGTCCTTGGCGAGGCGTCGAGCGGCGTTGTCGAGGGTGAGGATGGCCGCGTCGTATTCACCGTCGTCGACCTGCCGGATGCCCCTGACGACCTCGGGATCGGAGGCCGTGGGTTGTGCCTGAAGCCTCTCCGGCCACACGAGCAGACAAGCGCCAAGGAATGAGAACAACAGCTTGCGGACCATGACACACCTCCAGGCCGCCGCTTCGAGAAGGCCATTGAACCCCCGGCAGCGACGGGCGGGGCCCATTCGCGGCCGGGTAGCCTTCCCAGTCCTGGACGACATTACGGCCGGTGAAGAGCCTGTGTCAACGTCGAACAGCGTCGCAAAGCCAAGAGTAGGATGCCGGCTTCCCGGAAGGGGTTGCCATGAAGCTCGATCTCCACACTCACTACTACCCGCCCGCCTACTTCGAGACGATCCGCAAGACCCAAGGCGACTTCTCCTTCGGCACCGACCCGACCGGGCGGACGATCATCACCTATCGCGGCGCTCGCTTCTTCGGCGTGACGCCGCCGATGACCGACGTGAAGCAGCGTCTCGCCGACATGGACCGGGTCGGGATCGACGTCGAGGTGGTCTCGCTCTCGACGCCCAACGTGTTCTTCGCCGAGGGCGTAGCCCAGGTCGCGGTGGCGCGGATGGTAAACGACGCCTACGCGGCGCTCGTCGTCCAGCACCCGAAGCGATTCAAGGGCTTCGCCTCGATCCCGCTCGACGCCGGCGCCGCCGCGATCGAGGAACTGCGCCGCGCGATCTTCGAGCTGCGGCTCCACGGCGTCGTGCTGCTCAGCAACATCCGCGGTCGCGCCCTCACCGATCCCGCCTACCGGCCGTTTTTCGCGGAAGCCAACCGGATGAAGCTCTGCATCTTCCTGCACCCGATGCTGCCGGCGCACGCCGAGCCCTTCGGCGAGTACGTGCTCGGCCCGCTGGTCGGCTTCCCGTTCGACACCACGCTGGCGGTGGCGCGGATGTGCTTCGACGGCCTCTTCCACGACTTTCCCGAGATCCGCTGGGTGATCGGGCACCTGGGCGGCGCGGTGCCGTACCTGATGGAACGGCTCGACAACGGCTTCCGCGATTTCGCCGAGTGCCGCAAGAAGATCGATCAGCTTCCCAGCACCTACTTGAAGAAGCTCTACTACGACACCGTCACGTTTAGCGAGCCGAACCTGCGGCTGGCCCGCGATCTCGTCGGCGCCGACCACATGGTGATGGGCAGCGATTACCCGCATCTGCTCGGCTCGATCGAGCGCTCCGTCACGTCGATCCAGAACCTCGCCATCCCCGACGCCGAAAAGGAGCGCATCTTCAGCGGAACCGCGCTCGGAATCCTGAACAACGTCTGACGAGAGCGTGACGGAACCCGCCACGAAGCTCAGGCGCGAGGTCGGCCTGCTGGGCCTGGTCGCAATCGCGCTCAACGGCGTGATCGGCTCCGGAATCTTCGTCCTGCCTGCCACCGTCGCCGGCTTGCTCGGCCCATTGAGCCCGCTCGCGTATCTGGTGGCCGCCGCGCTCACGGCTCTCGTCGTCCTTTGCTTCGCGGAAGCGGGCAGCCGCTTCGAAGCCACCGGCGGCCCGTATCTCTACGCGCGCCAGGCCTTCGGCGAGTTCGTGGGCTTCGAGGTCGGCGTGATGTTCTTCCTGTCGCGGCTCGCCGCCGCGGCCGCCATCTCCAACGCGTGCGTCGCCTCATTGGGCTATTTCGCTCCGGAGGCGGGCACGGGCGCCGGACGCGCGTTGGTGCTGACCGCGATCTTCGCCGCGCTCGCGCTGCTCAACTATCGCGGCGTTCGGGAGGGCGCGTTCGTCGTCAATGTGTTCACGGTCGCCAAGCTCGTGCCGCTGTTCGTCTTCGTCGGCGTGGGCTGGTGGGCGGCCGACCCCTCGAGCTACACGTTCACGGAAACGCCTGATTCACTCGCGCTGCGACGGGCGAGCCTGCTGCTCATCTTTGCCTTCGGAGGCTTCGAGAACGCATCGGTTCCCGCCGAAGAGGCCAAGAACCCGCGGCGCGACTTGCCGTTCGCGCTGATCACCGCGATCGCGTCGACCGCGGTCTTGTATGTCTCGATCCAGATCGTCGCGCTTGGCACGCTTCCCGGCCTCGCTACGGATGCAACGCCGCTGGCCTCGTCCGCCGCTCGCTTCTTGGGGCCCGCAGGCGGAGTCGTCGTGACCGCTGGCGCGGTCGTGTCCACGATCGGCAGCCTGAGCGCGCTGGTGCTGGTCGGTCCGCGGATCCTGTATTCCTTCGGCCAGGCGGGGCGTCTCTCGGTGGCACTCGCCGACGTCCACCCGCGCTTCGCGACGCCTCACGTCGCGATCGTGGTGTTCACGATCCTCGCGTGGGCGAGCGGCCTCTCCGGCGGCTTCGCGCAGTTGGCGGCGCTCAGCGCGTTGGCGCGGCTGCTGTTCAGCGCCACCACCTGCGTGGCGGTTCTCGTCCTTCGCCGCCGCGCGTCTCCGCCGGCCAGTTTCGTCGTGCCCGGCGGGCCACTGGTCCCGCTGTCGGCGGTGGCGCTCTCTTTGTGGCTGCTGTCGGGTGTGACGCAGGACCAGATCGTCGCCGGTGGGGCAGCCCTCGTCCTCGGCGCGGTGTTGTTTCGATTCGCGGGAGCGCGGGCTAGCGCCGCGCCGGACGGACGCTGAAGCGGTCGACGCGGATGCCCTGGCCGTCGTGCTCGCCGGACTTGTTGAAGGTGGGCGACACGATCTCGACCGTCACCGGCGCTCCGGGCGGGCAGCTCGCCTGCCAGACGTAAGGCCGCACGTCGCGGGTCAGCTCGAAGACGCGCGGCGGACCGCCGCAGGTGCGCACCTTCACCTCCGGCCGCGGGTACGGTGACGGGTCGGGCGATCCCATCTGGAGCGTGAGCTCGAGGTCGCGCTCGGGCCACGCCGGGTTCACACGCAACTGCGCGCGCCGCAGCGTCCAGCGGTAGTTGCGGAACGGCTTCAAGAAGCCGCGCGCCCCGCCGTAGTCGTCGACGCCGAGAGTCAGCGTGTCGGTGACCGGGGGCGGCAGGCCGCGCCAGGCGTTCTCGAGGACGACCCAGGCGTCGTGAGTCCAGGAGACCCGGCGCGCTGCTTCGCTCGCCAGCTCAGCCTGGTCGGGCCGCCCCACGTCGAGCCACAGCCGCGTCAGCAGCATCGGCCCGAGCATGTGCCCCTCCGCCACTTGCTCGACGCGCTGAAACGCTTCGATCGCTTCGGCGGATCGGCCCTGTCTCGCCAAGTGCTCGGCGTACCAGAGCCAGGGCCGCGCCGGGTTGACGTCGCGAACCGCCGCGGCGGCGATCTCGCGCGTGGCCAGAGCGGCGTCGGCCTGCGCCAGGAACGCGCGCGCGCGCGCCATCGAGAGCGCGCTCCGGCTGGCGTGCCAGGCCGGTCGAGCGAAGGGCTGGAGCGAGAGCAAGACGATCCCGCAACCGACCGCGAACGCCACGCGCACGGCTCCTCGCCGGCGTTCGGTCGCGGCGGTCAGCGCGTCGAAGCCCGCCGCCGCGCCGGCGAAGAAGAACGGCATCAGCGCGCTCCGATAGCGCGTCTCCACGTGAAAGACCACGACCAGCAACGCGAAGTAGTAGGAGAACCAGAGCAGCGTCAAGAGACGAACGGGTGTCGGCGCGGCGCACAACGCGAAAACGAGGAAGCAGGGGATACCGGCGAGCAGCAACGCATCGCCAAACGGGATGCTGAGGACGTCCCACGGGCTCGGTTGCGGCAAGAGGCCCATCAAAGTGCCAAACAGCGAGTCGGGCCGAACCAGGTACCGAGCGTTGTCCCAGATCTTCTCGCCGAAGGCGCCCGGGTTGTTGACGACGCCCTGCAGCGCGTACTGGACCGCCAGCGAGCGCCGTTGGCTCAGGGAGTTCTTCGGGTTGAACATCCGCTGTTCCTGCCGGGCCATCCGCCCCTCGTCGACGAAGGCGTTGTCGTTCCAGAGGTTGTACACGCCCACGCTCTCGATCAGCAGCGGATCGCCCCGATGGAAGTTGCGTGCCGTCCAGGGCAGGATCGCGCAGGCCGCCGCGAGACCGAGAAGCACGGCGCCCTTTGCGCCGCGGCGCCACCCGGGAACCAGCAGCGTCCAGGCGATCGCGACCGGGACGAAGGCGGTCGAGACCGCGCGCGCCAGCGCCGAGAGCCCGAGCAGGAAGCCGCTCGCGGCGAAGCCGGCGAGCCGCGGCTCGTCGGCGGTTCGCGCGAGTGTCCAGACAGATGCCACCAGCAGCGTCGTGTGCAGGTTCTCGGTCATGGTCTGGCTGGCGAAGGACACCGACGGCCAGTAGAGGGCGTAGAGGAGGCCGGCAACGGCGCCGAAGCGCGGCGCCATCCGGCGCCCCAGGTCGCCGACGAGCACTGCCGTGAGCGCTCCCATCAGACACTGCGCAAGCTGAACCGGCAGCAGTCGCGAGCCATCCAACAGGAAGGCGACGCCGAGCAGCAGCTGGTAGAGCGGCGCCAGCGTCCAGCCGCGGCCCCAGCCGATCCACTCGTCGCTCGTCAGCAGGTAGTCGAGCGGATGCGGCGCCTCCGCGATCCGAAGCCCGCTCCAGAAGTAGATGTGCTGGTGCGCGAACAGCAGCGGCTGATCCAGCAGCAGCAGGTGGGCGAGCCGCGCCACGAGCGCCAGCGCGAACGTCGCGAGTCTCATCTTCAACTCGGGGAGCTCGCGCCGGCCTATCGAATCCTATGGATTCGCCGTGGGCGCACCCCGCTTCACCACGGTGAAGGTGATGCTGGACGGGTATTTCCTGGAGTGATGCACGGCATTCCGGGCCACGACGCCCTGGGCTTCGTCGTAGTTGTTGCCGCCGGTGTTCAAGTTGCGGTCGAAGCGCGGGAAGTTGCTGCTCGAGACCTCGATCCGCAGCCGGTGGCCGGCCTCGAAGAAGTTGCTGGTGTTGAGCGGCTGCAGCGTCACCTTGTAGATCTTGTCCTT